>NZ_JBEXGT010000016.1:0-177259 GCF_040607475.1 Sphaerisporangium sp. NPDC005288 | reverse complement strand
TCGCTGGCCGCGCTGCGGCTCTTCGGCCGGTCGCGGCCAGCGCCGCCCACGCGCCGACGTCCACCGGGCACAAACTTTGACCGAGAGAAGACTTCCGGAGACCACGTGAGATGTCCGTAAGGGCTGCCGCCCCGCTTCCGGTGCTCAGGCCTGGCGGCCTTGCGCTCCGGGTCGGGTTGCCATCGGGTGACTCGGGTACTTCCCCGCACACGTCAGGCTGGCTCGTCCGGGCAGGTGCCGCAGGGGGCGAGCACGGCGAATGTACCGTCCAGGTCATGACTGCCGATCAGTACTAACGTCTGGTGGGCATGTTCTCCGGCCTCGCCACCCTACTTCTGCCGAGGATGATCCATTGACGGATACGCAGGGGTTGGGAGCATCGGAAACACCGCGCACCAGTCATACCGACCAGATCAATGGGGCAAAGTGCGCCCGATCGACCTGTGATCGTCGCCGGGATAATGCCGCTGGAAGATCGGACAGTTACTCTAGCCAGAGAGAAAGGGGGACGGCGTGCTGCTCCGATTCCGTGTTGCCAACGTGCGGTCGCTACGTGACGAGCAGGAACTGTCCTTCGTTGTCTCCGAACACGAGCCGAGCGCGGTGGCGCGGGAGACAGGACTCGGCGGGGGCCGTTCCGCCGCAGTCTTCCCACTGGTCGGCATCTTCGGCGCCAACGCCTCGGGGAAGTCGAACGTTCTCGCCGCGCTTACCGACATGCGTGCGGCGGTCCTCAACTCCTATGCCCACTGGGCGTCATTCGAGGGAATCCCGCGTAAACCCTTCAAACTCGATTCCAAGAGCGAGACCGAGCCGAGCTTCTTCGAGGTCGACCTTGTGATGGACGAGGTTCGTTGGACGTACGGATTCGAGCTGAGTTCAAGGCGCGTCGAGGCCGAGTGGATCCACAGCTATCCCCGCGGTCACCGTCAAGTGTGGCTGGACCGCGACGCCTCGCGAGCTGAGGTGTACGAGTGGCCGGGTAGCCGGGTCAAGGGCCGGACCCAACTGGCCACGCGCACACGGTCTGACGCGCTGGTCCTGTCCACGGCTGGTACAGACAACCACCCGCAACTCTCGGCGCTCTTCCACTGGTTCCGCCGCAATCTGTGGATCATCAACCCGGAGGACGAGCGGGAGCAGCGGGAGGAGTTCACCCTGCGGGAACTCTCCGGCAGCCGCGCACGACGGATCAACGAACTGCTGAGGGTCGCGGATTTGGGAATCACCGGGGCGGAGCTCGTCCAGGAGGGCAAAAACCGGCCGGCAGTGCGGCTGACCCACCGGTCGGCGACCGGCGATGTCGCCTTCGACTGGCGGAGTGAGTCCTTCGGCACCCGATCGTGGTTCGCGCTGCTCGGCCCCCTGCTGCTGGCGCTCGACGAGAGCGCCGTGCTGCTCGTCGACGAGCTGGACGCGAGTCTGCACCCGCGGTTCGCCGCCGAGGTCATTCGGCTCTTCCATGATTTGCAGGCCAACCCGGGGGGCGCGCAGCTCATCTTCACCTCGCACGACGCGTCGCTGCTCATCACCCCGAGCGGTGAGCGGCTGCTGGAGCCGGGCCAGGTGTGGCTGACGGAGAAGAACAAGGATGGCGCCACGGAACTGTACCCCCTGACCGCCGCCGAACCGGGAGAGGACGAGAACCTGATGGAGTCCTACCTTGCCGGGGCCTTCGGCGGGGTCCCCTCCGTCGTGGAGGGACAGTTCGCCCGGCGGTTGTCCGGCGTGAGCATGCGCGGACACCGGCAAACCGCAGAGCGGCCCCGATGACGCGCACGCGGGGGAAGGACACGCTGGGACCGTCCAGACAGCAGCACGGCAAGCGCAACCGGGTCGTCCACGTCTTCACCGAAGGCAAGCTCACCGAGCCTTCGTACATCGACATCATGAAAAAGCTCCTTGACGAGCGGGAACTCCCCGTTGAGGTGCACATCGCGAATGCTGGTGCGCCGGGTTCCCAGCGCAAGCCCATCGACCTGGTCGATGCGGCGGTGCCGCTCATGCGCAGGCTAACCCGGGAAGCGGAGCGCAACCGGCTGCGGGAGGAGATGCGGCCCCAGGTCTGGTGCCTGTTCGACCGGGACGACCACCAGGAGCTCGACCGGGCCATCAAGCAGGCTGGTCAGGGGAAGGTCCGCATCGCCTTCTCGCACCCCTGCTTCGAGGTGTGGCGGCTCCTGCACCACAAGGACGTGACCGGGACCTTCAACCAGGTGTGTGCCCTGGTGACAGATCGGCTCCCCTTCAGAAACGAGGTGGAAAAGATCAAGGAGGTATATGCAAACCAGATCATGGGCCGCTACGCCGAGGCAAAGCGACGCGCCCTCCGGATGAACGCCCGGCACGGCGACCACTTGCCCCTGCCGGGTCGCGACCCGTATACCGACGTCTTCCACTTCGTGGAGCAGGGGCTCGGGATCACCTCCTACTGAACTTGACCCGCCCGATGAGGCAATCGTTTCCCCTCCTGCTGGCCGTCGCCGTAAGGTTTCTGCGTCATATCGGGGTCGTAGGGGAGTCGTACGGTGGCCAAGCTCACGCTCGCCCAGTTGGAGCGACATCTGTTCGCCGCCGCGGACATCCTCCGCGGCACGATGGACGCCTCCGAATATAAGGACTACATCTTCGGCCTGCTCTTCCTGAAACGGGCCAACGACGAGTTCGAGGCCGCCCGCGAACGCGTCCAGGAACACGCCGTCCGTGATCTTGGTCTCACCAGTGAGCAGCTGGACGGTTTTCTGGAGCAGCCTGCGCCCTACGGCGAACGTGACGTGCTGTTCGTCCCGAAGAACGCCCGCTGGAAGTGGATCTCCTCAGCCACCCACAACATCAACGAGGAACGGCTGCGCCCGGCCCTCCAAGCGCTCGAAGGGCAGAACAGCAAGCTCAGGGGTCTCTTCGACCACCTCGACTTCAACCGCATCGGCGGCTCTGGCGCGGCTGCGGCCGCGGCCAAGCTCGCCGACCAGCGCCTCAAGCTGCTCATCGCGCACTTCGGGCGCGTCCGGCTGCGGACCGACGACTTCGAGTTCCCTGACCTGATCGGCGCCGCGTACGAATACCTGATCAAGGAGTTCGCGGACTCGGCGGGCCGTAAGGGCGGCGAGTTCTACACCCCGCGCGACGTGGTTCGCATGATGGTCGAGTTGGTCCGCCCGCAGCAGGGCATGCGCGTCTACGATCCGTGTGTCGGCTCGGGAGGCATGCTCATCCACGCCAAGGAGTACGTGGAGGAGCACGGTGGGGACACCACGGACATGTTCTTCGCCGGCCAGGACGCCAACAGCAGCTCGTGGATCATGGCGACGATGAACATGGTGCTGCACGGGGTGCGCCGCTTCGACCTGAAGACCGGTGACACCCTCGCCGAGCCGGCGCACCCGCCGCAGTCCGACGCCGACCGGTTCGACGCGGTCCTCAGCAATCCGCCGTTCTCCATGGACTACGTCCTCGCCGACCTCAGGTTCCCCGGCCAGCGCGCGGCGTACGGTACGACGAGCGAGCGCGACAAGGCGGACCTGATGTTCCTTCAGCACATGCTCTGGATGACCAAGCGAGAAGGCCCCGGCGGCATGGTCGTCACCGTCATGCCGCACGGTGTGCTGTTCCGCGGTGGCGGTGAGCAGGAGATCCGCACGAAGCTCCTGGACGAGGACGTGGTCGAGGCAGTCATCGGCCTGGCCCCGAACCTGTTTTACGGTACCGGCATCCCGGCCTGCATCCTGGTGCTGCGCCGACCGGGTAAGAAGGACCCGGAGCGCGCGGGCAAGGTCCTGTTCATCAATGCCGACCGCGAGCACCTCGCGGAGCGGGCGCAGAAAGTGCTTCTCCCCGAACACGCCGAGAAGATCACCTCGACCTTTCACGCCTACGCCGAGGTCCCCGGCTTCTCCCGGATCGTCAAGCGCGAGACGCTGCGCGAGAACGGCGACAACCTCAACATCCGCCGCTACGTGGACAACACACCGCCGCCGGAGCCACAGGACGTGCGAGCCCATCTGGTGGGCCAGGTGCCGCGCGCGGAGATCGAGGGCAAGAAGGAACTGCTCGACGCGTACGGGATCGGGCTGCGAGACCTCTTCGCCGAACGGGAGCTGACGGACCCGGACTACGTGGACTTCCTGCCGAAGGGGAGGCGCCCGGACGCCACCCGGCTGGGCGAGCTGGCCCGCCCAAGGGAAGAAGAACTGTGGGGCGCGTTCACGAAGTGGTGGGAGGCGGAGACCCCGCAGCTGGAGGCGGTGGCCGCGACCCCGGAGCGCCTCGCCAACCTGACCCCCTCGGAGCGCAAGGCGGCGCTGATGGCGGTCCGTGGTTCGCTCATCAAGTCGTTTGTAGAGCGGTTAGGCCAGGAAAGTCCGCTGGACCAGTACGCGCTCGCGGGCGCGGTGGCCGGCTGGTGGTACGAGGCGAAGTACGACCTGCTCACCCTCTCGGAGAACGGCTTCGCGGGAGTCCTGGACGGGTGGGTAGAGAACGTCGAGACGATGCTCGCCCCCGAGCAGGACCCTAGGACGAGGAAGCTGCGCAACCGGACGGCCGCCGAGCGGCGCCAAGCCTACGACCACAAGGTGGTCGCCGCCATCGCCCCCGACTTCCTGAAGGAGCTGGCCGAGGCCGAGGCGCGCAAGGCGGAGCTGAACGCGCGGTGGAAGGAGCTGAACGCCGAGCCGTCCGAGGACGGCGAGACGGAAGCCGACGATGAGGCCCCGCCGCGCGAGCAGAAGGTCCTGAGTCCGGAGCAGCAAGCGGAGCTCGACCGGGTGAAGAAGGCGCGGACGAAGGCCGCTGCTCTGGTCAAGCGCCTTGAGACCGACTTCTGGTTCCCTTGGCCGAGCAGCCCGCCCAAGCTCGACGAGGAGCCGCCGCGGCTTTTTCGGGCACGGCAGGCGCTCAGCCCGGAGGACGAGCGCAGGGTGGTGCTCGACCTGCTCCGGGACGACCTGGCGGCCAAGCTGGGAGGACATGTCGTACGGCGCCGCCGGGAACTTGTGGAGACGTACGGGCTGTGGGAGAACAAGTACGCGGTATCGCTAACAGAGATCCAGGCAGAACAGGAGAGGTCGGCGGCAGCGCTGGACGGTTTCCTTAAGGAGCTCGGTTATGCAGAGTGACGGCTGGGAGTGGATTCCTCTGAAGGAAATCCTTGCCGAGCCGATTCGTAACGGGACATCTCCAGTGGAGAGCCAGGAGTGGACTGGCGTAAAAATGCTCGGCCTAGGCTGCCTAACAGACAACGGATTTGAACCACGTCAGCTCAAGAATGCGCCATCCATTCATTACCGGAATCACGTGGCGGTTTTGCGTGACGGAGATCTCCTTGTAAGCCGCTCTAACACTCGCGAGCTTGTAGGGTTGGCGGGAATCTATCGAGATATAGGAGTACCCTGCATCTATCCCGACCTGATGATGCGGTTGCGGACGTCAAGGTCGTACCTCCCGGAGTTCCTTGAGCTGGTATTGCGCTACCCGCACATCAGGTCGCAGATTGTCGCATTGGCGCAGGGGACATCAGAGAGTATGGTGAAAATTTCCGGTGCAACGCTTGGGGAATTGGCGGTCCCAGTTGTCCCGGTCTCGGGGCAGCGCCGGATCATGAAGGTGATCGATGCAGTATCCAGGCAGGAGTTGGCAGTTAAGGCATCGATTGCAAAGTTGTCTGCAATAAGTGCCGCAACGGTAGACGCTCTCATGGAAGGAATGGCATGGGACTGCACTTTGTCTGATGCGGCAGATGGAGCGATCCGGAACGGGTACTCTCCGGTAGAAAGCGAAGCATGGACCGGGGTGCAAATGCTGGGGTTGGGATGCCTTACGCCTGCGGGCTTCAATCCCATCCAGCTCAAGAATGCGCCGTCGTCGGTCACCGCAGATCATGCAGCCATATTGCGGGAGGGGGATCTGCTTATGACTCGCGCGAATACGCGAGAGCTCGTTGGCTTGGCCGGTGTATATCGAGACGTGGGGACGCCGTGCATCTACCCCGATCTAATGATGAGGATTAGGCCATCGAATCGTTGCTCGGCGGAATTTCTGGCCGCCGTTCTGATGTCGACGCGCGCCCGCCGGCAAGTGCGATCACTTGGCCAAGGCACCTCTGAGAGTATGGTGAAAATATCGGCGGCGACGGTACGGGAGATCCTCGTTCCATTGCCCGCATTTGAAGAGCAGAACCGTCTGCTGGGGGTCCTGAATTCCTTCTCCGCGCAGATACGCGATAAGAATGCAGAGTTGGGCAAGCTCGGAGCTGTCAAGCAGGGGATTGTGGACGATCTCTTGAGCGGTCGCGTCAGCGTCTGAGCTGCCCGGATCGGCACCGTTTCCACCCAG
This sequence comes from Sphaerisporangium sp. NPDC005288, assembly GCF_040607475.1. NCBI lineage: Bacteria > Bacillati > Actinomycetota > Actinomycetes > Streptosporangiales > Streptosporangiaceae > Sphaerisporangium > Sphaerisporangium sp. NPDC005288. Next base: position 170,926 of record NZ_JBEXGT010000016.1, on the reverse strand, counting down.
TCAAAGGCTCAGTCTCATCAAGGTGTCCCATTTCGGTGGAACCCTCACCCTTGCACCCCTGCAACGCGCAGAATGAATCACCGGAGCGGTAGGCGAGGGCTGGAGGGTTGGCGACGTGGTGGTGCAGGTCGAGCGGGACGAGGTGGAGCGGCCCATCATCGCTCAGCTTGAGGCGATGGGCTGGACGCACGTTTCCGGCACGGAGGTCGGGACACTAGACGCCGACACTCCACTCCTGGTCGAGAAACTGAAGGGCGCCCTGCGCCGGATCAACCTCAAGGCGACCGGCGGCGGATCGTGGATGGACGACTCCGACTTGGCCAGGTCCGTCGAGCAACTGTCCTCTGTCTCCCTCGGCCGCGGGGCCGCACAAGCTAACTTCGACACCACCGACCTACTTCTCAGCGGGTTCGTTCTGGCAGGCCCGTCCGCGGCGCACGGCAGCCTCTCCGCGACCGTGCAGTACATCGAGTGGCACGAGGACCGTACCCAGCTCAATGACTTCACCGTGGTCGACCAACTCCGGGTGCGGAACCGCTTGGGGGAGGTGTCGGTCCTCGATCTCGTCCTCTTCGTTAACGGCATCCCCCTCGTAGCCGTCGAGTGCAAGAGCCCCGACCTTGCCGACCCTGTCTATCAGGCCGTACGTGATCTGCTGCACTACGCGGGGAATCCACTCTCCGACGAGGAAGACGCCAAAAGCGCACTGGAGCCCTCTGGCGTCCCGGAGTTCTTCCGCACTGTCCAACTGCTGGTCGCGGCCACCGCGGATACCGCGCACCTCGGCACGGTCACCTCCACGCCCGATTACTTCTACCCCTGGCGGAGTGTGAAGCCGGAACGCCGGGAGACGCTCGAAGCGGAGACGTCGGACCGGACCGGTCCATTGAACGAGCGTCACAAGCTGGTCGGGGTCGTACTGCGCCCCGCCGCCCTGCTCAACTTCGTACGGCACTACGTCATCCCCTTCCCCATCGAGAACGAATTCGGTGGGACCCGGACTGCCAAGATCGTCGCTCGTCACCAGCAATACCGGGCTGCGGAGGAGGCCGTACGGAGGCTGCGGACCGGGCGGATCCGCAGCGGGCCGCGGGACGCCGACGAGCGTGGCGGGGTTATCTGGCACACGCAAGGCTCCGGCAAGAGCCTCACCATGACCTTCCTGGTGCGCCGCATCCACCTGCACCACGAGCTCAGCGAGTTCATGGTCGTGGTCGTCACCGACCGTACCCAACTCCAGGACCAGCTTTCCCGGACGCTGAAGCTGAGCGAGTCCGACGTCCAGACCGCTAAGACCCGCGCCCAGTTAGAAGGGCTGCTCCGGGATGGCGGCAGGCGGGTCGTCTTCGCGATGATCCAGAAGTACGGAAGCGGGCTCGCGTTCGCCGCGGAGTCCGTCGAGGATGGGGACGACCGCGATTTGGCGGAGGAGTACGAGGCCGCCGAACAGGCCAGGCGGGAGGGGAAGGGCGAGAAGGTCCCGCCAGAGCCGGACTTCCCGGAGTGCAACACCTCTCCCGCGATCCTGGTCCTGGTTGACGAAGCGCACCGTTCGCACACCAGCGTGCTGCACGCCGCCCTGCGCAAGGCCGTCCCCAACGCGGCGAAGATCGGCTTCACCGGCACGCCGATCATGACTGGACGGATGGAGGACACCCGGCGGATCTTCAGTGGCGGTCCCGGTGGGGGCTTCCTCGACGAGTACCGGATGAGCGAGGCAGAGCGTGACGGCGTCGTCGTACGTATCCGCTACGAGGGCCGCACTGGCGAGGGCAGGGTCTTCGACAAGGACGGCCTCGACCGGAACTTCGACGACTTGGTCCGCGACCGTACGGACGACGAACGCAGGGCCCTGCTGAAGCGCTGGCCCACCGAGCGCGACGTTGCCGAGTCAGAGCCGATGATCCAGGCCAAGGCCGAGGACATGCTGGAGCACTGGGTGAGCTGGGTGCTGCCGGAGGGGTTCAAGGCCCAGGTCGCGGTGGTCAGCCGGAAAGCTGCCGTCGAGTATCACCATGCCCTGCGGCGGGCGCGGGACGCCCTCTTGGTCGAACTCGCTACGTTCGACCCGGAGTCGGCGACCGGCCCGTTGGAGGAGATGGACGGCAGGACGCGTTATCTCTACATGGCTTACCGGTTTCGCGCGCTGCTGCGTCGTGTCGACTTCGTGCCGGTGATATCCCCCGGAGCGGAGCGCAAGCACCGCCAGTGGCTGCACTGGACCGACGCGGATCGGCAGAAGGCATACATCGACCGTTTCCACCAGCCGTTTCCCCAGTTGCCTCCCGATCAGGACTGGACGGCCGCCGTCCCCTTTGACCCGCTGCCGCGGGAGACGCCGTACGGCGGTGTGGGCAACAATCCCTGGTCTCAGAGCCGGATGACCGAGCGACCGGAGCCTGCGGCCGGACCCGACCCGGTCCACCTCGACAGCCCCATCGCCTTCCTCATCGTGAAGTCGATGCTGCTCACCGGCTTCGACGCCCCTCGCGAGCAGGTGCTCTACCTGGACCGGCCGATTCGTGACGCGGAGCTGCTCCAGGCCGTCGCACGGGTCAACCGGCCGGTGCCGGGCAAACAGGTGGGCTACGTCGTCGACTACTACGGTGTCCTGGAGCACCTCGCCGATGCGCTCGGTGCCTACCAGCAGACTGATGTCGAAGACACCATGCGCGGCCTGTCCGAGGAGATCGGGAATCTCCGCCCGGCGGCCGAAGCAGTCCGCGAACTCCTGCGCCGGCGGGGAGTCACCGAGGCGGATCTCACTGGTTTCGTTGGGCTGCGGAAAGCGGCCCTGGCCTTCGAGGACGAGCAGGACCGCTTCGCCTTCGACAGGGTGCTGCACGAGTTCCTCAACACGCTGGAACGCGTGCTGCCCCACGAACACGCCCTGGAGTACGTGTCCGACGCCAGGCGCTGGGGAATGCTGCAGAAGCGCATCCGGCGGCTCTACCGGGACGCGGAGGGCGGCACCTTCACCCTGCGCCGCTACGGGCGGAAGGTCCGGGCGATGATCGCCGCCCACGTGGAGGGTCCGCAGATCGAACAGGTCATCCCGCCGGTCTCGCTCACCTCGGACGCCTTCGACGACATGGTCAGAGACATCCCGGCGCGCGAGGCCGCGGCTGAGATGGGTCACGCACTCCGCTTCCACCTGGAGGAACGGGTCAGACGCGAGGATCCGGAGAAGTACATCCGGCTCTCACAGCGCCTGGAGGAGATCTTGAAAGGTCTTCCCGGGCGCTTCGAAGAGCAGGTCGAAGAGTTGGGCCCGCTCATCGAGCAGGCCCGTAGAGAGGACGAGGAGAACCCCGCCCTGGCGGGGCTCAGCGTGCTGGAGCAGCGGTTGTACCGGCTCATCGAGGAGATGGTGGAGGGGAATCCAGGAGTCCTTCCCGGGGAAACGGACCTACGAGAGCTGGTCGATATGGTGTGCGACACGGGTGCACGCGTCATGGGCAGTGTCGCGTATCAAGGCCAGAGTCAGGACGTCAGCGAACTGGCGAACGCCATTCACAGCCAGTTGCTCCGCGGTGGCTTCCGACCCGCGAGCGTGGACTGGGCCCCCTTGAAGGTCATCGCGGAGAGCCTGGCGGCGTACGCCAACGAGAACCGTCCACAGTTCCTGCGGAGGGCTCAGGGACAATAGGCAGGTGACCGCACCGGCCGACGACCACGCCCCGCAGGCACTGAGGGACGACAGCCTCCTCACCATTGATGGGTTGGCCCTGCGGGTGCGCATGAGCGCCCGACGCAGGCGCTTCGGGCTGACGGTGGAGGCCGACGCCGCTATTACGCTGCACACTCCGGAGGGACGCTCGGCATCGGACGCTGCGGATTTTGTACGTGCACACCGGCCCTGGCTGGTGAGCAAACGTGCGCTGCGAGAGCAGGCTCGACCGTTGAGTCCATCCAAACGCCTCATAGAGGGGGAGACCTTCCGTTATCTCGGCCGAACGTATCGGCTCGCCATCGTGGGCGACAAGTCAGAGAACGACAGCGTTTGGTTAGCGGCCGGACGTCTGATCATGGGTCGCGAGCTGGCCGAAGACACATCACGCGGCCGGGTGGCGCTGGTCGATTGGTACTGCCGGACCGGTCATGCCTGGGTGACGGAACGACTCCAGCCCTGGGCAGCCCGGATGTCCGTGCCGGAGCCGACGGTGGATGTATGCGACCTGGGCAGCCGCTGGGGAACGTACCGCTCAGAGGAGAACGGGCAAGGACCAGGCCGAATGAGCCTCGGCTGGCCCCTCTTCCAGCTCCCGATGCATCTGATCGACTACGTGATCGCTCACGAGCTCGCCCACGCCCGGATCCCTGGACACGATGCTCACTTTTGGCGACTGGTGAGGCGGGCACTGCCCGAACACAAGGAACGCCGCATGGAACTCGACGACCTTGGCCGGCGTATGTGGATGGGAGAAATTATCTAGCACAGAGCAGGGCGATTCGGCATGAGCGCTCCTTTCGGCAGCCGCGCCGAGTTGTGTGACGAGGGCGCTCGCGAGTGCCACGCTTAATAGCACGCCCATCGCCTTTCCGGTGTCAATAAGCGTGGCGCGTACCCAGCGTTTCTCTTCGTCTGGATTCTTCCAGACTCCGAAACGAACCGCTTCCCAGGCGAGGACGAAGGCTGCCGCCGCGGCGTACTGGTAGCCCGCTCTCCAGCCGCCCTCAGTGATGATGGCGGCGGCGACCAGGATTAGTCCGAGAGCAAACGAGGCTAGCGTGAGTCGGGTGGCACGAATGACTCGCGGCATGCGTTCGGCGACACCAGTCGGAGGTTGCTTCACGGATGCCTGCTTTGGGATGAGATCTCTTAGGCGCAACGCGCGGAATCGCTTTAAGCCTTCCGTCCAGCTCACCAGGAGTTCACGCCGGCGTCTGAACACCAACTTAGGCCGCTTGGCGATGCCCTTGTAGAAAAGGAAGGTCTCACGTTCGGAGAGGAGAGAGACGAAGCCCACCCCTCTGATATCGGCCCGATCCACGAACTGGCCGTTTCTCGCCTTTTTCTGCCAGCGAGGAATGTCGATAATGACGTGGCCATCCGACATTCTGCGGCCAGGTCTTTTGTGGTGCCCGCAATATTTCCATTCTCCAGGGACCGGGGTTCTGCAGGGCTTATCGGAGCGGGACTGCTGTGTGTGATAGTACTTGCAGGCCACTGGCCATACTCGACCCCTCAGTACCCAGAGCATCACCCGCAGTACGACTATGAGCGGCAGGAAAAGGAGTCCTAGGACGAGAGGCCAAGGTATTGGACTGACCGAATCTAGCCATTTGGAGAAGATGGTAAAGAGTCGACCCATGAGATCGAGAAAGTCTGCCATTGCATCATGAAGCCATCGAATTCCCGATGAGTGAAAGTGAGTGTGATGTAGGTTGGCGGTCAGTCTTTACTGGCCCGCCCGGATAGTGCGAATCCGGAAATGGAGAGAAGTGCCCAGGTTCCGCAGGTCGCTGATGCCGACTGCGCACTTCTGGCGGATGCGGCTCAGGTCAACCTTAACGGGTCCGAGCTACGCACCGGGTCGCGCTGATCGATCGTCTGTGCAGCGCTGGAAACCTGGTGACAGCAGTGCTCACAGCAACATCCCCTGACAGAGACGTCCCCATACGAACCGTCATCAGTAATGCACTGGGCCGCCACTCGTGGGCGGAGTTACGCGATGCCCAGGGTCAGGCCAGATCAGCTGCTGCGCTACAGCACTTGTACGCAACGGCAAGGTGGCCATCCGCTTCCCCTGTGATCGACTGGGCAGTCGCTGGCAAGCTGTGCTACGCCGGGTCGGGGGCTGGATCGCGGGAAATCAGGAGCAGCGCGCTGAGGGAGGTCTGTACCATACGGACGGCCGTAGTCGGAGGCAACGCACTATGGGTGGTCTTGCCATGGGCAAACCGGTTACGAATATCCCGGCCGGTGTGGAGTAAGTCGCGCTGCTCCTCTGTTATCAACCCGTCAGAGGCGGCCTGGTCGATGAGGCTGACCAGTTTCTTGTTGCCGTAGCGGTCCGTCAAAGCTGCCTCTAGCGCGATAATGGAGACGGCTACGGCCACACTCGCGAACTCATATCTGAAGTAGCTGTGCCTGATTAACTCACGGGCGGTCGTCATCACGCTGGCAGCCGCAGATGGCGCTCCATCAGGGATGACCAGATCTTTGACGATCTCGTGCATGTCGGCATATGTACCTGCCCAGTGCCGTGCCCGGGGGTCCGGACTGGGCATTCCCAGGTTGCTATTGTCCATTGACTAAGTCTGCCGGTCTCACTCGATGTCTCGCGACTCATTTAGCGGGTCCTCGGCGCCACAGTGGCATCATCGGCGCAACCAGCATATCCCATTCGCTAATGCTCCAGGCTGAGGACCTACGCAGAGGACTGCAATTCTATGCCTCCCTGTGACTCTTCTTTCCCTGCCCGCGAACGGGTCTCCGAGGCCAAGGGTGCCGCAACGCCGACGACAACGTCGGCCGCCGCGGTGAGCAGCGATAGCGGTACACGACCGCTCATCTCGTGTCCATCGAGGAATACAGGCTTATTGTTCTATATGAGGAGGGGAAGGTCGGTGGGGATGACTGAGGGGTATTCTTTATCCGTTGGCGACAATCCACTCCAATCCGGCTAGAATTTGCGGAACTCTGCAAGGCGGCCATCGCTGGGCTGAACAGCTCTGGGCTTAACACTTAATGCCCTTACCGGAGTTCTGTCATAACGTGCATATCGTTCAGTCTGATCAACCCTCTGCATAGATCCGCGGTGACCAATTCTTGGCCTGTCGCAAGAAGATAGTGTAGCGAGGATGCTTTCCAAGGCGATCTGAAAGGATTTCGTGTGGGATGCCCGTCTCTATCAGCAGGCGAGCCAGCAGGAGCCAGCGGAGCGATTCGCGGCAGGCCAGGCAACTGAGGATGTCTTTTTCGTTAAGGTGGCCCTTGTTGAGTTCATGAGCGAATCTGTTTCGAAATTCCGCGATATCGCTACTCCATCGCTTAGGGCGGAGGCCGACGACGTCAGGAAGGATCGCCGCGCAATCGTCGATAAGATCGTGCAGCCGGTCCCGAAAACTCGGGTCGGCGATGTGCGAGAGGGCAGACTTAACAGCTTCCTGCAACTTCGGCTCCAAGTCATCGCAGCCCTGAAGTGCCGCCGCCCGAGCTTGCTCAACGAGATCCTTGTCGAAACGCTGCCGATCAGGATGAAGCCTTCGATGAAGGCCTTCGGCGGCTGTGGCAAGGTCAAGCACCTCGTTTTCGATGGTGTAGCCGAATCCGGCAACCACGGCTGCCACTTTGTGAGACAGGTGGCCAAGCAGGCGTGCGCGATTCAGCCAGTGTGCAATGCCTTGGATTCCCAAATCCCTGCATTGAAGCAACATGGTGGAGTGAAGCTGATCCTCAGTGAGAGGGCTGATGGGCGTAGGTTGGATATCGAACCAGACAGGCAGAAGATCATCGCCGACCTGTATCTCCACCGGTGGGCAGTCCTTGCCGAGCGAGAGAGTGAGCAATGTCCGTAGCGGTGCGATGTAGGCGCGATCAAGCTCGTCGAAGGACATCGGTTTCAACCCGGTGATCTCAACCCAAATTGCACTCCTCAGGTTACGATCCCCTGCTGGGCTAGTCGTGACTATGCCCTCTCTGGCCAGACGGACCACACCTTGGTCGGCAAGAGAAGCCGACAGGTTCCGACGAATCTCTTCAGCATCGGTATCGCTCGCGCCATCGAGTTGGCTCAGCACGTACGGGCCGGCCCACTCATCGAGATGGGCAAAGCGGACTTGGAGCCTGGAAAATTTTGGATCGACTTCATCCGCGTGAGTACCTCGAACGATCAAGCGTGGCAGCCACTCTTGATGGTCGCTTCCCGGGATAGGTAAGCTAAGGCCAGGATTCACGCACAAGCACTCGAGGAGCGTCACGTCCTCGTTGTATTGCACTTGGCCTCTGCGGTCCAAGGTCCCAAGGATGGTTGCATTCTCCGGCAGTGGCTGTGGAGTCCGCAGCACATACGTCGTTACAGGCTCCTCTTTGGACGAGACAATTTGCGTGGTCGTCGTTGAGACCAGTGGCCCCGTTACCCAGAGGTGGGACTTGCCGCCCTCGACCATCAGGCGTCCCCTGAACTTCACATCAGGGTTGTTGATCAGCCAGAACTCGCCATCGACTGGTGCTAGTGCATCCTGCTCCACGTGCAGCCTCCTTTGACGTCCCCTGATATTATCGCCTCCCTGTGAACATCACGTTCAGTTCCAACTACTTGCCGTGCGGACGTCGAAAGTGAGGGGAAACTCATCGGTAGCCGGCAGTGTGACATCACGAAATTGAGGTGCTGGGGACGTCCACCAAGAGGAGCTTCGAAACCCGTCCACGTCGACCGTGCACTTCAGGCGGGGCGTGACCCGGGAGCAGGTGGCGACCGCACTATCCGGCACCACAAGCGGCATAACCGACGGACAGTATGCGCAGGCAATCACTCGAACAGGTGGGGGCTGTGACCGGTACGGTCGCCTCCTTCGTCCCTCACCCGGGCCAACGACAACTGGGCCGCCCCCAAGGTGTTACCGACTCGGATCTTGCTAACACCAGCGCTAACAACGTCCATGGACATCGGTGTACGTCCCCGGAAGCCGATCGCGTCGAAAGTGCTGCTGAGCAGGCGTTTCTGACAGCAGTAGACGCTGGTGGACACTCTCGAACTGGCTACGGATCAGAAGGTTAGGGGTTCAAGTCCTCTCGGCCGCGCAGCATTCGCAGGTCCGGGAAGATCTGGAGGGCCTTTGACGTGCTCGCACAGCATGGAGATACGGCAGCGAGGTCTGCCGAAAGCGGTCTTCGGCGGCAGGCTCAACCTGTCAGCTTCAGGCACCGAAGCCGTCGTCTGAGTGCGCGAGAGAGAGCGGTGGACAGTCGTGTGCATCGATCCATACGCTGGCGTTCTCCAGTAGCGGTTCAGGCCCACCGTCCACGCGAAAGGCGAAGACGACGCCCAGGGGCTAGGGGCGCACCTCGGCGTCGCCAGCTGATCGGCGGCGACGTGGAAGAAGGCGAACAACCGATGTTGCCGCATGGGACCGAGGAAGGTCTTGCACTGCTTAGCGGGTCATACTGTCCCAGGCTCGCACACCTCACCTTGAGGGTACTTCACCCGATGGACGGGACTGAGGCCAGCAGTTAATCGACCGTCACGGCGTCATGGAAGGCCACCCGTAGCACCACGTGAATGTAGTCGATGGTGCGGGACGAGAGCGCCCATCCGCTCTTTCCACTGCCGGCCATCAGGTCGCGGTAGAGGTTCGTTACGGTTGCGGGCCACACCGCCTGCAGCCGCAGGTTGCAATATGCGGGTTGACGTACCGGGTGATGATGTCGCAACTGCCACATAACGGGCGAAACTAAGGTGTCACCGGACTAGACATGAACCGTTCCAAATCCTAGACTCACCTTTCTCCCGTATTGCGCAGCCGCAGGTAGAGCGGGCTGTTCTGCCTATCAGGAAAGGATGGGGTTCATGCCCTATACGGCTGAGATCAGCCGGTCGAATCCGACCTGTTTCGTCTTTCTCGTCGATCAGTCGGCTTCGATGAGTGATCCGATCGGAGGTGAGGTCCCTACGAGCAAGGCTTCGGTGGTATCCGATGCCATCAACCGCCTCCTGACCGAATTGTCGGTCAAGTGCGCCAAGGAGGAAGGGGTACGGGACTACTTCCACGTCGCCGTGGTGGGATACGGGCACAACAACGTAGGCTCCGCCTTCGGCGGCGCGCTCGCTGGACGCGATCTGGTGCCGCTCAGCCAGATCGCCGACAACCCGGCACGTGTCGAGGATCGCACAAAGAAGATCCCCGACGGAGCCGGCGGCCTGGTGGAGAGCACCGTGCGATTCCCCATCTGGATGGACCCGGTGTGCAACGGCGGCACGCCGATGCGACAGGCCCTCGAGCATGCCCACCGTCTCGTCGACCAGTGGCTCAGCGAGCATCCCGCCTGCTTCCCCCCGATTGTCCTCAACCTCACCGACGGCGAGGCGAACGACGGCGACCCGACCGTCCCCGCTGCAGGCATCCGCTCCCTAACCAGCGCCGACGGAGCCGTGCTGCTGTTCAACCTGCATGTCTCCGACGCAGGCGGCTCGCCCGTTACTTTCCCCGACACTGACGCAGGTCTCCCCGACAACTACGCGCGCACGCTGTTCACCATGTCCAGCCTTCTGCCCTCCCACATGCGGTCGTACGCGGCGCAGGAAGGCTTCACCGTCAGCGACGGCACCCGCGGCTTCGTGTACAACGCCGACATCACCTCTGTGGTGCAGTTCCTCGACATCGGCACCCGTGCAACCGACCTACGGTAGCCGGATACCGGGGAGCGTCGCCTGTCACCACCTGCACAAAGCTGGCGGCCAGGCGGAGGAGTACGAGGACGCTTACGCGGTCCAACCCCGCGTTTCGGCTGTGGAAGAGATCGACATCGCGTCCCTCAGGGTCGCCCTGTCCGACGGTGCCTCCGAGAGCGTCCTCGCGGGTCTGTGGGCGCGGTCGCTGGTGGACCATTTCGTTAGCGTGCCCCCCGAGGCACTCGCCTCTGGCGAGAGCTTCGGACGCGAGGCGGTCATGGTGACGAGATTATGGGAGGCGACGCTCGGCGATTACATCGCGCGGCGCGAGGCCGATGGGCGCCCCATCCAGTGGTACGAGCAACCCAAGCTCGACCGTGGAGCGTACGCCACCCTGCTCGCTATAAGCTTCTGCGTGCCCCAGGGAGGAGACCTCGCGGATCTGCGCGGCGAGGGACGGTGGTCCGCCGCCGTGATTGGCGACTGCTGCCTGTTCCAAGTTCGCGACGGGGCGCTTATCACGGCGTTTCCGCTAGCGGGATCAGAGGACTTCGGCACAAGCCCCGACCTGCTCAACAGCCGAAACCAGGATGCCCTGCTCATCTCCGAGCGAGTGGCCATGAGCTCGGGGAGCCTGCGGCAGCAGGACGACATCTACCTGTGCACCGACGCCATGGCCGCGTGGTTCCTGCGAGAGGTCGAGCACGGCGGTCGCCCTTGGGAAACCTTGCGGGATCTCGGTACCTCCGACGGACTGAACTTCGCGGACTTCATCAGCGAGGAAAGGGCGAGCGGACACATGCGCAACGACGACGCCACCCTGATACACGTAGCGGTGTGGTGAACCATGTCGGCGAGGCGCTTCCCCAGCGGCAGTGAGTATGTCGAGGCGTTGCAGAATCCCACCCTCTGCTTCACAGACGCCGAGTTACGGTCGGCGACGCTACAGGTCGACAAACTCGGGCGGCCCAGACCCATCTCCGGCAACTTCGCCAGCGTCTTCTCAGTGCAGACTGTGTCTGGAAGGCGATACGCGATCAAGTGCTTCACCAGGGACATACCAGACCAGGAGAAGCGCTACCGGGCTGTGAGTGACCACCTCAACACGCTTCCGTACCGGTGGAAGATGGGCTTCGACTACCAGCCCTCCGGCATCATGGTGGGCGGTCAGCGATTTCCCATCCTGCGGATGGAGTGGGTCGAGGCAATCAGCCTGATCCGTTGGATCGAAGACCACCTCGGCGACCAGGCCGCACTACTCGAATTGGCCCGACGCTTCGCCGAACTGGCCGCCGACCTGCACCGCGCGGGTATCGCTCACGGCGATCTCCAGCACGGCAACCTCCTCGTGGCCACCGACGGCGCGTTGAAGCTGGTCGACTACGACGGCATGTACGTACCCGCGCTCGCCGGGCTACCGGCGACGGAACGGGGCCACCGCCACTATCAGTCCCCCCACCGCACCGGTGCGGAGTTCGGCCCGGAACTGGACCGGTTCTCCGTCTGGCTGATCTACCTATCCCTGATCACCGTCGCACTGGATCCTACGCTGTGGCAGGTCCTGCACGAACAGGATGGCGAGCACCTGCTGCTCACCGACGAGGATTTTGCCAACGTGACTGCCTCGGCTCGCGTCACCGCCCTAGTCGGACATCAGGCTCTCGACATCAAGCGCCTCGCCACCTACGTCACGGACCTCGCCTCCCGACCGCTGCCCGCCCTCCCTCCCTTGACTCCTCTGCCGGGCGTCGGCCTCCCGTCGGCCGCCGGCGCCCACACCAGTCCACACGCCATCGCCCCGTCCCCGGCCGCCACGTCCGCGGGCCTACCCACATGGATGAGCGGGCACATCCCAGTGCCCCCGCCACCGCCCCTCGTCACCTTCCAGGACCACCAGGCCGCACTATTGTTGGCCCGGCTGGCCCTCCTCGGGCTGTCCCTCTTCGTGGGGCTGGTCGTGTGGCTGTCGGACTTTGCCGAGGTCGCTGCGCTCCTGGGCCCGGTCCTCGGTATCGGCATGACGAGGGCCCTCTACGCCTTGCGTCCCGAGACGAGGGCGCGCAAGCCCATCGCCTCCCGGCTCGAGGCGGTCCGCCGGCGAACCAAGAAAACCCTCAAGATCGCGGCGCAGGCTGAGAAGGAACGCGACAAGGTTCAGATGGACAACGCCAAGCGGGCGGACACGCACGCGAAGGAACTGCAGGTTCTCAAGGACCGGCAGCGGCAGGACCTCGGGACGTACGACCGGCAGACGGCACAGCAGCTCAATCCCCACGACAACCAGATTCATGCTCTCGTCGCGCGGAAGTCAGAGGACCTGCGCCGCGCGCTCGAGGAGTTGCAACGGCAAAAGGTGGACGCCTATCTACGGCGCATCCCGTTGCGCCCCGGCTCCATTTCTGGCATCGGCGACACGATGGTGGCCAGACTGGCGGCCAGTGGCATCTCGACTCCCGCTGACCTGGTCAACTTTGCCTACGTGTCCACTGGTTACCAGAATCCCGAGATCCATCTGATACTCGCTAACGGCTCTTCCGTACGCGTGCCTGGGGTTGGGGAGTCTCGAGCGGCATCGTTGGTCGCATGGCGGAACAAGCACGTGCAGGGTGCCTTGCGACAGCCGAACATGCCAAATGCGCTTCCGACCCCACAACGCAACGCCATAGAGGCGCGCTTCGCCGCGGAAGAGCGCGTGCTCAAGGACAGACGTGCTCAGACCGAAAGGGCCCGTCAAAAGGGCCGGAGCAATCTCGTACAGCAGCAGGCGGATGCCCTGCGGCAACTAACCGACCGACACAGCGCCACCATCCAGACCGCAGCGCAGGCGCTGCAAAACGCCAACCAGCGACTGGCGACCGTACGCGCTAAGCATCACTCGGCGGTCCAGGAGGAGCAGGAACTCACTCGCCAGGTTGCCGCCTACCGTCAGATCTCCTACGGGCGGTACCTACGCACGGTCCTGATTGGCCGATGAACCTGCCACCAGTCTCAGTCGCCCTCATGGCCTCGCCGTTTGTGGTCATCCGCTCAGCCTGTTCGAGGCGGGGGGTTGTCTTGAGCCACTGCTGCCACCGCTTTCCTCCTGAAGCGATGCTCGTAGCAGTCCAATTGCAAGCCGGCGACCGAGGCAGTCCGATGATTGGCGGCGTTGCTAACGTGAGTGCTAACAACGTCGGTCGACGTCCATAGACATCCAGGGAGGATGATCAAGGGGTCGCGCCTTCTGAGCAGGTGTTTGTGACTTCTGTGGACGTCGATGGACGGGCCTCGGACGACTTTTAATCCGCAGGTCACTGGTGCCGCGCTCGCGCTGCGCAACGGCTTGCATCTCTGCAACTTGGATGACATCCTCGTCCACCTCGATCAGGTCTTCGAGCGTGGGCTGAGGAGTTCGCCGACGAGCGTACGTTGACATCAACGTGCCCAGTAACTGTCTAGGTCGTCCAGTTCTCGCTCGACACGACGGAGTTGGATGGGATAAAACCACCTCTGAACTTCTCACGCGATTGGCCGGCCCTTCGCCACGCTTTCCCTCCCGAACGGAGTCCGGTGATGCAGCAAGTGTCGGCAGCCGTCGCCCTCCTGCCACTTACCATTGAGGACCCGCTGCAGATCGGCCCGTATCGTCTAGTGGGACGCCTGGGAGCAGGCGGCATGGGGGTCGTCTTCGCGGGCATCGACGGCCGCGGTGTTCGCGTGGCCGTCAAACTGATTCATGGCACATATGCGAGTGACCCGGAGTTCCGTGCACGATTCGCTCGAGAGATCTCCATCCTCGATCGTGTCAAGGGCGTCTGCACCGCGCAAATTCTCGACTCTGACGGAAACGCGGCTCGGCCGTGGTTGGCCGCCGAGTACGTGTCGGGCCCAACTCTCGAGGACCAGGTCAGAACTCATGGGGCACTTCGGGCCGACGAGCTGTTCGGGCTCGTGGCCGGGTTGGCCGAGGCACTGGTAGCCGTACATGCGGTAGGCGTGGTACACCGTGACATCAAGCCGTCGAACGTCATCCTCTCGCCGAATGGCCCCAAACTGGTCGACTTCGGCATCGCCCGCGCGCTCGACGCGAGTGTTATGACCCGCACCGGCACTCTCGTCGGGTCGCCTGGGTGGGTGAGTCCCGAGGAGTACAGCGACGCACCAGCCGGGCCAGCCGCCGATGTGTACGGCTGGGCAATGCTCGTTGTATACGCGGCCACGGGCGCTCCACCTTATGGGACCGGGCGCCCGGAAGTCTTAGCACTCAAGGTGCTGAACGACACCGTCGACACCTCCATGGTCCCCGACCTTCTGCGCGGCCTGGTCGATAGAGCACTGACCAAGACTCCTGAGACGCGCCCGTCTTCGAATGAGCTGTTGGACGCGGTCGCGGAGGCCTGGCGGACGTACCAGGGAACCCAGGTGATCGATAGTACCGGGGCGGCCAACGATGTCACGGCCCGGCTGAGTCGAACGTGGATTCTTCCTATTGAGGATCTGAGCTGGCCTGCCGTACCAGCTGCGACACTGAGGGCCCCAAAAGGCCGTCGAAACGTTGTGGTCGCTGTCACGGCGGCCGCGGTTGCTCTAGGGCTCGGGGTGGTCGTCGCCTTGAAGGTGCTGCCGGACCATGTGGATGAGCGGAAGCAGCCAACCGACATCGCCGCCGCCCAGACCAGCCGCCCGAGTTCAACGAGCGCGAATCGCACATCGACGCCCACCGCTACAGCAGCCGTGAAGGTCAAGTCATCGACGCGCCAATCACTCCCGCCGCCGAGCACGACCACAGAGTTGGCCGCCGCGATCGAGCTTGCCCTGGAAGCCACGCCAGCGGGAAGGTTCAGCTTCGAGGGGGGATTCACCCAGAGCAGCGCTGGCGGAATGGCAACCGGGCGGTTCGTGAACCATCTGGCATCTGACGATCTCGATGTCAAGATCCAGACCAACGAGGAGGCCGGGCATCGCTATGTGGTCGTGGCCGACGCGATCTATCCCAAGAGGCCAGGTGCGGATCGGTCGTCCATCGAAAGGTTAAGTCCGGCGAACCCAAGCTGGTATGCGCTTATGGTTGCGGGTACGGCCGGGCCGTCGATCATCCGGGAGGTTGTCGCCAACTCCGCCCGGATGAAGCACAAGGGGCGCAACTATTCCGGGACCCTCGCTATCGAGGACACCAACGGCTTGCTTCGTCAGCTGCTCAACTCGTGGTCGGCCGGCGACGTCGCCGAGACAAGCGCCGACTCATACATCACCTTCAAGCTCACTATCGACAGTGAGGACCGGCCGAAGAAGTTCGAAATCGCCTGGTGTGTGCCCGTGAGCCATGTGGAGATCTATAAGTCCGTCTTCACGACCACCTATAGCAACTGGACAACCAGCCACAAGATTACGAAACCGTAGTGTTCCGAGGGCTACGAGCGCCACCGTGCCGGTGGGCCTCGACAGTGACCGGGGCGGATGAAGTACAGCGGCCGTGCCACTCGCACCCTGCCTGCGATAGGTGCGGTGCCGTCGAACATCGCCGCCCGCGGCTTGACGCTCAACCACATCGTGCAGAAGGTTGGCGTGACGCTGTGCCTGGCAGCTCGGCAGGGTGCTAGACCCGGGTCCACACCTCCATGCCCGGCTCCGTCCCTCAGCCGACTCAAACACTGCCCGCGTAGCGTTGATGACGACAGCGCTGACGACAACGTCGGCCACCATGAGCGCCCGGCGACATCCGTGGAACACCGCTGACCTCGCATCGGATAGGAGGAGCTGGGTGATTGCTCCGCCTGAAAACCGGACGTTCGTTTCTGTCAACTACTCCCACTCCTGAACCGTCTCTGTATCCACTTTCGCGCAGGATCGGATACGCCACATGATTGTGAGTAAGCTCCGATGTCTACTGCTATGGCGTTTCCCTGGTCCGGGTCCAGCAGCTGAGGCGATCTCGGAGGGAGAAGTGGAGCCTCACGTTGGCTGAGACGGCCGGACCCGCGGGGCGGGCGGATACGCCCGGGAAGACCGCCGCGCTGCGCCTGGGCTGGCTGGCCTTCGCAATCGCGCCTCCGGTGATAGGCGTCAAGTTGTGGCCGGGACTTCTCGAACGCCCCTGGCTGGCGCTGGCGGCGGGGCTGGCGTACGAGGCCGTGGTCGTGGGGGCGGGATTCTTCCGTGGAGTATTCGGCGACCTGCGGAAACGCTGGCAGCAACGTCTGACGGACCATACCGACGACGCGCTGCGCCGCCGGTTCTCCCGTTACCGGAGCCGGTACCTGGAGTACGTGCACTTCGCCACCCAGGGCATCGAGCAGCTCGGCATTCCCCGCAAGGCGGCCTGGGCCCCGCCGCTGGAAAAGATCTTCATCGACGTCGCCCTGATCCGCCGCCCAGCCCATGAGACCCATCGCGACGCCCTGGTCGGACGGCACGACATCCACGGCCGGCGGCGTCCCCTCCGGTTCTTCCTGGACGGCGAGCAACCGATCGTGCTGGCCGTCCTCGGCGCGCCCGGGATCGGGAAGACCACCCTGTTGCGCCGGACCGCCTATGACCTCAGCCGGCGGCCGAGACTGCCCTGGAGAAGGAGTCGGCGACTGCCTGTCTTCCTGCGCCTCCGCGACCACGCCAGGCTGATCGTGGACACCGATCACCTGACGCTTCCTCAGGTGATCGCCAAGGACCTGAGCGGTCACTGCGGCGAGGAGCCGCCCGGCTGGTTCGACCGCCAACTCAAGGACGGCAACTGCGTGGTGATGCTGGACGGCCTGGACGAGGTCGCGGGCGAGGCGGACCGCACGAAGATCGCCGCCTGGGTCGACGCGCAGGTCAGGCGGTATCGCGCCAACAAGTTCATCCTCACCTCCCGCCCGCACGGCTATGTCGATCTCGAGGGCGCCGTGGTCGTGCAGGCCCAGCCGCTCACCCCGGAGCAGATCCACGACTTCGCGCACGCCTGGTACACGGCGAGCGCCGAGTCCCGTATCGAGCACCGGCACAATGACGCGGAGGCACGGCAGACGCGGATCGCGGCCAGAGCCGCCGCCGAACGCCTGCTCGACGACCTTCGTGTCCGGCACGACCTCTGGATGCTGGCGACCAACCCGCTCCTGCTGACCATGCTGAGCATCCTGCACGAGAGCGACACTGCGCTCCCTCAAGATCGCGCCCAGCTCTATTCCGACATCGTCGAGCTGCTGGTCTGGCGCAGGCAGCGCGACAAGAGAGGCGGCGTCGAACCCCCGGAGGACCTGCCGGGCAAGCAGAAGGAACTGGTGCTGAGCGAGCTGGCCTTCTTCATGATGACCGCGGGTATCACGGTCATCGACGCGTCCGAGGCGCGGGAGATCGTCGAGGAGCTACTGCCGGACATCTCGGAGCACCGCGACGCCGACGCGTTCCTCGACGACATCGTGGCCACGGGCCTGCTGATCAGGCCCGACACGGGGACCCTGACCTTCGCGCACAAGACCTTCCAGGAGTACCTGGCGGCCGTCAACATCAAGGAGAACGCCAGGACCGGGAGGCTCGCCACCGAGGTCGGTTCGGACTGGTGGCGGGAGACCATCCTGCTATTCGTCGCCCGGTCGCCGTCCGACGAGATCATTCGGGCCTGCCTCGACCGGGACGACATAGACGCGCTGGCCCTGGCCTTCGACTGCGCGGACAACCTGCACCGGCTGGACCGGCGGCTGAAGGAGCGCCTCGCCGCGACGCTCGCGGAGGCCGCCGACCCGGCCACGCCGCCGGACCGGCGCCGCCTGCTGACCGCAGTGACGGTCAGGAGGGCCCTCCGGCAGACCATCCCTCTTGCCGGCGGAGCGGCGCTGTGCATGCGGCCGATCGACCAGGAGGTCTACCGGCTGTTCCAGCGGGACATGGCGGAGCAGGGACGCTCCCAGGAGCCCGACGCCCCCGATCCGGAACCCGCCTTGAACGCCCCGGCCGTGGGCATGCGCGGCGAGGACGCGGCCGCCCTGGTGGAGTGGGTGACCCGACTCCTGGAGGACGGCCCGGCCGTCCGGCTGCCCACCCGGGCCGAACTGGACAGCCCCGACGTCCGGCCACTGGTGTCGAACCGCGGCCGGACCATATGGAGCCTCGACGAGGAGGATTTGTGCGCCCCCCGGCCGGTCCTGTGGGTTCCTCCGGGCATGTCGCATCCCTGGTCTACGACACCGGGCAGGGCTTCGGCGCGAGCTGCGAAGGATGCCGAGACGCTGCGGGAGTACCTGGACGAAGTGACGTTGCTGCAACTGGCGGAGATCGTCGTCGATCTCATGGCCGTCGGCGCTATGGCGGAGGACTTCAAGGCCGCCATAGCGGGCGTGGCCGACCTCGGCCACGCCGAGATCTCGGCCAGCGGCCTGCCGCAGCAACTGGAGCTCGCCGGCGCATACCTCGGCGAGGGCCCGCGCGGCGCGAGCGGCCCGGACGATCCCGACATCGCCTCGATCCATGGGTTCGTCGGGAAACTGATGGACTCTGTTCTCCGCCCTGCCGCCGACGCACTTGAAGCCGATGGTCGCCAACCCACCCTCGCAACGCTCGAAAGCATGCTCCGCGAAGCCCGCCGCACGGCCCTCGCCACCAGCCGCGACCTGGCGCTCTCTCTCGACCTCGCCATCGAGCACACGGCCGACCTGCCCAGAGCCATCGAGACGGCCCTGGCCAAGGCGTACGATCTCACCGGCACGCTCGGCTGCGCCGTCGATCTCGCCGAGGACGCGGGCCAAGCCACCGCTATGGCCATCGCCCGCGACTGGGCCAGTAGCCTAGCGGGCACGCTCGGCAGAGCCCACGACGGGGTCCGCCACCTGGCCCCTGACCTGCCGCGCGATCTCCACACGGCCGCCGCGCTCCACCGCGCCCTGATCGGCGTCCTAGACAGCGCCCTGGCGAGTACACGCGACCTCTCCGGCAGCCTTGAGCGCAGCAGATGCCGCGACGACGTCCACCGGCTCGCCCGGGCCCTCGCCAGCGACCTGGACGACACGCTCGACCGCGCTTCCATGGTGGCGAGCGCCAGCACCGTTGTGGGCACGCTCGCCCACGCGCTCACCGAGTCGACTGAGGCATGGGACCGGGTCCGTTCGAAGCCGCGAAGTGCGGGCGGCGAGCATGCCCTGCGCGTCGTGACGCGCGCGCGTTCACTGCTCTCCGCTCCCGCGGGCTCCGCCACTACGATGTGGCTGCGATGCATCCGCGCCGGCATCCGCGGGCACGCTGCGGAAATGGCCGACGTCAAGCTGCTGGACTCCGTGCTGAGCCTCATCAACCAGCGGCGCGGCCCGCGTCAGGACAGATCGGATCCCTTGGCCAGGATCACATCGATACTTACCGCGACGCATGCCAACGGCATAGTCGTCCCTCCCGGCCTGGCCACCACGCTTCTGCGTGAGGGCCTGACCAGGCTGGCCCAGGGCGCCGCAGACGACGGTCGGGCCGTCCCCCGGTTTGCGGAAGAGGGTAACCCTGTCGTCCGCCTGGCGGCGCGCATGGTCGACGTCGGCGAGGAGTGGCTCGACCGCCGGAAGACCGTCGACGAGCGGGCCCCGTCGTTGCTGATCGTCGGATCGCTCGCCATCGCGACCGTGGTCTCGCAGAGAGGGGACGCCGAGGCGAAGCTCGTCGGCGACCTCTACATGAAGGCGGCCCTCGGCATGACCGTGGCCCAGGAACGCCTCGTGGGGACGGCCACCCCCAACGAGACGATCACGCTGGTAGTGGAGGCCGTGGACGTCCCATGATGCGCCGGGTCGGAGAACCGGCTCGGCCCTGGCAACCGGCTGCCTCGTCCAGGCCTGGTATCCGGACTCGCGGATGTCCTCCTCGGCGGTCTGCCACACATCCGGCCCGGCCAGCTCTCCCGCCCACTCACCCTGCACACCAACCCATAGCGGTTGGGATGGTGGCTACTGTGTTCCACCCAGTGACACGTTTGGCGTTCTCCGTCCGCCGCTTGGTCTCAAGGTGCCATGCCAGCGAGAAGACATAGAGCGGGAAAGTACAGCAACAGGGCCGCACGACACCTCACGCCGACATCCGCCATCACACACCCAAGCAGGGCGAGTAGCTCTCTACGCCGTGACTGGCTCTCGTTTGCAAGCAGGAAGTCTAAGTCGAATCTCGTAAGCTCCACCAGCGGTAACATCTCCTACGTGGAGAGCCTGACCGCTCGGAATCCCGCGGTCTGTAGAGCTTCGCTCGGCCCAGAGGCCAGCCCCGGCCTCTTCCAGAGGCGGGCCGTTTCGACGTTTCTGGAGCTATTCGACGATCTCATTGAGCGCGTCCTCGTACGCCTTGGCGTCGGAGGGGGCCATGTCCTTGTCTACACGCACCACGACGTTCCCCTTGACGTACGTGTACTCAGCCAACATCGGAGTCTTCCCAAGCGCCTGTATGTATTTGGCGCGAGCCTCGGCGCTGTCGTCGTCCTCAAACACCTCGACACTGCCCGCCTTTTCGGCCTTGACTCTGCTATCCGTGAACTCGGCCTTGCTGAGGTAGCCGTTGAGGCGGCCAAGCAACTTGTTCGGGTCGGTGTTCTCGTCGTAGACGGTGCCGAGCTTGGCGGGCACGCCGTTGGCGCCAAGGTCGCCGATGATGGCGGCGGCGTCCTTGTTGGTCGTGGCCCCGCCGCAGGCGGTGAGGAGCCCGACCAGTGCAAACGCGGCGGCGGCGTGGGAGTGTTGTCGTAACCAGATCATGAGGTCATGCATACACACTGGATCGACCCAGCGTGGCAGTGTTGATGCGATTGGTAGCTGCCTCGCCATCCGGGCATGACCAGGAGGCTGCCCTGCCCTATGGATCAGGTAGTCAATGCGGCGATGCCTCCGCAGACTCCTATTCGATGGCGAAGAAGTCTTCGTCCATCTTCTTGATGGTGATGGTCTGGGCTTCTTGGACTCCGCAGTCGTAGGCGACCATGAGTTCTCCTAGGCGGCGGCCGTGGATAAGGATGATCCGAGAGGGTACCTTCTCGGCGAAATCGATGGCACCCGGGGAAAATCGGGTGGTGGCGATAAAGATCCCCCGGGACGCCTGGGCGCCCTGGAGAGCACCGGCGAAAGCCTGGACATCCGGTCGTTGCACCGTCCGGTCGGCGGCGTAGCGCTTGGCTTGGACGTAGACCACGTCCAAGCCAAGCGGATCCTGGCGTATGAGCCCGTCCATGCCTTCATCGCCCGGTCCGCCGAGGTGGCGCACCTCGCCTTCGGGGCCTCCGTAGCCCATCCGGGTCAGCAGCTTGAGGACGCAGTGCTCCAGGAACTGCGGCGGCGCCTGACGAAGTCGCTCGACCAATTCGTCGGCCAGTGCCGTATGCGCCTCGGTGATGAGCTGGGGGATCAACTCCAGCGGCGGCGCATCCGCCGCGGACAGCTCCGGCTCCTCCGCAACCTTGCCGGCCTTGCGGCGGCGGGTACGGAACTCCCGGTATTCCGCGAACCGGTTCAGCACCTTCATATCCACCCGGTTCGAGTGCTCGGCCAAGACCTTCCGCCCTTGGTCGGTGATCCGGGTGACGCCTCGACGGGGCCGCTCCAGCAAGCCAGCTTGGGCCATGTGGGTGACAGACCATGCGATCCGGTTGTTGAAGAGCTTCTGCCCGCCCGACGGCAGCATCTCCGCGCGCTCGTTCGCACTCAACTCGAAGCGGTCGGCCATGGAGGCGATCACCTCGGCGGACTCATGGTCACCACCGTCGGAGTGCATCTCCAGAACGGGCCGCATCAAGGTCTGGAAGTCTGGGATCGGCACGGCACTCCTCTGGTTACCGCCATCATGGATCAGGGCCGCCATGACGCTGGACGGGTTGGGAACCTCCTCAGTGGGGCCGCGTGATCTATGTTCAAGCCTGTGCCATGCCGCTGGACAGCGGTTGCCCCAATCGTCACCTGTAATCTTACGGAGGAGAGTCGAGGGAGCACTTTCCTTGGATGACGACGGACGGAACCGGACTATTCGCAACGATCCGACGGGCAGGGGTGCCAGTAGAAGGCATTCCTGATGCGGCAAGCCCACCTAGTGATCACAGCAACGTCAGCCACCAGAGGCATCTGGCGACAGCGGTACACGACGCTCCCAACTCGGTCTCCATTGGCGGAGCAGGCTGGTTGTTCCGCCTGAAAGCGGAAGGTCACTGCCGCACTCGGGTCGGTTTGCCAGCCGGATGACCTGGTGGCCGACCTAACCAGGCCCGGCAACGCGTCGCCACAGCGCCGAAGGTCGTACGGCAGCAGGCTGAGCAAGAGCCGCCCGTGTGATGACTCGGCAAGTCCACACAGGAGCGGGTATGGGCTGGCGCGGCCTAGAGTCGGCCCGCCTTGACCTCGCCGAGGAACACAGACCACTCACTGGACGAGAAGACCAGCACCGGGCCATCAGTGACCTTGCTGTCGCGGAGCGCGCGCCGACCAAGGAGGTTAGAGGCGACTTCCACGCAGTTGCCCGCGTCGGTGCTGTAGGTGCTTTTGCGCCACTGTGCGCCTCGAGGGTCACTCACCTTGGTTCACCACTTCCTGTATCAGTCGGAGCGACTGTCTGGCCGGTAGGGCTTCGGCTCTGATGGCGTCGTAGCGTGCGGAGAGTTGGGCGATGGTACGGCGATCGTCGAGGGTCCGGCCGACAGGCTGTGAGTCCGTGTAAGCAGCGTAAGCCGATCCGTTGCGTTCGGCGATGATGAATCCGCCCGACAGCCCGCAGTGCGCGCCGGCGTCCGACGGGACCACTTGAAGTGTCAGGTGGGGATGCCGAGCCATCTCGATCACGAACTCTAGCTGTTCGCGCATGACCCGCGAGTCGCCGATCCGCCGCCTTAGCACGGCATCGTCGATGACGACGCTGGTCAACGGCGGCTTGTCCTTGGTCAGAATCGCCTGGCGACGCATGCGGCTCGTCAGACGCGTCTCCAGTTCCTCGCTGGTGATGCCGGGCCAGGTGCCCAAGATCTCCCGCGCGTAGCTCTCGGTCTGCAACAGGCCAGGGATGATCAGAGGTTCCCATGTGCGCAGGCTCATGGCGTCCGCTTCCTCCTCCAGCCATGGCCGTAGGTATTCCGGTGCCTGCTGCTGCCATGTCGTGGCGGCTTGCAGCCGGACCATAACACCGTCGAGCCTCAGCGCTTGGTCGGCCAGTTCGGCGAAGCGCTCTGACGGCGTGCGCTTCATGGTCTCGACCAGGGCGACGAGAGCGTCTGAGTACCCCATGCGGTCTGCCAGCTGACGCTGGGTCAGCCCAGCAGCTTGACGGTACCGGCGCAGCTCGAACGCGAAAAGGTGACGCGGTGACTCATGAGGATCGATCTCCTCTTTGCTTGCGGACAAATCCCACCTTCCGGTTCATATAGGGGCCTTTGCTAACTAACTAACCTGCTTACGCCAGTTGTAGTTAATACGTAAAGGTAAACCGGCTCCAATGCTAGCGCTCCCGCGTCAACCTGGTAAGGCGAGGCCACCGAGCGTCGCTAACCTTCCGCCGACTGATGAGGTTAGGCGCAGAATGACAACAGGAACACTGCTAGGTGTAATAGACCTGGTCGGCCGACCGGAATCCGTCCAGCTCGCTCGACAGTTCACGAGCATCAGGCTCGGCGAGGGTCACCCCGCTCTGGAAGACGTCATCCTTCTCACGTCCGAAGTCGTCACCAATGCCATAACGCACTCCAACTCGCGCAATGGCGGCAGGGTGACCGTGGTGATGGTGGATTGCCACGAGTACATCCACGTCAACGTCTCCGATGCTGGAGCCGATACCGCTCCTCGGCTCCGCACCGACACCAACGGGGAGAACGGGCGCGGCCTGGTGTTGGTGGACGCGCTGGCCAGGAATTGGGGCGTACGCGAGGACGCCGGTAGGCGGACCGTCTTCTTCGAAGTCGCGTACGACTTCAGGGAAGCGCCTGCGCACCTGAAGCAGAGCGCGATGCGCAGGACCGCCGAACGAGCTGCGCGCAGGGTGACGGAGAGCGCTGCCGTTGGGTGGAAGGCCCCGGACGCCCCAGCGGCCGGCTGTCACGCTGCTGAAGCCGAACGATGGGGTGAGTAGACGGCTGACAGGTCACGACGGTTCTCAGCGGACCGGTGCCGGGGCACGGGGTACCGCTCCTTCGCCCGGTGCGTGCGTACAGAGACCGCAGTTTGGCGATCGTCCGGCCTGCATGGGCTGAGACATAGAGACGGCGCCTCGTCAGAGCTGTACCTGATCGCCCCCCCGGGAGACATCCCTCCGGTCAGGCTCCGCTCACGACGGCGGCGGCCGGTGCTCCCCGTCGGGACCAGCCTCCACGGCCGCACGCCCGGCGGGGAGGGCACCCCTTACCACCGATCCGGTAGCGCTATCGGTTCGGAGATGGGCTTTTGCCCCAGAACAAGAACAAGACCTCCGGGCAGGCCTGACCAGCACCGCCCGGAGGTCTGAGCATTCCGGCTACTCCTCTGAAGAGGTTGTCAGCCCGGTCGGGCACCAGGCCGAAGGGTCACCTGCGTTGACACCGGTGCCAACAATGTTGCAGTAGCCCAGCATCGAATTGCTTTGCGTAGCTCGAACCTGTGAACGGTGACTCCGGGCTTAACGTGACCCTGAGCGAAACTCCGTCCAGAGATCAACGGCTTGCTCCAGGTCGAGTGCCGCCACATCCTCGCGGGCCATGCCGACTGTGTAGATCAGCCGATCGGCGAGCCAGTCAGGAACCGGCTCTCGTGCAGGTGCCTCGTCGATGCGAATGTGATCGGTCAGAGTTCCGAGGCGGTCAATGACCTCGCCGAGGCGGACGACATCGGGACGCGAACCACCGGCCGCCCGGACCCGTGCCTTGGCCTCGGCGTAGACCTCCGCATCGGCCCTCTCGCCGACCGCCCAGATCTCACAGATCTCGACCGCCTTGTCATCGGTGATCCGATAGACGACCCGCCAGGTGTTCCGGCCGACGACAAGCTTGCGGAAGCCGGTGAGTTCCCCACCCAGCGGGTAGCCGGCCTCGGGGTTCTCCAGCAACAGAAGGATCTTCTTCAAAACCCTGGGCACCGCGTCCGGACCGATCCTGCGGAGATCGTCAACGGCCGGGTCGGTGAAAACGACGTCGGACACCGCTACTCGTCGTCATCCGGAAGCGCGGCCAGCGACTCACGAGTATGCCCGAAGGCGGAAAGGACATCATCGATCGACGTCCGTCGCCCGCTGTCGGTCGCCGCCCGCACAAGAACCAGCGCCAGATCCCGCAGATCGGCCGCCGCCTCTTCCAGCTCGTGGAGACGCCGCACGCTCACGACCGCCGCGACCGGCTGGTGCCGACGGGTCACCACCAGATCCGTCCCCTGCTCCGCATCAGCCACCAGACGGGCCACCCCTCGCTGCGCGGCCTCGGTGACCGTGAGCTCGGTCGCATCGTGGAGAACAGTCATACAAAAACTATATAGGAATCTATACAGAAGGGCAATCGCCGAACCGCATCCCGGGCCGTCGTGCGGGAGGGTCTGTGTCGCCACGGTCGGCGATGCCCCTGGCGGCACGTGAAGAGCTACTCCTCGGACAGAACCGGACCCGTCAGGCAAGCGCCCCACTGGAAGGGGTCACATAGCTTGATGTTGGTGCCGCCTATACCGCAGTAGCCGTTTGTTCGAGAAGGTGCTGCTGGTGGCAGCGACTCGCTTCCGGCCTCAGACGGTGATCGCGTCGTCTGTCGCTGACCGTCCTGCCATATCCGACAGCCTTAAGCTGGGGCCGCGAGCACCCGGAGCATGACGGTGCGCAGTGCGTTGGCCGCCTCGGAGCGCGACATCCGACCGGCGTCGACCTCTTCGCCCGCAGCGTGACCGATCTTGATGATGACCGCGGCGAGCCAGTCGGACGGGAGTCGGTTGTCGAATTCTCCGCTCTGCTGGCCGCGCTGGATCACTCGATTGATCCGATCGGCGACGGGTGCGTGGCGTTCCTGGTCGACCTGCGGGCTCACCGGGAGGGAACTGATTCGCTTGGTAAGGACGGGATACCGCTCTGCGGTCCGGGCACCGGCCTGAAGTACGCGCATCAATGCGTCCGCTGCGGGTCCGCTGTCCGGGTCAGCCGCGTCCATCGCCGCAACGGCATCCTCGGTCATTCGATCGACGACGGCCCCCATCAGATGCTCCCGCGATGGGAAGTGGGCGTAGATGGTCTGCCGGGTCATCCCGGCAGCGATGGCGATGGTGTCGAGGCTGGCATCTGGCTGCGCGTCGAGCAGATGGATCGCCGCGTCGAGGATGGCGAGCCTGTTGCGGCGGGCATCGGCACGGCGGTTACGCATCGGAGACGGACTCAACTCTTACACCTTGCCAAACTTGTTGGGAGACTTATATCTTACAGCCCGTAAAGGTTACGTAGAAACTGCAGCCTGGTGGAGGTAGCATGCGCACGCTCGATCGCACCAACCCACAGCAGTTCATAGCCGACTTCTTCACCTACTTCATGCACGACCTGGTGTGCGGCAGCGAGGACGTGGCGCTCATCGTCGACCGCTACCACACACCAGACATCGTCCAGATCGCCGACGGCACCCGGATGGACCGGACCAAGCTCATCGCGCACGCCCGTCCGGCACATAAGCATCAACCCAGTGCTCGCTGGGAGGTGCACGAGGCAATAGCCGACGGGGACCGGATCGCCGCCCGCTACACCCTGCACTTCCAGAACCGGAAGCGGGAAGGCCGTATGGAGGTGCACTTCTTCGGGCGGTTTGCCGACGACGGGCGAATGCGACAGGCGCACATGCTCACCCGGTTCGTTCCGGTCAAGGCCGAGGACATCACAGAAGCCGGGGCAGGCACCCAGGTCGGCTCGGGACAGCCGGCGACGGAGACGTCCCACCGTAGGCAGATATCGTCATGACCGTAACGGCCTACACCGTGATCGGGATGGCCTGCGGACATTGCGCGGAGTTCGTCACCCAAGAGATCGAACGCATCCAGGGCGTTACCGCCGTGGCGGTGGACCTCGAAGGCGACACTGTCACGGTGACCAGCGAGCGGAGGCTCGACATCGCCGAAGTACGCGCTGCAGTCCAGGAAGCCGGCTACGAACTAGCTGACGCGCCAGGCGATCGCCGCACCGGATTCAGGCAGCAGGACGGCTCACGCCCGTGAGTCGAGCGCGAGCCTTACAAAAAGACCTGCGAAAACCGCTCCGTCGGGACCAGGCCCGTCTGGCAGACGGCCCACTCGGACGGGTCACCTGCTGGTCGTCCAACGCCACAACACGGGCGGTCGCGACCCCCAAGCTACTGATCGTCGATTTCCGGGCTGGGGGCACACCTGGCAGGCCTCACTCCAGCCCGGGCTACCGACATAACCGCACCAGTGGGGCCCCTGCTGGAGAACTTCGCCCTCGGCGAGTTGGCTCGCCAACTGACATGGGCCGAGGAGCCCGTACGCCTCTACCACTATCGTGACCGAGACAATGTCGAGGTCGACGGCATCCTGGAACGAGCGTCCGGCGAGGTGGTCGGCATCGAGGTCAAGGCGGCGGAAACCGTACGAGCAGACGATTTCAAGGGACTACAGCACTTGGCCCGCAAGCTCGGGGATCGCCTGATCGCGGGCTTCGTCCTCTACGCGGGTCAGGAAACGCTCCCATTCGGCGACCGAATGCGAGCCCTGCCACTGTCCGCGCTATGGGAAGCGACCCCCAGCCCCTGACCTGTCGGCGATCACACCGAAGGGTCACCTGCGTTGACACCGGTGCCACCGATGCCGCGGTAGCCGTTGATGGAGGCACTATAGGAGTGGTTGTAGCTTCTCGTCCGCAGATGCGTGGTTGTTCGCCTCGGCTGAATCAAACGAACCGAACAACTCGCCGCGTCACGCCCTAGGAGTGGGACGTCGGAGCGGCAAGACCCCTGTTGACGTCGCCCCTCCGCCATGAGTTCCTCGGCCCGCCATGAGATCTCCGAGCAGACCTGACCACCGCCCGGAGGCCTCCACAGCTACTCCTCCGCAGAGGTCGTCAGCCAAGTCGGTCGCGTCCACGGAGGTGGTGTACGAGTTTCCGCTGGTAGTCAGCGTGGCGTCGTGAAATAGGGGCGGCCATCGCGTGATCCTTCAGGTTGCGAAACCAAGATCGAAGGAGAGGCGATGGCCGTGGATGACAGTGTGGACCCCGCCGGCTGGCTGGCGAAGCAGATCGAGCAGGGCGATCCGGATCTGTTGCGATCCATGGTGAAGACCATGGCCGAGACGTTGATGTCGGCCGAGGCCGACAGCGTGTGCGGCGCCGGGTACGGCACTCGCAGCAGCGAGCGGAGCAATCGGCGTAACGGTTATCGGACCCGCGAGTGGGACACCCGGGCCGGCACCGTGGAGTTGGCGATCCCCAAGCTGCGTCAGGGGTCCTACTTCCCGGACTGGTTGCTGGAGCGTCGTCGGCGGGCCGAGCAGGCGCTGATCAGCGTGGTGGCCACCTCCTACCTGCTGGGAGTGTCCACCCGGCGGGTGGACAAGCTGGTGGAGCAGCTGGGCATCAAGCACATCTCCAAAAGCCAGGTCTCGCAGATGGCAGGCGTGCTGGACGAGCAGGTCGAGGCGTTTCGCACCCGGGTTTTGGACGCCGGCCCCTACACCTTCCTCTGGCTGGACGCGTTGACCCAGAAGGTGCGCGAGGGCGGACGGACCATCAACGTGCACGTGCTGGTGGCCACCGCGGTCAACGCCGACGGCCGCCGGGAGATCCTTGGCCTGGAGGTCAGTTCGGCCGAAGACGGCGCCGGGTGGCTGACCTTCCTGCGCGGCCTGGTCGCCCGCGGCCTGTCCGGCGTCCAACTGGTCATCTCCGACGCCCACACCGGCCTGGTCACCGCGGTCGCCGCCGCCCTCCCAGGGGCGTGTTGGCAGCGGTGCCGCACCCACTACCTGCGCAACCTGCTCACCGTCGTCCCCAAATCCGCCCAGCCCTGGGTGGCCACCCTGGTGCGCACCATCTTCGATCAGCCCACCGCCGAGCAGGTGCGTGCCCAGCACGCCTGGGTCATCGACGCCCTGTCGGCCAAATACCCCGCCGCCTGCGACCACCTGGACGCCGCCCGCGACGACCTGCTCGCCTTCGCCGCCTTCCCCCGCGAGATATGGAAACAGATCTGGTCCAACAACCCCCAGGAACGACTGAACAAGGAGATCCGCCGCCGCACCGACGTCGTCGGCATCTTCCCCGACCGAGCCGCCATCATCCGCCTCGTCGGCGCGGTCCTGGCCGAACAGACCGACGAATGGACCGAAGCCCGCCGCTACATGGGCCCCGACATCCTGGCCAAGACCCGGCTCCGCGTCATTCCCGGCGACACACCCCAACCAAACCCGATCCCACAGACACTGACCGCTCAACCTGCAGAAACAGGATCACGCGGAGATCAACTCATACACCACTCCGCTGGACGTGACCGCCAAGTCGGGCACCAGGCTCAAGTCACCTGCGTCGCAACCGGTGCCACCGATGCCGCAGTAGCCGTTGGGGTTGTTGTACAGGTGGTGTGACCGCACCTTGGGTAGCCGGTCATGCGGACACGACATCCTGGGTGGGGGTGCGGGGGCGGAGCCCCTGCCTTGGGGTTTGGGGGCGGGAGCCCCAAAAGACACGGTCTGAGCGGAGCGAGGGCCATTTCGTGCGGACCCGCACACATGACTGCGGACCACACCCCGATGGGTGCGGTCCGCAGTTCGATGGATCAGGCTTCGCCGGTGGTCAGACCGATCGGACACGAGACCCCCGTGCCACCTATGCCGCAATACCCATTTGGCACCTTATATAGGTACTGCTGGTGGTAGACCTTCGCTTGGCGCAATAATTCTTGCGGAGGTCCCCTTGCCTGAGCAATCCCCCATCCCGGTCGTCTCCTACGCTCGCATCTCCGCCGACATCAGGCGGGATGAACACGGAGTTCTTGACCAACACAAGCTCAACCGCGAGACGGCGGCCCGGTACGGCTGGACCGTCGTGCATGAGTTCACGGACAACGACAAGTCCGCGGCGAAGGCCGACGTGGTCCGCGACGACTTCGAGGCGATGCTCAAGACCCTGCGTGCCGGCGAGTTGCCGGACGGGACGGCGGTCCAGGGTGTTGTGATCGTCGCTGAGGACCGGCTCGCCCGGCGGCCCGGCGACTACGAGCGCTTCGTGGAGGCGATCACATATCGGGACGGCCGCGTCTTCGCCGACGCTCGGGGCTCGAAGGACCTCTACAGCGAGGACACCGAAAGCATGGGCCTGTTCGGCGCGGTGATCTCCAAGATGGAGGTCCGCAAGATGCAGCGCCGGATGCGCCGCTCCCATCGGACGCGGGCAGAGCAAGGCGCGCCGGTCGGCGGAACACGTCCCTTCGGCTGGTTGCCCGACCGCCTCACACTCGATCCGCGGGAAGCCCCTCTCGTCCGGCAAGCCGTCCTCGACCTGATCGCCGGCCGGTCGTTGCACTCGATCGCGGCTCAGTGGCAGCGGGAAGGCATGAAGACGTCCCTGGGCAACGACTGGACTTCCAGCTCCATCAAGGTCACCGTACGGAATCCGCGCATCTGCGGCTGGCGGGAGCTGAGCGGAGAGCTGGTGAGGGACGCAGCCGGTGATCCCGTCGTCGGGCAGTGGGAACCGATCGTCACGCCCGAACAGTGGATGGCCGTGCGCAACGTCTTCGAAGCTCGGAAGGGCCACTACGTCTACCGGGACGGACGAGTCGGGAACATCCTGACGAGGGATTTCCGTGACCCGAACTACCTGCTGACCGGCTTCCTCCGCTGCGGGAAGCCCAAGCCTGACGGCTCGCTCTGCAATGCATCGATGCGAGTCACGCACAACCCCGACTGCGTCCAGCACATCTATACATGCCCCGGCAAGACGGTCGGCGGGTGCGGTGGCTCGGCGAGACGCGGAGACATGGTCGATCTCTTTGTCTCGGAAGCCGTCCTCGCCAAGCTCGAAGAGGCCAACCTCACGACCTCCTCCGAACCCTCCGAATGGACGAACAAGCAGGAGTACGAGGACACGAAGGATCGTCTGGAGGAACTGCGCGTCCAGTGGGCGGCAGGGAACATCAGCAACGACCTGTTCTTCTCCCTGGCACCCGACCTTGAGAAGCGCATCGCCCGCCTGCGTGCCGAGGGCCAGAACTTCGCCGCCGCTGTCGAACGCCGCCGCAACCGAGCGACGACCGACGTGGCAGAGATCCGGCGACGCTGGTACCTGCCGGAGGAAGAGGGTGGATTGCCGCTGTCCATCCGGCGGGCGTACATCCGCGAGGCCCTGCATGCCGTGATCGTGTACCCGGCGGGCAAGGGCCGGAAGAAGTTCAACCCCGACCTTCTTGAGCTGGTGTGGCGCGAGGACTGACAAGACGTCCGAAGACGTCCCCACAGCTATAAGAGGGTTGTCGCCTGACTCGTAGGCGACAACCCTCTTACTTCTGGCCTACAAGAGGCGTAGAAGGCCGGACATCTACGGACGTCTACGGACTTCCTCGAACGTGGATGGACGTCGGCGGACGTGTCTGCGGACGTCCTGGTGCGGGAACTTTCGCCTAGCCTTAATCGTTGCCCGAGTGGTACACCTGAAGACGTCTAAACCACCCGATCACGAGACAGGAAACAGCGAGAACCGGTCACGCGATATATTGGCGCGAATACACTTACCGGGAATACAAACCTAAAATAAATGGTTGCCGTTCCGCTGGATGTGCCCGGCCCAGCGGTGTAGGCCAAATCAATTGGCGCGCCAACCGGTCTATACACATCGCGCACACGCTTATAACACTCCATTTTTCTCTCGCTGAAAGCACGATCGTTGGGTCATGCCGCACGCTCGGCATGCCGCGATGGTGCTTTCGCCTTCCGTGCAGGGTGGCTCCCCTGCGGCGGAAGGAGTCCCCAACTGGTACCCCGTGAATCGGTACCTCCGGCTGAGCTTGCCAAGGAGTGGGGCAAGCGCAAAGCCGGCGAATCCCCCCGATGGTCGGCCGACAAGTGGCGGCGCGTAGCGACGGTCTTCGGCGTGGAAGTCAGTTCTGAGGCTGCTTCCCGTCCTGTCGTAGACCCGGATGGGAAGGTCGCGTGAGCGACGTTCCCGGCTTCTCGTCCGAGATCTATGCCGCTGCTCAACGTGCGTCCATGCCGGACTTCGCGCGATGGCAACAGATGGTGCGCGCTACGGGCGGCTGTGCTGAGCCGATTCGGCTCCAGGGTCGCCGTATCACCTTCGACGCCTCACTAGACGTCCTGGACGTGTACCGGACGGCTGACGAGCCGACCGGGTATCTGCTCACCGCCTGCGGCAACCGTCGCGCCTCTCGGTGCCCTGCCTGTGCAGAGGTGTACCGGGATGACACCTACCATCTGATCCTGTCCGGCCTGCGGGGCGGCAAGGGCGTTCTTGAGGACGTGAGTGGGCATCCTCGGGTGTTCGCCACCTTCACCGCTCCCTCGTTCGGCGCGGTGCATGCTCGACGTGAGAAGAACGGCAAGGCACTGCCCTGTCGGCCCCGACGTGACAACCCCCTGTGCGAGCACGGCCGGCGGGAGGGCTGCCTAGCACGGCACGAGGAAGGTGATCCCCAAATCGGGCAACCGGTGTGCGTGGACTGCTACGACTATCCCGGCGCCGTGCTGTGGAACGCGCACGCGGGCGAGCTATGGCGCCGTTTCACACAGGCGCTCCCAGCCGTCTTCGCTCGGCGGCTGGGCATCACAAGGGCGGAGCTACGGCGTCGGCTGCGCCTGTCGTACGCCAAGGTCGCCGAGTATCAAGCACGGGGCATGGTCCACTTCCACGCCGTGATCCGGCTGGACGGACCGGACGGGCCCGATGCTCCTCCTCCGGACTGGGCAACCGTGCCGGTGCTCACGGCGGCCATCCGGGAAGCCGCGGAGGCGGTGTCAGTCGGCGTACCGGCGGATCGCCCGTCGTTCGTCGCCCGGTGGGGTAACCAGCTCGATGTAGACCCGATCTATGTCTCCACCTCTGTGGAAGGGATCGGGGACCAGCGGGTGGCGTCCTACATCGCCAAGTACGCGACCAAAGGAGCCGAGTCGGCCGGTACGGTCGACCGCCCGGTCCGGAAGGTAGAGGACGTGGCGTTCCTCGACGTCACCGAGCACGCACGCCGCATGATCTACACCTGCTTCGTGCTGGGCGATCGTACCGAGTATCGACTGGTGCCGCTTCGGCGGTGGGCTCACATGCTCGGGTACCGGGGCCACTTCTCCACCAAGAGCCGCCACTACTCGACAACCCTCGGCGCGCTGCGGCAGGTGAGGGCGGACTACCAGGCCGAGCGTTCCCGGCAACGGCGGGGCCTGCCCGATCCGGGCGAGCGGCAGACGGTGACCGTGGGCGAATGGCGATTCGCCGGAAGCGGCTACCGCACCGGTGAAGCGTTCTGGGCTGAGATCGCCCGCCAACGCATCGCCACTGCCCGGAAGCTCGCTCGTGAACAGGCTTGGCAAGAGCCGCCCGACTGACGGCTCAGTGACTCCGGGCTCATAACCAATGTGCGGGAGCGACGGCAAGGGAATCGGGGAGCGATGTCCCAAGCCCATTCTTGGGACATCCACCTTGCCGCCGCTCCGGTCTATGGGGCGATCTCCTCGTCCCGCAGCGGCGTGACGTTCAAAGACTCGGCGGCCTGGCCGAGCTCTTCCCGGTCCAGGGACCAGCGCTGGACCAGTCGCCGGGCTTGCCTGATTCGGCGGTCTGCCTCAACGCTGTCGGCGACCGCTCGGCAGGCCGCCGCAGCCGTCTTGCGTATGGCACGTACCTGCTCCTCTGTGGGCTCACGACGGTTCGCGTTGGCGGGGACAAAAAAGACCATGGCCCGCATCACCTCCGCGCTTGTACGCCACCTGACACCACACGGTGCGGCCCGCGTCGTCCTCGTAGACTCCCCAGCCTTGCGACAGCAGTTCGACGAGCATCAGACCTCGCCCGCCCTCTCCCAGTGCGTCGCCGCGTACGCACGGGACCGTGTCGCCTCCGGCATCCACCACATCGACATGTATGCGGTCGTAACAGTCCGCGAGCGCGAGAGTGACTGATCCACCATCCCGCGAGTTGGAATGGACCAGGGCGTTGGTGACGAGTTCGGAGACGAGCAGCGTTACATCATCTAAAGCCGGGTGTCCGGTGCCGAGTTTCCCTCGCACGTACTCCCGGGCCTTTGCTACCGATTCGGGAGAACAGGTCAAGTCGGTAACACCCAACAGGGCTCCCGGCCTGGGCCGTCCAGGATCGCCCTTGCGGCTATCCGTATCCTTAGATGCGTCGATCACAACTCCAGCCCTTCTTGCGTGCGAAGCTGCTCGGCGAGTTGAGAGACATCGTCAGCGCTGAGGGTTTCGCACAAGCCCTGTTCGATTTCGTCCGCTGACAGGTGCCGGCCGTTCCGAGTCGCCCACACACGCTGATCCGAGCTTCGCCATATGCACCAGCCAGGAAAGGCGCTCTGCAAATCGGCGAGGATCTGGGGAGTGGACATGGAGTTAGCGTCGATCATCTCTGGGTGACGAACCAACCGCGTTTGCGAGACGTCCGGGACGTTTCCGCGTTAGGCTCGAAAACGTCCCTCACGTCCCCCAGTGCGAGGTGTGCCGTGGCCAACGTCTCTTTGCGCCGTGCGATGCAGAGCGCCAAGCTGAGCGAGCGCGATCTCGCGGAGCGTTGCGGAGTAGACGTGAAGACCGTCGCCCGCTGGGTACAAGACGAGACGCGAATTCCGCATCAACGGCATCAGTGGAGTGCTGCTGAGGCCCTAGGAGTTGATACGGCCGTGCTTTGGCCAGAAGCGATACGAAACACTGTCAAGACGGGACCCGACCGCGAGGTGTTAAGCGTCTACCCATACCGGTCGGCATGCCCTAAGTCGATATGGCGCAACTTGATCAGCTCCGCCGCCGGAGAGATCACTCTTGCCGGATACACGAACTACTTCCTGTGGCTGGAACACCCCAACCTTGCACGAGTCCTCAAACGCAAGGCCGAACAAGGGTGCAAAGTCCGCTTCCTGCTCGGGGACCCGGACAGCGAGGTCACACGTCGGCGCGAAGAGGTGGAAAGCGTTCCACTGACGGTATCGACCCGAATTCGCATCACGCTCGCAGAACTGGAACAGCTTCGAGAGATCCCCGGCATAGAGGCACGCTTCAGCGACGATCACATCGCCATGAGCGTTTTCCGGTTCGACTCCGAGATGCTCGTCACACCGCACCTGGCCAAGCTGGTCGGCCACGATTCCCCGATGCTGCATCTGAGGCGCTCCCAGGATGACGGGCTGTTCGATCGGTTCGCCTATCACGTCTCCGAACTGTGGACTGCCGGTCGCCCTGTGTAGGCCGCACGTGGTCATCCAGTGGACCGGTGCGAAGCGCCGGGCCTTCGATCGCCCCCGGCCACGACGCTTGATCAGCCGTCACAAGGCGATCGTCTGGCCTGCATCGGCTGAGACGTGCCTTTGGGTCACAACTCCAGGCCAAATCGGTCAGCCTGCCTGCGGCGGCCGGTGCTCCCCGCCGGGACCGGCCGCCAGGGCCGCACGCCCGGCGGGGAGGGCACCGGACCGCCGCGCGGCGCGCTCGCGCGCCGCCTTGACCATGTAGAGAAGGTCCTCGCCGAAATGGGACTGACCCAAGATCAAGACCGGGCTCGCCGGGTGATCCTGGGCCAGTGTGACGGTGAAACCGCTGGTCTATGCCTCGCCGGTGGTCAGACCGATCGGACATGCGACGCCCGTGCCGCCGATGCCGCAGTAGCCGTTCTTGTTGCGGTAAAGGTACTGCTGGTGATAGTCCTCGGCGTAGTAGAAGGTGGGGGCCGGGGTGATCTCGGTGGTGATGTCGCCGTAGCCGGCGGTGGTGAGGACCTGCTGGTAGGCGTCGCGGGAGGCCTCGGCGGACTTCTCCTGGGCGGGGCCGTGGGTGTAGATCGCGGAGCGGTACTGCGTGCCCACGTCGTTGCCCTGGCGCATGCCCTGGGTGGGGTCGTGTGCCTCCCAGAAGACCTTGAGCAACTCCTCGTAGGAGACCTTGGACGGGTCGAAGACGACGCGGACGACCTCGGCGTGGCCGGTGAGGCCCGTGCAGACCTCCTCGTAGGTCGGGTTGGGCGTGTGGCCGCCCTGGTACCCCACCGAGGTGGAGACGACGCCCGGGGTCTGCCAGAACTTGCGCTCGGCGCCCCAGAAGCAGCCCATGCCGAACTCGGCGATCTCGGTCCCGTCGGGGTACGGCGGGGCCAGCGGCGCGTCGAGGACCGCGTGCCGCGCGGGCACCGGTATCGCCTCGGCGCGGCCGGGGAGTGCCTCCTGCGGCGTTACCATCGAAGTCTTGTTCTTGCCGAAGAGCCAACCCATCGTGCACCTCCGTCGGACACTCTTTGCAGACTAGGCAACCACCGGCGACCGGTGAATGTTCCTGGCGTAAGCATCTCTTAAGATCTGGCTCAGAGATCCTTATTTGTAGTAAAGGCTGTCAGCAGCGAAGATAGGGTACATGCCTGATTCGCGCCGCGGTGTCCTGTATGGCGTAGCCGCCTACACGATGTGGGGCCTGTTCCCCCTGTACTGGCCCCTGCTGAAGCCGTCCGGTGCCGTCGAGATCCTCGCCCACCGCGTGGTGTGGTCGCTGGTGGCCGTGATCGCCGTACTCGCCGTACGGCGCCACTGGTCCTGGTTCCGCGAGCTGGCGAGACAGCCGAGGAAGCTGCTCCTGCTGACGCTGGCGGCCGTGACGGTCTCGGTGAACTGGGGCGTGTACATCTACGCGGTGAACGCGGGGCACGTGGTCGAGAGCGCGCTCGGGTACTTCATCAACCCTCTGGTGAGCGTGCTGTTCGGAGTGCTCGTCTTCCGGGAACGGCTGCGGCCCTGGCAGTGGACGGCGGTGGGGCTCGGCACCCTGGCCGTGATCGTACTGGCGGTCGACTACGGCCGGCCGCCGTGGATCGCCCTGGTGCTCGCGGTCAGCTTCGGCACCTACGGGCTGATCAAGAAGGCGGCGAACGTGGGAGCGGCCGAGAGCCTCACCGTGGAGACGCTGGTGCTTCTGGTGCCCGCGCTGGCCTACCTGGCGTTCCTCCAGTCGCAGGGGACGGCCACCTTCGGCGCCGCGGGCCTCGGCCACGCCGCGCTGCTGGCCGGCGGCGGCGTGGTCACCGCGATTCCGCTGATGTGCTTCACGGCCTCCGCGATCCGGGTGCCGCTCAGCGTGATCGGGCTTCTGCAGTACATCGCACCCATCCTGCAGTTCCTGTGCGGCGTCCTGGTGGCGCACGAGACCATGGCGCCCAGCCGCTGGGCGGGATTCGCGATCATCTGGCTGGCGCTGGCGGTGTTCAGCTGGGAGGGACTGCGCCACGCCCATGCGACCCGCCGCGCCGCCACCCCCGCCCCGGCGCTGGAGACCGTCTGACACTTCCCAGGACCGGGCGCCGGCCCCTTCGACTCCCCCCAGCTTGTACGCCGGACCGTCTGGCACTCCCGGGACAGGGCGCCGGACCGTCTGGCACTCCCGGGACAGGGCGCCGGACCGTCTGGCACTCCCGGGACAGGGCGCCGGACCGTCTGGCACTCCTGGGATAGGGCGCCGGAAGGTCTGCACTTCCCAGGACCGGGCGTCGGAGGCCGTCCCGGACAAGACGTCCGGCGGGGCGAAGTGGCTCCGCCGGCCCGTGTCCGTGGTTCCTACATCGCCGGAGGTAGCCGTCCGGGCGCGGGTACGTCCCTGGCGGTACGACGGACGCCTCGGCCGGCGGACGACGGGCCCTCCTCTCGCGAGAGAGCATCGACGGGACCCGAGGGAGGGACCCGATGGCAGATCGCCTTTTCCGGTTCGGCGTCGTCGCCGCCACGGCGCGCGGCGCCGATGAATGGACCGCGCTCGCGCGCCGCGCCGAGGACCTGGGGTACGCGACGTTCCTCACGCCGGACACGCTGGACACCCTGCCGCCCCTGCCCGCGCTCAGCGCGGCCGCCGCGGCGACGTCGACCATCGGGCTGGGCACGTTCGTCCTGTCGGTCGCCAACCGGCGGCCCGAGCAGCTCGCGTGGGAGGTCGACGGCCTGAGCTTCCTGTCCGGCGGCCGGTTCGAGCTGGGCCTGGGCGCCGGCCGGCCGGACGCCGAGCGGGACGCGGCCCGGCTCGGCGTGCCGTTCGGCACGGTGGACCAGCGCATCAGGAAGCTGGAGGAGGTCATCCGCCAGGTCCGCACGTGGCACGACTCCACGAAGGCGCCGTCGGCGGGCGCGGACCGCACCGGTGCCGGCGGGGCCGGGCCGCGGGTGCTGATCGCGGCGGGCGGGGCGCGCATGCTGGGTTTCGCCGCCAGGAACGCCGACACCGTCGCCCTGGGGCTGCCGCCCTCGACCACCGAGGACGGGCTCGGCGAGCCCGTGCGGCTGGTCCGGCAGGCCAGTGACGACTTCGACCGCCTGGAGCTCAGCCTCGGGCTGCACGTGGTCGGGGACGAGGTGCCGCCGTGGCTGGCCGACAAGATGGGCCCCGACCTGCCTGCCAACTCGATCGCCGTCCTGTCCGGCTCCGCGCGGCAGATGGCCGACCGGCTGCTGCGCCGCAGGGACGTCCACCAGATCTCCTACATCACGGTGAACGCCATGTACGCCGACCGGCTGGCACCGGTCGTGGACCTGCTCAGCGGAACCTGAGCCAGGCCCGACCGGCCCGGCTGGTGGGCGGTCTAGCGCACTGTCCACGAAAGTTCGCCAGGTCGGGCACCGTAGGCCGGCGCCGGCATCGCCGTACCACGACCCGCCGACGCGGCGCCGATCACATCCAGCACCGGCCGGGTGGAGCCGGCCCGGCGAAGATAGGTGGTCACCGCACTAGCGGACCCTGCGGCGCCCGCGCGCCCCCCGAGGCGGGCGAAGGCCGTCGTCGGTAGCAACGCCCCCGAGGTGGTGGGCTGCGGCGCCCGCGCGCCCGCCGAGGCGGGCGAAGGCCGTCGTCGGCAGCAACGCCCCCGAAGTGGTGACGGCTGCGGCGCCCGCGCGCCGCCGAGGCGGGCGAAGGGTCAGCCTGAGCGGTCGGCGACGTAGTCGCAGAGGGAGAGCAGGGCGGCGCGGGCGGGGATGTCCGGGAGGGTCATCAGGT
This sequence comes from Sphaerisporangium sp. NPDC005288, assembly GCF_040607475.1. Classification (NCBI taxonomy): domain Bacteria; kingdom Bacillati; phylum Actinomycetota; class Actinomycetes; order Streptosporangiales; family Streptosporangiaceae; genus Sphaerisporangium; species Sphaerisporangium sp. NPDC005288. Next base: position 131,523 of record NZ_JBEXGT010000016.1, on the reverse strand, counting down.
CGTCGCGGGCCCGGCCGATCCAGGACATCAGCTCGGCGCGTGCGCGCACCATGGCCTGGTTGGCGCGCAGCAGTTCGACGGCCTCGGCGACGTCGTCCTCGGCCACCGGGCCGGACAGCAGCTCGCGCAGCCGGGCGTCCCCGGAGTCGGTCGAGGCCAGGACGTACAGGACCGGCAGGGTGCGGATGCCCTCGCGCAGGTCGGTGCCGGGGGTCTTGCCGCTCTCCCCCGCCGTGGAGGCGACGTCGAGCAGGTCGTCCCGGAGTTGGAAGGCCACACCGATGGCCTCGCAGGCGCTGGTGAGGCGTTCGACGACCTCGGGGGTCGCTCCGGAGAGCAGGGCACCGAACCGGCCGGAGGTGGCGATGAGCGAGCCGGTCTTGTCGGCCAGCACCTCGATGTAGTGGGTGACGGCGTCCACACCGGGCCGCGGCCCGATGGTCTCGCGGATCTGCCCGCGGACCAGCCGGGAGAACGTGCGGGCCTGGATGCGGACCAGTTCGGGCCCGAGGTCGGCGAGGATCTCCGACGCCTGGGCGAAGAGATAGTCGCCGGTGAGGATGGCGACCTTGTTGTCCCACAGGGCGTTGGCGGACGCCGAGCCGCGCCGGACCCTGGCCTCGTCCATGACGTCGTCGTGGTAGAGCGTCGCCAGGTGGGTCAGCTCGATGACCACGGCCCCCGGAATCACACCGGGGGCTCTGAAGTCACCGAAGTGCGACGCCAGCAGCACGATCATCGCTCGGAAGCGCTTGCCGCCCGCCTCGATCAGGTGCTTGGACGCCTCCGCGACGAAGGCGTCCTGGCTGTCGGCGGACGTGCGGAGCATCTTCTCCACGGCGTCGAGGCCGCTGGCGACATCCGCTGCCAGCCCCTCGTCGATGAATGGCAGGTCGACTACGGGCGGCGCGGCCATCAAGCATTACTCCTAACGAACGAACAGCGACTGCGCGGCCGAGTGCGCGAGGTCGAGCACCGGCTGCGGGAAGACCCCGAGCACTACGGTAGCCGCCGCCGAGAGCGTGACCACAGCCGCGGTCCCCATGCTCGGCACCGCGATGGTCGGACCCTCGGGCGAGGGGTCGCTGAAGAACATCAGGACGATCACGCGGACGTAGAAGAACGCGGCCATGGCCGAGGTCACGACACCCACGATGACGAGCTGAACTGCTCCGCCCGAGACCGCGGCGGCGAACACGGCGTACTTGCCGAAGAACCCGGAGGTGAGCGGGATGCCGGCGAAGGCCAGCAGGAAGAGCGCGAAGATGCCGGCGAGCAGCGGGGAGCGCTTGCCGAGGCCGGCCCAGCGGGACAGGTGCCCCGCCTCACCGCCGGGATCGCGCACCATGGTGACGACGGCGAACGCGCCGACCGTGGCGAAGCCGTAGGCGACCAGGTAGAACAGGATGCCCGACAGGGCGCTGGCGTTCTGCGCCGACTTGCCGGTGGCGACGACCGCGGTGAGCAGGAAGCCGGTGTGCGCGATCGACGAGTAGGCCAGCATCCGCTTGATGTCGGTCTGGGTGATCGCGAGCACGGCGCCGACGACCATCGTCAGGATGGCGATGACCCACAGCACCGGGGTCCACTCGGTGTCGAGATTGCCCAGCGCGACCCAGAACACCCGCAGCAGCGCGCCGAACGCGGCGATGAGCGTGCCGGAGGCCATCAGCGCGGTGATCGGCGTGGGCGCGCCCTGGTACACGTCCGGCTTCCACGCCTGGAACGGCGCGGCGCCGATCTTGAACAGCAGGCCGACGCCGAGCGTCGCGGCGCCCATGTACAGCAGGCTGTCCTGGCCGCCGACGGTGGCGAGGGCGTCGGAGATGGCCTTGAGGTCCACCGACCCGGCGAACCCGTACAGCAGCGCGGTGCCGTACAGGAAGAACGCCGAGGAGAAGGCGCCGAGCAGGAAGTACTTCATGGCCGCCTCCTGCGAGAGCAGGCGGCGGCGGCGCGCCAGGCCGCACAGCAGGTACAGCGGCAGGGACATGACCTCCAGGGCCACGAACATGATCAGCAGGTCGTTCGAGGCGGGGAAGAGCATCATGCCGCCGACGGCGAAGAGCACCAGCGGGTAGATCTCGGTGTGGGCACCGCCCTCGGAGATCGCGCGGTCCTCCTCGGCGCTGCCGGGCACGGCCGCGGCCTGGGCGACGAAGTTGTCGTCGTCGTTGATCAGCAGGACGCTGACGATGGCGAGCAGCAGGATGGCGCCCCAGATGAACAGGGACGGCCCGTCCACGGCGATGGCGCCCATGGCGGCGGCGTTGCGCACGCCTTTGACCGCCTGCCAGACGGTCAGCGCGAACGCGCCGGCCAAGGACAGGACGGTGATCGGCATCTGGATCGACTTGCGCAGGTAGCGGGGCGTGAACGCCTCGACCAGGACACCGATCATCGCCGCGCCGAAGACGATGAGCATCGGCGCGAGCTCACCGTATTCGATCTTCGGCGCCTCAATCGCGGCGGCGGCGAGCGAGCTCACTGGCCTGCCCCCTTCTTCTCAGCGGTCGCGGGTATGGCGGGGGTGAACTGCGGCGCCTGCACGCTGGTGAGGGTCTGGTGGACCGCCGGGTTGATCACGTTGAGCAGCGGTCCGGGGAAGAACCCGAAGCCGATGAGCAGCGCGAGGAGCGGGACCACGACGACCTTCTCGCGGAGGTTCAGGTCGGGGAGCGCCTTGACCGACTCGGCGGTCGGCCCGGTCATCATGCGCTGGTACATCCACAGGATGTAGATGGCCGCCAGGACCATGCCGATCAGCGCGATGATGCTCGGCACGATGAAGCGCTCATAGGTGCCGATCAGGACGAGGAACTCGCTGACGAAGGTCGACAGGCCCGGCAGCGACAGCGACGACAGGCCGGCGACCAGGAAGGTGCCCGCCAGCACGGGGGCGACCTTCTGCACGCCTCCGTAGTCGGCGATGTACTGCGACCCTCTGCGGTTGATCAGGAAGCCCGCGAGCAGGAACAGCGCGCCGGTGGAGAACCCGTGGTTGACCATGTAGAGCGTGGCGCCCGAGCCGGCGTCGGCGGTCATCGCGAACACGCCCATGGTGATGAAGCCGAAGTGCGAGATCGAGGTGTAGGCGATGAGCCGCTTCATGTCGGTCTGCCCGATGGCCACGATGGCGCCGTACACGATGCCGATGACGCTGAGCGCGATCACCAGCGGCGTGAAGAACTTGGCGGCGTCGGGGAACAGCTCCAGGCAGAAGCGGAGCATGCCGTAGGTGCCGACCTTGTCCAGCACGCCGACGAGCAGGACGGCCGCGCCGGCGGGCGCCTGGGCGGCGGCGTCGGGCAGCCAGGTGTGGAAGGGCCACAGCGGCGCCTTGACGGCGAAGGCGATGAAGAAGCCGAGGAACAGCCACTTCTGCGTCGTCGGGTCCTTGATGACGCCGATGAGCTCGGGCTGCAGGAAGGTGCCCTTGGCCGCGATGGAGTACAGCGCGATCACGGCCACCAGCATGAGCAGGCCGCCGAACAGCGAGTACAGCAGGAACTTCACGGCCGCGTAGGACCGCTGCGCCCCGCCGTAGGACCCGATCATGAAGTACATCGGGATCAGCATGGCCTCGAAGAACACGTAGAACAGGAAGACGTCGGTCGCCGCGAAGACGCCGATCATTATCGCCTCGAGCACCAGGATGAGCGCGAAGTAGGTCTTGACCGACCGCTTGGCGTCGGGCCGCTCGGCGTCGTGCCAGGAGGCCAGCACCACGATCGGCACCAGCACCACCGCGAGCGCGATGAGCACCAGCGCGATGCCGTCGACCGCGACGGCGTAGTGGACGCCGAACGACGGGATCCAGGAGTGGACCTCGCTGAACTGGTCGCGGGCCCCCGACGGCTTGAACTGGGCCGCCATGGCGAGCGTGAGCACCAGCACGACGAGCGAGACCGCGAGCGTGAGCTGCTTGGCGAGCTTGTCGTTGCCCTTGGGCACCGCCGCCACCGCCAGCGCGCCCACCACGGGCACGCCCATCAGGATTGAGAGCCAGGGCATCACAGGTTCCCTACGACGAACCATGCGCCGACCAGGAGGGCGGCACCGAAGAATATCGACAAGGCGTACGACCGGACGAAGCCGGTCTGGACGCGGCGCAGGCGCCCGGAGGTGCCGCCGATGAGCGCCGCCAGCCCGTTGACCAGCCCGTCGACGCCGCGGTTGTCGAAGAACACCGCGAGCCGGGTCAGCCACTGGCCGGGGCGCATGAACAGCGCCTCGTTGATCGCGTCGCCGTACAGGTCACGGCGGGCGAAGACGGTGAGGATCGACCCGCGCGGGGCGACGGCCGGGACCTCGGCCCTGCCGTAGCGCATCCAGGCATAGGCGACGCCGACCGCGACCACCGCGAGCGTCGCCAGGCCGGTGACGCTGAACGGGTGGAAGCTCGGCAGCTCCTCGGGACGGCCGACGGCCGGGGCCAGGAACTCCATGAACCGGTTGCCCACGATGAGGAACGCGCCGCCGAACACCGAGCCGATCGACAGCAGGATCAGCGGCCAGGTCATGACGGCCGGGGACTCGTGCGGGTGGGCGCCGGACTCCCAGCGGGGCTTGCCGTGGAAGGTCATGAAGAACAGGCGCGACATGTAGAAGCCGGTGATGCCCGCGCCGATCACGGCGAGCCAGCCGAGGATCGGGTTGTGCTCCATCGCGGTCTCGATGATGCCGTCCTTGGTCCAGTAGCCGGACAGCAGCGGGAAGCCGATGATCGCCAGGTAGCCGAGCCCGAAGGTGGCCCAGGTGATGCGCATCTTTCCGGCCAGGCCCCCGTACTTGCGCATGTCGACCTCGTCGTTCATGGCGTGCATGACCGAGCCGGCGCCGAGGAACATCGAGGCCTTGAAGAAGCCGTGGGCGATCAGGTGGGCGATGGCGAAGGCGTACCCGACCGGGCCGAGCCCGGCGGCGAGCATCATGTAGCCGATCTGCGACATCGTCGATCCGGCCAGGGCCTTCTTGATGTCGTCCTTGGCGGTACCGATGATCGCACCGGCGAGCAGCGTGGCGACGCCGACGATGGTCACGACGAGCGCCGCGGTCGGGGCCCCCACGTAGATCGGGCCGGAGCGCACCACCAGGTAGACGCCGGCGGTGACCATGGTGGCCGCGTGGATGAGGGCCGAGACCGGGGTCGGGCCCTCCATCGCGTCCAGGAGCCAGGACTGCAGCGGGAGCTGGGCCGACTTGCCGCACGCGCCGAGCAGCAGCGCGAGCCCGATGAGGGTCAGCGTGCCCTGCGACGCCTGCGGCACGTGGGACAGGACCGGGCCGAAGGCCACGGTGCCGAACGTCGTGAAGATGACGAAGACGCCGAGCGCGAGGCCCATGTCGCCGACGCGGTTGACGATGAAGGCCTTCTTCGCCGCGGCCGCCGCCGAGGGCTTGTGCTGCCAGAAGCCGATGAGCAGGTAGGACGCCAGGCCCACGCCCTCCCAGCCGACGTACAGGCCGAGGTAGTTGTCGGCCAGCACCAGCAGCAGCATCGCGGCGACGAAGAGGTTCAGGTAGGCGAAGAACCGCCGCCGGTTCGGGTCGTGCGCCATGTAGCCGATCGAGTAGATGTGGATCAGCGACCCGACACCGGTGATCAGCAGGGCGAACGAGATCGACAGCGGGTCCAGCAGCAGGCCCATCTTGACGTCGATGGAGCCGCCCGGCAGGAAGTCGTACAGCTCCACCACGCGGCGGCGCTGGTCGGCCCCGAAGCCGAGCAGTTCGAAGAAGACGAGCACGGCCACCACGAACGACGCCAGCGACATGACGACGCCCAGCAGGTGGCCCCAGCGGTCGGTGCGGCGGCCGCCCAGCAGCAGGATCGCCGCGCCCAGCAGGGGCAGGGCGATCGTCAGCCAGGACAGGCCGATCACTCCACCGGAGTGCTGGACGATCTCAGCAGCGGTTTCCACGGCGTCCTCTTAGTACTTCAGCAGGTTGGCGTCGTCCACCGACGCGGACCTGCGGGTTCGGAAGATCGTCACGATGATCGCGAGACCGACGACGACCTCGGCGGCGGCCACGATCATCACGAAGAACGCGATGATCTGGCCTTCCAGGTTGCCGTGCTGCCGGGCGAAGGTGACGAAAGCCAGGTTGCACGCGTTGAGCATCAGCTCCACGCACATGAACACGACGATGGCGTTGCGGCGTACCAGCACGCCGACGGCGCCGATGGCGAACAGCAGCGCGGACAGCACCAGGTAGTGGGTGGTCACTTGCCTTCCTCCTCGACGGGGCGGTCGGCGGCCGGGCCGGCCGTCTGGGCGGCCTTGGGCTTGTCCTGCTCGTCGACCGGCGCCTCGGGCGCCTCGGCGACCGCCTGGACGACCTTCGGCCGCTCGGTGCGGACGCCGCTCTCGGCGACCCTCCTGATGGCCTCCGCCAGTCTCGGGTTGTCCGGGAGGCGGCCGTCCTCGACGTCGTGCCGGGCGATGACCCGGTTGACCGACAGCTCCGAGACCGTGCCGTCGGGCAGCAGGGCGGGCATGTCGATCGCGTTGTGCCGGGCGTAGGTGCCCGGGCCGGGCAGCGGGGCCGGGTGGTCGCCGAGGAAGCGGGCGCGCGCCAGGTCCTTCTGTGTCGGCTTGGGCTCGCTGCGCTCGCGGTGCGCCAGCACCATCGCGCCGAGCGCGGCGGTGATGAGCAGCGCGGAGGTGACCTCGAAGGCGAAGACGTACCGGGTGAAGATGAGGCGGGCGAGCGTCGGGACGTTGCCGCCGTCCGCGCTGACCGCCGCGCTCAGCCCGGTCGGCGCGCCGATCACGGCGTTGCCGATGCCGGCCGCCAGCAGCACGGCGAAGCCGAGCCCGGCGATGACCGCCCAGAAGCGCTGTCCCTTGATCGTCTCGACCAGCGAGTCGGAGGAGTCGACGCCGACCAGCATCAGCACGAACAGGAACAGCATCATGACCGCGCCGGTGTAGACGATGATCTGCACCACGGCGAGGAACGGGGCGTCCTGCACGGCGTACAGCACCGCCAGCGAGAGCATGACCACGCCCAGCATGAGCGCGGAGTACACCGCCTTGCGGCTGAAGACGAGCCCGAACGCCGCGGCCACCGAGACGACCGCCAGCACCCAGAACGTGATCGTTTCACCCATTGCTACGGCCCAACCGGTAGTAGTCCTCTTCGGTGTCGCCGAGGCGCATGGGGTGCGGGGGCGCCTCCATGCCGGGACCCAGCGGCGCGAGCAGCATCTCCTTGGTGTAGATGAGGCTCTCACGGCTCGAGTCCGCGAGCTCGTACTCGTTGGTCATCGTGAGCGCCCGTGTCGGGCACGCCTCGATGCACAGGCCGCACAGGATGCACCGCAGATAGTTGATCTGGTACGTCTTGCCGTACCGCTCGCCCGGCGAGAAACGCTCCGCGTCGGTGTTGTCGGCGCCCTCCACGAAGATGGCGTCGGCGGGACAGGCCCAGGCGCACAGCTCGCACCCGACGCACTTCTCCAGCCCGTCCGGCCAGCGGTTCAGCTGGTGACGGCCGTGGAACCGAGGAGCGGTGGGCTTCTTCTCCTCGGGGTAGTTCACCGTCACCGGCTTCTTGAACATGTGGTGGAAGGTGACGCCGAACCCCTTCACGGGGTTCAGGAAATCAGTTAGTCCCACTGGGGACCTCCTTGCGTCCGTTGACGCCGTGGTAGTGCGGCAGGTCGAGGGCCGGCACAGGGAACCCGCCGGCGGTGGGCTCGGCGCGCAGCTGCTCGAACTCGGCCTCCACCTCCGCCGCCTTGGCCTCCCTGCGACGCTGGTTGACCGTGTCGAACCGGAAATAGATGGCCAGGCATCCGACGACGACGACCGCGACGACGACGAGCACCAGGTTGCGCTGGCCCTCGGCGACGCGCAGGGCGCGGACGGTGGCCACCAGCAGGATCCACGCCAGGTTCAGCGGGATCAGGACCTTCCAGCCGAAGTGCATGAGCTGGTCGTAGCGGATGCGCGGCAGCGAGGCGCGCACCCAGATGAAGAACGCGAACACCAGCACGAGCTTGACGAAGAACCACAGCATGGGCCACCAGCCGACGTTGGCCCCGTCCCACAGCGAGATGGGCCACGGGGCCCGCCACCCGCCGAGGAACAGCGTGATGCACAGGCCCGACACGGTGAACACGTTGGCGTACTCGGCGAGCATGAACATCGCGAACTTCAGCGACGAGGAGTACTCGGTGTGGAAGCCGCCGACCAGCTCGCCCTCGCCCTCGGGGAGGTCGAACGGCACGCGGTTGGTCTCGCCGAGCATCGTGATCACGTAGATCAGGAACGACGGGATCAGCAGGATGGCGTACCAGGACGGCAGCGGGATGTCGAGCCCGAAGGCGTGCCAGGAGCCGCCGGAGGCCTGCTTGCCGACGATCTCGGAGGTGGACAGCGTGCCGGCGAACAGGAACACCGCCACGAACGACAGGCCCATCGCGATCTCGTAGGAGATGACCTGGGCCGTCGAGCGCAGGCCGCCCAGCACCGCGTACGGCGAGCGCGAGCCCCAGCCGGCGAGCACGATGCCGTAGACGCCGATGGAGGCCATCGCCAGCACCAGCAGCACGGCGACCGGCAGGTCGGTGAGCTGGAGCGGGGTGCGCACGCCGAACATCGACACCACCGGCCCGAACGGGATGATGGAGTACGACAGGAAGGCCGGCACCGCGATGATGATCGGGGCGAGGATGTAGACGAGCTTGTCGACGGTCCTCGGGAGGATGTCCTCCTTGAGTCCCATCTTGATGCCGTCCGCCACCGACTGCAGCAGGCCGAACTTGCCCGCGCGGTTCGGGCCGTAGCGGTGCTGCATGCGCGAGATGAGCTTGCGCTCGGTCCACACGCCGAACAGCACGCCCAGCATCAGGAACACGAAGATGAAGACGGCCTTGATGATGGAGATCCACAAGGGATCCTTGCCGAAGTCGGCCAGGGTGGGCCCGGCCGGATCGGCGACGAGCAGAGGCCCTGTCATTGGTCGCTCACCAACTCCTCGTTCGCTGCGCGGGCGGCGCGCGTTCCGCCGGCCACTTCGCTCACAGCGCAGGCTGCGCCGCTCATGAGCCACTCCCGATCTTGACGACGTCACCGGCCACGGCGCGCAGGTCCCGGGTGACCGAGCAGCCGGCCGAGTTGGCCGGCACCCACACGACGCGGTCGGGCAGGTCGGCCACCCGCGCGGGCAGCGTGACGGCGCCGCCCTCCGTGGTGATCGTGACCTTACCGCTGTCCAGCGCGCCGATCTCGGCGGCCGTGGTCTCCGACATCAGCGCCTCGACGGCCCGGCCCGTTCCGGCCAGGTAGGGCTCGCCGTCCTGCAGGCGGCCGGAGTCCAGCAGCAGGTGCCAGGTGGCCAGGACGGCCTCGCCCGCGGCCGGCTCGGAGTGGGCGCCGCCGCTGACGCCGGGGGCGCTCACGCGGACGCCGCGCCAGGCGCCGATGGCCGCGAGCTCGCGGCGGGCGGCGGCGGCGTCGGGCAGTCCCAGGTGGACGTCCATGTGGTCGCCGAGGGCGGCGATGGCGCGCAGGTCGCTCATCACGCCCGGCACCTCGATGGCCCGCTCGAAGGAGCGGCCGCGGCCCTCCCAGTCGACGAACGTGCCGCTCTTCTCGGTGACGGCCGCGATGGGCAGCACGACGTCGGCGCGGTCGGTGACGGCGCTGGCGCGCATCTCGAGCGAGACGACGAACGGGGTGTTCTCCAGGGCGGCCAGCGTCGCCTCGGGGTCGGCCAGGTCGTAGGGGTCCACACCGCCGACGACCAGCGCGTCCAGCTCGCCGGTGAGCGCGGCGGCCAGGATGGCGCCGGTGTCGCGCCCGGGGGCGTCGGGCAGGCCGGCGACGTTCCAGGCGCGGGCGATCTCGGCGCGGGCGGCCTCGTCGGAGACCGGGCGGCCGATCGGCAGCAGGTTCGGCATCGCGCCGGCCTCGACGGCGCCGCGCTCACCGGCCCGGCGGGGCACCCAGGCGAGCCGGGCGCCGGAGGTGGCGCTCAGCCGCAGGACGGCGGACAGGGCGCCGCGGGAGGTGGCGAGCCGCTCGCCGACCATGATGACCGTGCCGGGCTGCTTGAGCGCCTCGGCGGCGGCGGAGGCGCCGGAGATCAGCTCGCCCAGGGCCTCGGCCTCGGCGCCGGGCGTCGTGCGCACCAGCGTGCCGCCCATCTTGGCCAGGCCGGGGGTGGCGAACGGGGCCACGGAGAAGACCTTCACGCCGCGCTTGCGCCACGCCTTGCGCAGGCGCAGGAAGACCATCGGCGACTCCTCCTCGGGCTCGAACCCGACGAGCAGGACGGCCGGGGCCTTCTCCAGGTCGGCGTAGGAGACCTCGATGCCCTTGCCCGCCACCGCGTGGGCCAGGAACGCCGACTCCTCCTCCGACAGGGGGCGGGCGCGGAAGTCGACGTCGTTGGTGCCGAGCGCGACGCGCGCGAACTTGGCGTAGGCGTAGGCGTCCTCGACGGTCACCCGGCCGCCGACCAGCACGCCGGCCCTGCCGCGCGCCCGGGACAGGCCCTCGGCGGCGGCGGTCAGGGCCTCAGGCCAGGAGGCGGGGCGCAGGTAGCCCTCGGCGTCGCGGACCAGCGGCGTCTGCAGGCGGTCGGGCTCGGTGGTGTAGGAGAAGGCCCACCGGCCCTTGTCGCAGTTCCACTCCTCGTTGACCTGCGGGTCGTCCACGGCGAGGCGGCGGGTGACCCGGCCGCGGCGGTGGTCGGTGCGCAGCTCGCAGCCGCTCGCGCAGTGCTCGCAAGCGCTCGGGGTCGACACCAGGTCGAACGGCCGGGCGCGGAAGCGGTAGGCGGCGCCGGTGAGCGCGCCCACCGGGCAGATCTGGATGGTGTTGCCGGAGAAGTACGACTCGAACGGCTCGCCGTTGGCGACGCCGACCTGCTCGGCGGCGCCGCGCTCGAAGAAGTCGATCAGCGGGTCGCCGGCGATCTCATCGGAGAAGCGGATGCAGCGGGCGCACTGGACGCAGCGCTCGCGGTCGAGCAGCACCTCGGTGGACAACGGGATGGGCTTCTCGAAGGTGCGCTTGCTCTCGTGGAACCGGGACTCGCCCTGGCCGTTCGACATGGCCTGGTTCTGCAGGGGGCACTCGCCGCCCTTGTCGCAGACCGGGCAGTCGAGCGGGTGGTTCATGAGCAGCAGCTCCATGACCCCGCGCTGGGCCTTCTCGGCGACCGGCGAGGTGAGCTGCGTCTGCACGACCATGCCCTGGGCGACCTCGATGGCGCAGGACGGCTGCGGCTTGGGGAAGCCGCGGCCGTTGCCGGCGTCGGTGATGTCCACCAGGCACTGGCGGCAGTTGGCCGCCGGCTCCAGCAGCGGGTGGTCGCAGAACCGCGGGATCTGGATGCCCAGCAGCTCGGCCGCCCGGATGATCAGCGTGCCCTTCGGGACGGTGACCTGGAAGCCGTCGATGGTGAGGGTCAGCATGTCCACCGGCTGCTCGACCGGCCCTGCCGAGGATGTCTGAACGGTCATGCGGAGGCCCCCCACACGGTGGACGCCGCCCGGTCGAACGGGCATCCGCCGATCTCGAAGTGCTTGAGGTATTCGTCGCGGAAGTGCTTCACCGACGAGTGGATCGGGCTGGTCGCGCCGTCGCCGAGGGCGCAGAACGATCGGCCGAGGATGTTGTCGGCGATGTCGGTGATCGTGCCGAGGTCCTCCTCGTTGCCCTGGCCCTTCTCCAGCCGCCTGAGCACCTGCTTGAGCCAGTAGGTGCCCTCGCGGCAGGGGGTGCACTTGCCGCAGGACTCGTGCGCGTAGAACTCGGTCCAGCGCAGCACGGCGCGGACCACGCAGGTGGTCTCGTCGAAGATCTGCAGCGCGCGGGTGCCGAGCATGGACCCCTTGGCGCCGACCGACTCGAAGTCGAGGGGCACGTCCAGGTGCTCGTCGGTGAAGATCGGCGTGGAGGACCCGCCCGGCGTCCAGAACTTCAGCCGGTGGCCCTCCCGGACGCCGCCCGCCATGTCCAGCAGCTCGCGCAGGGTGATGCCCAGCGGCGCCTCGTACTGGCCGGGGCGGGTGACGTGGCCGCTCAGGGAGAAGATGCCGAAGCCCTTGGACTTCTCGGTGCCCATCGAGGCGAACCAGTCGGCGCCGTTGGCGACGATGCTGGGAACGCTGGCGACCGACTCGACGTTGTTGATGACGGTGGGACACGCGTAAAGACCCGCGACCGCGGGGAAGGGGGGCTTGAGACGGGGTTGGCCTCTGTAACCTTCCAGCGAGTCGAGCAGGGCGGTCTCCTCGCCGCAGATGTAGGCGCCCGCTCCGCTGTGCACGACGAGCTCCAGGTCGTAGCCGGAGCCGAAGATGTCGGTGCCGAGGTAGCCCTTCTCGTACGCCTCGCGCACGGCCGCCTGCACGCGGCGGATGACGTGCAGCACCTCGCCGCGCACGTAGATGAAGGCCTGGTTGGCGCGGATGGCGTAGGCGGTGATGATGACGCCCTCGACCAGCGAGTGGGGGTTGGCCATCATGAGCGGGATGTCCTTGCAGGTGCCCGGCTCGGACTCGTCGGCGTTGACCACCAGGTAGTGCGCCTTGCCGTCGCCCTGCGGGATGAAGCCCCACTTCATGCCGGTCGGGAAGCCGGCGCCGCCCCGGCCGCGCAGGCCGGAGTCCTTGACCGCCTTGATGATGGCGTCGGGCTCCATGCCCAGCGCCTTCTTGGCCGCGGAGTACTCGCCGTAGCCCTGGAGGGTGAAGGAGTCCGCCCGATCCCAGTTCGCGGTGAGGACCGGAGTCAGAGTGGTCATTCCGAGGCCCCCTTCGGTGCCGTCCAGCCGTTCGCCTTGGCGATCTTCAGGCCCTCGAGCGAGGGGCCGGCGGCCGAGGGGCCGTCGCCAGCCTGGCCGTCGGGCAGGCCCGCGAGCACGCGCGAGGCGTCCTTGAACGAGCACAGGCGGCCCGGGCCGCGGGTCGGCGTGACCTCCTTGCCGGCGCGCAGGTCGTCGACCAGCCGCTTGGCGGTCTCGGGGGTCTGGTTGTCGAAGAACTCCCAGTTGACCATCATGACCGGCGCGAAGTCGCAGGCCGCGTTGCACTCGATGCGCTCGAGGGAGACCTTGCCGTCGGCGGTGGTGTCGCCGTTGCCGACGCCGACGTGCTCGCTGAGCTCGTCCCAGATCTGGTCGCCGCCCATGATCGCGCACAGCGCGTTGATGCAGACGCCCACGTGGTACTCGCCGGCGGGCTTGCGCTTGTACATCGTGTAGAAGGTCGAGACGCCCACGACCTCGGCCTTGCTCAGGCCGAGCATCTCGGCGCAGAACTCCTGGCCGGCGTCGGAGACGTAGCCGTCCTCCGCCTGCACCAGGTGCAGCAGCGGCAGCAGCGCCGAGCGGGTCTTCGGGTAGCGTCCGATGATCTCTTTCGCGTCGCGTTCGAGACGCTCGCGGACTTCCGGCGAATAGGTCGTCACCGGTCCACACCTCCCATGACCGGGTCGATCGAGGCGACCGCGGCGATGACGTCGGCGACCATGCCGCCCTCGCAGGTCGCGGGCACGGCCTGCAGGTTCGTGAACGAAGGGTCGCGGAAGTGTACGCGATAGGGGCGAGTGCCCCCGTCGCTCACGACGTGGGCGCCGAGCTCGCCGCGGGGCGACTCCACCGGCACGTACGCCTGTCCCGCCGGGACCCGGAAGCCCTCGGTCACCAGCTTGAAGTGGTGGATGAGCGCCTCCATGGAGCTGCTCATGATGTGGGCGATGTGGTCGGGCGAGTTGCCGAGGCCGTCGGGGCCGAGCGCGAGCTGCGACGGCCAGCCGATCTTCTTGTCCTCGATCATGACGGGCTTGCCCTTGAGCTCCGAGCCGGACAGCCGGTCGAGGCACTGACCGATGATCTTGAGGGACTCCTCCATCTCGGCCACGCGCACCAGGTAGCGGCCGTAGACGTCGCAGGTGGTCTCGGTGGGGACCTCGAAGTCGTAGGTCTCGTAGCCGCAGTAGGGCTGCGACTTGCGAAGGTCCCACGGCAGGCCCGCCGCCCGGAGCATGGGCCCGGTGATGCCCAGGGCCATGCAGCCGGTGAGGTCGAGGTAGGCGACGTCCTTGGTGCGCCGGGTGTAGGCCGGGTTGGCGTCCAGCAGCTTGCGCATCTCCTTGATGCGGCCCGGCATGACCTTGAGGAACTCGCCGATCTTGTCGACGGCGCCGGCGGGCAGGTCGACCGAGACGCCGCCCGGCCGCACGTAGGCCATGTTCATGCGCAGGCCGGTGATGTACTCGAACAGGTCGAGCACCATCTCGCGCTCACGGAAGCCGAACAGCATCGGCGTGGTCGCGCCGAGCTCCAGGCCGAAGGTCGCGATGGCCACCAGGTGGGAGGAGATGCGGTTGAGCTCCATCATCATGACCCGGATGGTCTGCGCGCGCAGCGGCACCCGCTCGGAGATGCCGAGGAGCTTCTCGACCGCCAGGCAGTACGCCGTCTCGTTGAAGATCGGCGAGAGGTAGTCCATGCGGGTGACGAACGTGACCCCCTGGGTCCACGTCCGGAACTCCATGTTCTTCTCGATGCCGGTGTGCAGGTAGCCGATCACCGTGCGGGCCTCGGTGACGGTCTCGCCGTCGAGGGTCAGCACCAGGCGCAGCACGCCGTGGGTCGAGGGGTGCTGCGGGCCCATGTTGATGACCAGGCGCTCTTCGGACGACTCGGCGACCGCGTCGACGACCTGGTCCCAGTCCTGCCCGTTGACGTTGTAGACCCGGCCCTCGGCGACGTCCTGCTCGTCCCGGGCGGTCTCACCGTCGTGGATGGCGGTCATGCGTACGACCTCCTGTTGTCCGGCGAGGGGATGGTGGCGCCGCGGTACTGGACCGGGATGCCGCCGAGCGGGTAGTCCTTGCGCTGCGGGTGGCCGTCCCAGTCGTCGGGCATCTCAATGCGGGTGAGGGCCGGGTGGCCGTCGAAGACGATGCCGAAGAAGTCGTAGGTCTCGCGTTCGTGCCAGTCGTGCGTCGGGTACAGCGACACCGTGGACGGAATATGCGGATCTGCGTCGGGGCAAGAGGCTTCGACCCGAATGCGCCGGTTGTGGGTGATCGAGCACAGGTGATACACCGCGTGCAGTTCGGCGCCGGTCTCGTCGGGATAGTGCACGCCCGAGACGCCGAGGGAGAGCTCGAAGCGCAGCGCCAGATCGTCGCGCAGGTGGCGCATGACCTCCACCAGTCGCTCGCGCGCGACGTGGACCGTCAGCTCGCCGCGGTCGACGACCACGCGCTCGACCATGCCCTCGAAGGCGTCCCCCGCCGCGCTCTCGAGCGCGTCGGCCACGTCGTCGAAGTAGCCGCCGTAGGGCCGGGCGCTCGACAGCTGCGGGGCCCGTCGCACGACCAGGCGGCCGTATCCGGAGGTGTCACCGGAGTCGGAGGCGCCGAACATGCCCCGGCGGGCGATCGGCTCCTCGGGCACTCCGGGAAGGTTGTCAGTGCTCATTTCGAGGTCCCCTGATCGATGAGCGGAAGCGACCGCAGAGCCCGCAGTTCCAGCTCGTCGATCTGCTTGGCGCGGTGGGCGCCGAACTTCATGTTCTGGATCTTGTCGTGCAGCTTGACGATCGCGTCGATGAGCATCTCGGGGCGCGGCGGGCAGCCGGGCAGGTAGATGTCCACCGGCACGACGTGGTCGACGCCCTGCACGATCGCGTAGTTGTTGAACATGCCGCCGCTGGACGCGCACACGCCCATGGCGATGACCCACTTGGGCTCGGCCATCTGGTCGTAGATCTGGCGCAGCACCGGCGCCATCTTCTGCGACAGGCGCCCGGCCACGATCATCAGGTCGGCCTGGCGGGGGGACGCCGAGGCGCGCTCCATGCCGAACCGGGCGAGGTCGTGGTTGGGGCCGCCGGTGGCCATCAGCTCGATGGCGCAGCAGGCCAGGCCGAACGTGGCCGGCCACACGGAGTTCTTCCGCGCCCACCCGGCCGCCTGCTCCACGGTGGACAGGATGAACCCGCTGGGCAGTTTCTCTTCGAGACCCATCTCAGTGCTTCCTCTCGCGCGCCTCCGGCACGCTGCCTCTCAGTCCCAGTCCAGGCCGCGGCGACGCCACACGTAGGCGTAGGCGACCAGCACGGTGACGATGAACAGCACCATCTCGACCAGCCCGAAGACCCCGAGCTTGTCGAAAGCGACCGCCCACGGATAAAGGAAGATGATCTCGATGTCGAACACGATGAAGAGCATCGCCGTGATCATGTACTTCAGGGGGAACCGGCCGCCGCCCACGGGCTGCGGGGTCGGCTCGATGCCGCATTCGTAGGCGTCGAGCTTGGCGCGGTTCCAGCGCTTGGGGCCGGTGAAGGGCGCGATTCCCACGGAGAAGACGGCGAAGCCCGCCGCGAGAACCGCGAGCACCAGGATCGGCACGTACAGTTCCATCGCTTATGCGTCCCCTCTGAGCGCTGTGGCTTTCTTCGATCGGTTGACGAGTCTAGGCAGGGCGATCATCGATCTTCGTTCCGGGTGCTGGGTCATGCCGGCGGCGTGACCTTGGACAGGGCGTTGATGACCCGGTCTGTCGCATCGCCCCGCCGGTCCGTGAGATTAGCAAGGAGCTTGAGAGCGATTCGCATCAGAGTGGGATGTGGCAGACCGTGCCGCGTGAGGAACCCCATGACGCCCGGCTTGCCGATGGCCTCGACGAACAGCCGTCCCAAGGTGAAGTAGCCGCCGTAGACGTCCTTGAGGGTCTCGGGGTAGGCGCGCAGCGCCCGCTCCCGCTGCGCGGGGGTCAGGCCCGACAGGGCCGTGGCGATCGTGTCGGCGGCGATGCGCCCGGTCTCCATGGCGTAGGCGATGCCCTCGCCGTTGAACGGGTTGATCATGCCGCCGGCATCGCCGACCAGGACCAATCCCCGGGTGTAGTGCGGCTGGCGGTTGAAGGCCATCGGCAGAGCGGCGCCGCGGATCGGCCCCGTCATGGTCTCCTCGGAGAACCCCCACTCGGAGGGCATGTTCTTCACCCAGCGGCGCAGCAGGTCGCGGTAGTCCAGGTGCTGGAACGCCTCGCTGGTGTTGAGCAGGCCGAGCCCGACGTTGCTGGTGCCGTCGCCGACGCCGAACACCCAGCCGTAGCCGGGCAGCAGCCGCGCCTGGCCGTCGTCGCCGGTGTCCCACAGCTCCAGCCACGACTCCAGCCAGTCGTCGTCGTGGCGCGGGCTGGTGAAGTAGGTGCGCACGGCGACGCCCATGGGACGGTCGTCGCGCCGGTGCAGGCCCATCGCCAGGGACATCCGCGTGGAGTTGCCGTCGGCCGCGACGACCAGGCGCGAGCGGTAGGTGACCTGCTCGCCGTCCTTCTTGGCGGTGACGCCGACGACGTGGCCGCTGCGCTCGTCCAGGACGGGCCCGGTGACGTTGACGCCCTGCAGAACGGTGGCGCCGCCGCGCTCGGCGTGCCCGGCGAGGATCTCGTCGAAGTCCATGCGGGTGCGCACGAGGCCGAAGCCGGGATAGCTCGACAGCTCGGGCCACGGCAGTTCGAGGCGCAGGCCGCCGCCGATGACGCGCAGCCCCTTGTTGCGGATCCACCCCGGGGCGTCGATGTCGACGCCCATGTCGATCAGCTCTTTGACGGCGCGTGGGGTGAGGCCGTCCCCGCAGACCTTCTCGCGCGGGAAGCGCGTCTTCTCGAGCAGCAGCACGTTCAAGCCGGCCTGTGCGAGATAGAAGGCCGTGGTCGAACCCGCGGGCCCGGCGCCGACGACGATGACGTCGGCATCCGCCGCGGGGACTGACTCGCTCACGGGACCTGTCCTGTCGTGGATGTCGAGGGCCTTGGGATCGGGGCCTTCGTTCCTTTGTGAACTACTTCACAAACTTGTCGGCGGAAGTCTAACCCTTTTTCCCTGCCCGCTGTCAGATGGAGCTTACCTACTCATCCGCGGTCGGCTTAACCGCCCTGTGCAAGGCCACCACGCCCAGGGACAGATTGCGCCACTGGACGCCCCGCCACCCGGCCTCGGCCACCAGCCGGGCCAGGGCCGGCTGGTCGGGCCAGGCGCGGATCGACTCGGCGAGGTACTCGTAGGAGTCGGGGTTGGAGCTCACCACCCGCGCGACCGGCGGCAACAGTTTCATCAGGTACTGCGTGTAGACCAGCTCGAACGGCTTGACCGTCGGCCGGGAGAACTCGCACACCACCAGCCGCCCGCCCGGGCGGGTCACCCGCAGCATCTCGCGCAGCGCATCGACGGTGTCGTTGACGTTGCGCAGGCCGAAGGAGATCGTCACCGCGTCGAAGACGCCGTCGGCGAATGGAAGTTTCAGCGCATCGCCCCCGATGAACGTCACGCCGCGCACCCCGCCGCCGGCCAGGCCGGAGCCGCCGTGCCGGGCCGCGCCCGTGCGCAGCATGCCGAGGGAGAAGTCGCACGCGATGGCCCGCGCGCCGAGGCCGGTGAAGGTGTCGGTCGAGGTGCCGGTGCCCGCGGCCAGGTCGAGGACGAGCTCGCCGGGGCCGGCGTCCACCGCGGCGGCGGTCGCCTTGCGCCAGAGCCGGTCCTGCCCGAGGGACAGCACGTCGTTGACCAGGTCGTAGCGCCGGGCCGTGCGGTCGAACATCGCCGCGACCTCGTGCGGCCGTTTGTCCAGAGAGGCACGCGTCATGGCGACAAGCTTAGTGGGCATGCACGCATCCACCCGAAGTAGTCACCCGGTCACGCTGCGTCTGCTAGGACTTGGTGGATGTCCGCCCGAATGTCGACCCGGAGGTCGACCGCAATCGCCGCCCCGCTGCTCGCCGGGGCCCTCGTCCTCATCTCCCCTGGCTCCCCCGCCTCCGCCGGCGGGGTGGCCCAGCCGCGCGTGGTGTCGGCCGACCCGGTGAACTCCACCCCGCACGTGCTCGACGGCATCGTCAACGCCTTCGCCCTCGTCGGCGGCACCGTGGTCGTCGGCGGCTCGTTCAGTCAGGTGCGCGACGCCGGCGCCGCCGGCCGGCTGCCGAGGAGCAACCTGTTCGCCTTCGACCTCGCCACCGGGCGGGTCGAGCGCGGCTTCGCCCCGCGCGTGGACGGCCCGGTGACCGCGCTGGCCGCCGGCCCCGACGGCACGGTGTACGCCGGCGGCTCGTTCGTCTCGGCGGGCGGCGCCCCCGCGCGCGGCCTGGCCCGGCTCAGGGTCGCGGACGGCGCGCCCGTGCCAGGCTTCTCGGCCCCGGTCAACGGCGGCGAGGTCACCAGCCTCGTCCTCCACGACGGCCGGCTGTACGTGGGGGGCGACTTCACCGGCATCGGGCGCACCCTGCGCACGGCCCTGGCCAGGGTGGACCCCGCCACCGGCGCGGTGGACCCGTCCTTCACCGTCACCCCCGGCGGCGGGCTCGGCGGCGAGGTGAAGGTCTCCGCGATGGCCGCCGCCCGCGACCGGCTGGCGGTGGACGGCTCGTTCACGACCCTGGACGGGCGGCGCCGCCCGCAGGTGGGCCTCATCGACATCGCCGCCGCGCGGCCGTCGGTAACCGACTGGCACACCGAGTCCTACTCGGCCGCGTGTAAAGAGGTGTTCCCTTCTTACGTGCGGGGGCTGGATTTCTCACCTGACGGGCACTATTTCGTCGTCGTGACGACAGGAGGCGCCAAGGGCTCGCGCAAGCTGTGCGATTCCGCGGCGCGCTTCGAGACCTATTCTCGCGGCGACGGCGTCCGGCCCACATGGGTCAACCACACCGGCGGCGACTCTCTGTACTCGGTGGCCGTCACGGGGGCCGCGGTCTACGTCGGCGGCCATCAGCGCTGGCTGAACAACCCGCGCGGCTCCGACTCGGCGGGGCCGGGCGCGGTGGCGCGGCCCGGCATCGGGGCGATCGACCCCGCCACCGGCAAGGCGCTCGCCTGGAACCCCACCCGCGAGCGGGGCATCGGCGTCAAGGCCTTCCTCGCGCACACGGGCGGCCTTCTGGTCGGAAGCGACACCACGCACCTCGGACACGAGTACCATGCCCGAGTCGGCATGTTTCCGCTCCCTTAGCCCCTGCGGCCCTTGCTGATCTGCTCACTCACCGCGTCCCGCTGCTTGGACAGCAGCACGTAGCTGGCCACGCCGCTGATCACGAAGCTGATCACGATGAGCCACAGGACGTTGTGGAGGCCGATCAGGTAGAGCACACCCAGGGTGACGGCGAACAGACCCAGCCGTGACGCGGTGTAAACGAGAAACGGTCGCACGACGTCGAGGTTACGTCACGTGCCGGTGGGGGCCGTCAACGGCCGCCCTGGACGGGGGAGCCGATTTCGGGCACGGAGCTTTACAGTGCTCACTTCGCATCGGGAGCGAGCACTGCTAGTGTTCCCATCACGGCGCTTATGTAAAGAAACACCCACGAGCGCCCCAAAGAGGCTCTATCATATAACAAACGGGCAGTCAGCTGATAACAACCCGTGATCATTGGAAGTAAATCGCGGATATATCAGTTTTCGCTCGGCAAACTGGATACCTGTCCGCCCGCTTCAGGACGCGGGATGCGAGGGGGAGAGATTGTGGAGAGTAGCAGCGAGCGCCTGCTGACCCCCGGAGAGGTTGCCGCCCTCTTCCGGGTCGATCCAAAAACGGTGACACGCTGGGCGGCAGCAGGCCGTATCAGCAGTATCCGAACCCCCGGAGGGCACCGGCGTTTCCGCGAGTCGGAGGTGCACGCTCTCCTGCGTGGCGAGGAAGTCCTCACGGCCGAACGGCCGAGCGGCGACTCACCGCGTGTTTGACGTGGCGGCGAGAGACCGCCGGGCCCGGCGCGCGTCGCGGGGCACGGTGAACTCGAGCCTCACCATGCACCATCGGTGATCCTGCGTGCCCCCCCGGAAGCCGCAGGGTCACTGTTCTTTTTGGGTCGTGCCTTTACTGTAATTTCGGGCCCGATCTTCCAGGCGTTCTCCGCACGGACCCCGTTCCCACAGGGACGGCGTTCTCCGCGCGGTACGGCGTTCCCACCCGGACTCGCGCCCACACGCCGGCGCGGCCCCGCGCCTTGCCATTCAGGCGCGCGGCCCGCGCTCAACGATCGGAGCCCGCCTGCGACTCCTTGAAGGCCAGGAACTCGCGCTCAAGGTCGTCGTTCTCCTCCCGCCAGCGCCTGCGCCGGTCGGCCTCCTGCTCCTCGGTGATCGACTCCGGCAGCCACCGCGCGTACTCGGGGTCGCCCGGATCGAGCTCGACATAGGCATTGCCGATCAGCCGGCCGTCGTCGCTGGTCAGGCTGCGCGGTATCCGCAACGTTCCGTCGGCGAGCCGGATGACGTACATGGCGGACCACCTAGATTCCGTAGCGCCGGTTGAAGAAGAGCATGACATTGAGCGCGGCGCGCGTGTCTCCGTTGAGCATGTCCACCAGCGCCGGCCGCTGCCGGGAGGCGATGGCGGCGAAGGCGTCGGCGAAGAATTCCTTACGGCCGAGGCCGCCCGGCTGCTTGTGGAACGCCGAGGCGAACATCGGCGCGCACTCGTCGTACAGGGCGGCGAACTCCGCCGAGTCCGACACCCACTCGCCCGGCGCGGAGTCGATGTCGTCCAGGGCGTGGCCGGTCTCGTGCATCATCACGTCGGGCGTCGGCGACGGCCGGTCGCCGACCACGATCTTGCGGTCGCCGTAGGCGCCCGCGCAGACGTCCCAGGTAGCCTTCCCCGACGGCAGCGGCGCGCCCCGCAGATAGCCCATGTCGTCCAGATCGGGGACCCCGCCGGGCCCGACGTAAATGCCGTCGAGTCCGACCGCCAGAAGGGCTTTCAGCCGCTCGGGGAGCCGGGCCAGGCTGTCGACCGCCCGGACGACGTCGGCCGAGGGCGGCCCCTCGGCGGCGTCCCACTGGCGGTACAGAATCTGCTCCAGCGGCCCGCAGTGCTTGAGCCCGTCACCCCGGTCGGGCGTGTCAGGGGAGTTCGGCTGCGCCAGCGGCGGCTCGTCGTCGAGCTCGAAGTCGCGCCAGATGTACTGCGGCCGGTCGACGACCGGGGCGGTGACGGCCCCCGCGGCGTCGACGGGCGGGCGGTCCCCCGCCCAGAAGGAGTCACCCCTGCTCTCGCGGCGCCCGGCCCTGCGCCCGCCGGCGGAGTCGCCGCGCCCCTCGCGGAAGGACTCGGCCCGCCCGCCCTCGCGGCGGTCGGAGCGTCCCTCGCGCGCGGAGTCGGCGCGGTCGGCGTCGGCGGACTCGGCGGCCCCCTCACGGGGAGCCTCACCGCGGAAGGCGTAGGACCCCCGCTGCCGCCAGCGCGGGCCTCGGCGATGGCGTCCCTTGTCGCCCGGCAACGCCGTCAAAGCCGCGCCCAGGGCGCCCGGGCCAACGCGAGCATCGGCACACCTCTCCCATCCCGCGAAGCGTGGTCACGGTCCACCGTACGTCGGGGCCGGGCGGGAGTCACCAGTAATGTCCGATGGCGATCGATCGATGGCCGCGTGAACCCGAGCTGGACACGATCTCCCGTGGGATGGCATACCCTGCGGACATGCCTAGCGTGCTTCTTGGCCTGGCGCTGTTAGCCTTCTGGCTCTACTGCCTCTTCGACGTGATCACCACGCCGGAGGGCGACGTGCGGAACCTGCCCAAGCTCCTGTGGGTTCTCATCGTCGTCCTGCTGGTCGACCTGGGCGGTGTGTTGTGGCTGCTCCTCGGCCGACCACTGAGCCAGCAGGCCGTCCAGCGGCAGCGCACCGGCCGTCCCGGCCCTCGCCCCTCCGCGCCCCGTGGCCCCGACGACGACCCCGACTTCCTCCGCGACCTCGACCGTCGCCTCCGCCGAGACGACGACTGAAACCCGCCCCGCGGGCCCTTCGAGAGACGACCGCAGAGCTCCCGTGCCGGCGGTTTCCGGCACGGGAGAGCGCCCCCTAGGGGGGCCGCGAGGCGGTCAGGGGAGGCTCAGGGGCCAGGCGGGCTCAGCCGGTCAGGGCACCTGCGCGTAGGAGTGCAGACCCGACAGGAAGATGTTCACGCCCACCAGATTGAACAGCAGGCAACCGAACGCGACGAGCTGGATGATCACCGCGGCCCGTCCCCGCCAGCCGGCCGTGGCCCGGGCGTGCAGGTAGGCCGCGTAGGCGATCCAGGCGATGAACGACCAGACCTCCTTGGGGTCCCAGCCCCAGTAACGCCCCCACGCCTTGTCGGCCCACAGGGCGCCGGCGATGACCGCGAACGTCCAGATCGGGAAGGCGATCACGATGGCGCGGTGCGCCACCCGGTCGAGCTCGGCCCGGCCGGGCAGCCGCGAGGGGCCGTCCCCGCGCGTGAGGTACAGGATGCCCGCGACGCCCGCGAGGATGAACAGCCCGCTCGCGCAGATCGCCGCGGTGACGTGGATGGCGATCCAGTAGGAGTTCAGGGCGGGCACCACCGGGCCGGCCTGCACGTGCAGGTAGCGGACGGCGAAGCCCAGCCCGAGCGCCGCGGCGAGCGAGACGAACGCGCCGAGGAAGCGCACCGGCTGGCGCGCCTGCATGACCAGGAACGCGGTGACCGCCGCGAAGCAGATCGCCACCACGAACTCGTACATGTTGCCCCACGGCCAGCGGCCGACGGCCAGGCCGCGGGTGATGATGGCGCCGAGGTGCGCGACCCAGCCGAGGCCGCTCAGCGTGACCGCGACGGTGGCGGCCCGCGCCGCCCACGCGGGCGGCGCACCGCCCGCCGGACGGTCCTGCCGGTCGCCTGAGCCGCCGTTCGGGGCCTCCGAGGCGTCCGAACCGTCCGCGCCGTCCGCGGGACGGTCCAGCGTCTGGACGGCGCCGGCCGTGACGGCGACCTTGGCCTGCGCGCCACGCCCGGCGGCGACCGGCCGCCCGGCGCCACGGCCGCGGCCGAAGCCGAGGTCGAGCGCGTAGCCGATCATGGCGAACACGTACAGCAGGACGGTGGCCAGGATCAGCTGGTCGCTGAGCGTGGCGAGCCCCGCGTTGACGTCAGTGGGCATCCTTGACTCCTTGCGGCGAGGCGGCCTTGCCGGCCTCGGCTTCTTGCGGCGGCGCGGCGGCGCCGTCCCCCGCCTCCCGCGGCGGGGCGGGGCGCTCCATCTGCGGACCGTGCGGCGGGTCGTCCGCACCGCCCTGTGGGCCCCGCAGGGCCGTGACGATCTCGGCGAACTCCTCGGCGAACCCGGCGTCGCCGCTCTCGGTGCGGGTCAGCCCGCCGACCTCCACGGTGGCGGCCTCGTCGCCGGCCTCGCCCACCCGCGCCCAGACGCGGCGGCGGCGGACGGTGAGCGAGAGCACCAGCCCCAGCACGGCCAGCCCCGCCGCCAGCAGCGCCGGGAGCCGTCCGGGGTCGTAGGCGACCTGCAGGCTGATCCACTCGCGCACGCCGGTGAGCTGGATCGAACCGGCGCCGCCGGGCAGCGGCAGGGTGCCGCCGACCGCGAGGGGCTCGGTCTTCAGGCCCATGACCAGAGGCTTGAGCTTCTTGGTGTCGAGCTGGTACACCGACTGCGGGCGCCCGGAATTCATGCCGAGGTCGCCGGAGAAGGCGAACACCTGCGCCGTCGGGTTGGCCGCGCCCGGGAAGACCGAGACCCAGGAGCCGTCCTGCGCCGGGACGGTCGTCGGCAGGAACCGCACCAGGAAGCCGAGCTGCTGCGGCAGGGCGTCCGGCACCTTGATCACGCACTCGGAGGTGTAGGTCACCTGGTCGGCGGTCAGGCACGGCACCGGCCCCTCGAAGGCCACCTGCCCCTTGCCGTCGAGCACCTTGAACACCGGGGCGTACCCGTGCCCGAGCAGGTAGGTCTGGGTGCCGTTGACCTCCAGCGGCTCGTTGACCCGCAGGTCGTAGGGCCGCTCGGGCGCGCCCGGGCGGTCGGACACCGCGAGCCGCGCCGAGAAGTCCAGCGGCTGGCCGCGGCGTTCGCCCGAGCCGACGTAGGTCGCCTGGAAGTCGCGCAACGTGAAGGAGAACGGCTCCAGGGAGTCCGGCGAGACCCGCTGGCCGGGGATGTACCGGTCGTAGGCGGCCACGGTGTTGGCGAAGCCGTTGCCCTCGACCACCAGCACGTTGCCGCGGTAGCCGTACAGGCCGCCCGCGCCGACCGCGACCAGCAGGACCAGCAGCGCCGCGTGGAACAGCAGGTTGCCGGTCTCGCGCAGATAGCCCTTCTCGGCGGCCACCCAGCCCGGCCCGGTGACGGTGCGGAAACGCCTGGCGCGCAGCGTCCGGGCGAGGGACTCCACCGTGGCGCCACCGGCCTCGAACGAGGCGTGCTGGGGAAGCCGGGACAGGTTGCGCGGCGCCGCGGGCGGTTCGCGCCGCAGCTCACGCAGGTGGGCCGCCGCCCGGGGGATCACGCACCCGGCGAGCGAGATGAACAGCAGCAGGTACGTCGCCGCGAACCACGGCGAGGTGAACACGTCGAACAGCCACAGCCGGTCCAGCCAGGCCGCGGCGCCGGGGCTGTCCTTGAAGTACTGCGCGACCTTGTCGGGGCTGATGGACCGCTGCGGGTAGATCGACCCGGGCACCGAGGCCAGCGCGAACAGGAACAGCAGGATGAGGGCGGTGCGCATCGAGGTGAGCAGCCGCCAGGCCCAGCGCAGCCAGCCCACCGGTCCGAACCCCGCCGGGCGGGCCGGCTCGGCCTGGATCTGTTCGGTCGTCGTCATCAGATCACCGGCTCGAATCCGCCGACCCAGCCCTGCAGACCGGCGATGACCTGGCCCCACAGGCCGGTCACCAGCAGCACGCCGACGACGACGAGCATGGCGCCGCCGAGCCGGGTGATCAGCCGCGAGTGGCGGCGCACCGCCGTGAACGTCTGGATGGCCTTGCGGTAGGCGAGCGCCGCCAGGACGAACGGCAGGCCCAGCCCCAGGGCGTAGGCGAAGGCGAGCACGGCGCCGCGCACCGCGCTGGCCTGGTCGAGGGAGAGGGTGAGCACGGCCGACAGCGTGGGGCCGATGCACGGCGTCCAGCCCAGGCCGAAGACCACGCCGAGCAGCGGCGCGCCCGCGATGCCCGCGGCGGGGAAGCGATGGATGCGCACGTCCCGCTGCAGGCCCGGCAGCAGGCCGAGGAAGGCGAGGCCCAGCACGATCGTCAGCGCGCCCAGCACGCGGGTGATCACACCGGCGTTGCCGAGCAGCAGGGACCCGAGGCCCCCGAACAGCGCGCCGCCGGCGACGAAGACCAGCGAGAAGCCCAGGACGAACAGGGCGCTGCCCGCCACCATGCGCCCCCGCCGGGGGTCGCCGCTCATGCCGGTGACATAGGACAGGTAGCCGGGCACCAGCGGCAGCACGCACGGCGACAGGAACGACACCAGGCCCGCGGCCAGCGCCACCGGCAGGGCGAGCAGCAGCGAGCCCGCCATGACCGTGCCCGTGAAGCCGCTCACGGCGCACCCCGCGGGGCGGGGCGCGCGGCGGCGCGGCGGCTACTTCTCATCGCTGACCTTGGTCACCACGTTCATCAGATCGGAGTAGCGGACCTCTCCCAGCGCCCGCGCGGCGACCCGGCCCTGCCGGTCGAGCACGAGGGTGGAGGGGATCGCCGCCGGGTTGACCATGCCGCGGAAGGCCAGCGCGACCTTGCCCGGCTGGTCGTACAGGCTCGGATAGCCGGGCTGCTGGGTGCGCTGGAAGGCCAGCGCCTGCGCCTTGTCGTCCTTCGCGTCGACCCCGAGGAACTGCACGCCGCGGGCCTTGGTCTTGGCCGCGACGTCCTTCAGGACCGGGGCCTCGCCGCGGCAGGGCCCGCACCAGGAGGCCCAGAAGTTGAGCACGACGACCTTGCCCTTGTGGTCGGCGAGCGCGGTCGCGGCGCCGTCCAGGGTCTGGCCCTCGATGGCCGGGGCCGCCTGCCGCTCGGCGGCGGGCACCACGCGCATGCTGCCGTCGCCGGCGACGAAGCGCGTGTCGCCGGACTGCGGCTGCGAGGAGGACCCCTGGCCGCCGGCGCATCCCGCCAGCGCCGCCGCGACCAGCAGCGCGGTGACGAAGGCACGCGACCTCGAGGACCTGGTGGACACCGTGGACACGGAGCAGGGTCTCCTTGTACTACAAGAGGTAGAGCTTCAAACCCTACCCAGCGCACCGCACGCCCTCGAAATCGGGGCACGGGGCGCGCGGACGTCCGGCTAGCGCCGCTTGGGGGCGCCGAGCGACCCGGAGGGCTTCACGAGCGAGGCCGCCGGCTCGCTGTAGCCCACGCTCGCCAGCCGGTCGCCCTCGAAGGTGAAGCTCGTCAGGCTCGCCAGGGCGCACTGGCGGCGGCGCGGGTCGTGCCAGAGCCGCCGGCCCTCGGCGGCCAGCCGGATCACCCAGATCGGGAGCTGGTGGCTGACCATCACCACCTCGTGGCCCCTGCCCTCGGCACGGGCGGCGTCGATGGCCGCGCGCATGCGCCGGACGATCTCGACGTACGGCTCGCCCCAGGACGGCCGGGCCGGGTTCCACATGTGCCGCAGGTTGCGCGGCGCGCGGAACATGCCGCCGATGACGTGGCCCTGGAAGAGGTTGTCGGCCTCGATCAGCCGCTCGTCGGTCCTGATCGGCAGGTCGAGGGTCTGCGCGATCGGGGTCGCGGTCTCCTGCGCCCGTTCGAGGGGGGAGCTGTAGAGCACGGTGATGTCGCGGCCCGCGAGGGCCTTGGCCACCAGCTCGGCCATGGAGCGGCCGTTCTCGGAGAGGTGGTATCCGGGCAGCCTGCCATAGAGCAGGTTCTGGGGATTGTGCACCTCTCCGTGCCGGAGCAGGTGGACAACGGTGCTTTCAGTCATGACGGACACCAGACTACTGGTCCGGCCTCAACGCGCCATGCCGAGCCGAGCCCGGCGTGGCCGGCGCGGCCCGGCGCGGCCCGGCGCGGAGGAGCGTGGCCCGGCGTGGCCCCGCGTGGCCCGGCGCCGCGGGGGCGCCCGCCGTCAGGAGGACGCCGGGTGGAGCCCGCCCGCCTCGGCCGGGGACGGCCCCGCCGCCTGGCCGGAGTCGCCGGAGACCGGCACCAGCCCCGGCGGCGGGGCCATCTGCCGCAGCACCTCCACGGCCGCGCGGATCGCCGGGCGGCGGGCCGCGTCCGTGCGCCACACGGCGTAGATGCGCCGGGTGGGACGGGGCCTGATCGGCACGATGGCGACCTGCGCCGGGACGTGGTCACGGCCGAGGCGCGGCACGATGGCGCAGCCGTGGCCGGCCGCCACCAGCGCCGTCTGCGTCGGGTACTCGTCGGCCATGCAGGAGAACTCGGGCTCCAGCGACGCCGTGCGCAGGGTGAACACCAGCCAGTCGTGGCAGACCGTGCCGGGTGAGGAGCTGATCCACCGCTCGCCGTGCAGCTCGGCCAGGTCGATCTCGCGGCGGCCCGCGAGCGGGT
This sequence comes from Sphaerisporangium sp. NPDC005288, assembly GCF_040607475.1. NCBI lineage: Bacteria > Bacillati > Actinomycetota > Actinomycetes > Streptosporangiales > Streptosporangiaceae > Sphaerisporangium > Sphaerisporangium sp. NPDC005288. The sequence continues at coordinate 103,214 of NZ_JBEXGT010000016.1, read as the reverse complement.
GGGAGGCCGGGAGCACCACGTCGGCCACGTCGTCGAGCAGCGAGGCCCGCGACAGGCCCTCGGGGATCGCCATCGGGCGGTTCAGCCAGTCCTGCACGATGGCGAGATCGAGCTCGCCGCGGGACACCTCGCGGATCTGCCGTTCGGGCTCGCGCTCGTGGAGCACCAGGTCCAGGTCGGGATGGCGCTGCTTGAGCTCGCTGAGCGCCCCGGGGAGCAGCCCGCGGGCGGCCGTCGGGAAGGCGGCCATGACCAGCCGTCCGACCACCGCCCCGCGCAGCGCCTCGAAGTCGGCCTCGGCGGTCTCGACGAGCGCGAGGATGCGCTCGGCGTGCTCGGCGAGCAGCCCGGCGGCGTCGGTGAGCTTGACGCCGCGGCCGCTGCGCTCCATGAGCCGGGCCCCGGTCTCCCGCTCGAGCTTGGCGATCTGCTGAGAGATGGCCGAGGGCGTCACCATCAACGCCTCGGCCGCGGCGCCGACCGACCCGTACACCGACACCGCGTGCAGCGCCTTCAACCGATGGAGATCGAGCATAAAGCGATGCTAAATCATCCGGCCGGAAAATGGCGCTCACACTGAACCGCGGCGCTCCGCGTAACGGGACTCTCCGCGTAACGGGACTCTCCGCGTAACGGGACTCTCCGCGTAACGGAGCGCCCGACGTGACCGGGCGCTTCGCGAACGCGCCGCCGGGTCAGCCCGCGGAGGCGGTCGCGGCCGCCTTGGCCGCGGCGGGCAGCGCCTCGGCCACCCGGGTCAGGGCCTCCTCGTCGTGGGCGGCGGACAGGAACCACGCCTCGTACGCCGACGGCGGCAGGTAGACACCCTGGTCGAGCATGGAGTGGAAGAAGGCGCGGTAGGCGGCGGTGTCCTGGGTGCGCGCCCCGTCGAAGTCGGCGACCGGGGCATCGGTGAAGAACACCGAGAACAGGTTGCCCGCCCGCTGGAGCCGGTGCGGCACCCCGGCGGCGGCCAGCGCGTCCGACGCCGCCCGCCCGACGATCAGGGCGGCCGCGTCGACGCGGTCGTAGACCTCCTCGTCGCAGGCCCGTAGCGTCGCCAGCCCGGCCGCGCAGGCCAGCGGGTTACCCGACAGGGTGCCCGCCTGGTAGACCGGCCCCTCCGGCGCCAGGCGGCTCATGACCTCGGCACGCCCGCCGAACGCCGCCGCCGGCAGGCCGCCGCCCATGACCTTGCCGAAGGTCATCAGGTCGGCCTCCACCGGCGCCAGGCCGTACCAGCCGGCGTCGGTGACCCGGAAGCCGGTGAGCACCTCGTCCACGATGAGCAGGGCGCCGTTCGCCGTGCACAGCTCGCGGAGCAGCTCGTTGAACCCCGGGGCGGGGGGCACCACGCCCATGTTCGCCGGGCACGCCTCGGTGATCACGCAGGCGATCTCACCGCCGTACGCGGCGAACGCCTCGCGCACCGCCTCGGGCGAGTTGTAGGGCAGGACGATGGTGTCGGCGGCGGAGGAGCCCGTGACGCCCGGGGTGTCGGGCAGGCCGAAGGTCACCACCCCCGACCCCGCGGCGGCGAGCAGCGCGTCGACGTGGCCGTGGTAGCACCCGGCGAACTTCACCACGCGCGAGCGCCCGGTGAACCCGCGCGCCAGCCGCACCGCCGACATGGTGGCCTCGGTGCCGGAGCTGACCAGGCGGACCTTCTCGACCGGCGCGACCCGGGAGACGATCTCCTCGGCCAGCTCGACCTCGCCGCGCGTCGCGGTGCCGAAGGACGTGCCGCGCGTGAGGGCCTGCGCGAGAGCCTCGACCACGGCGGGGTGCCGGTGGCCGAGGATCATCGGGCCCCAGGAGCACACCAGGTCGACATAGCGGTTGCCGTCGGCGTCCACGATGTACGGGCCCTCGCCGGACTCCATGAACCGGGGCGTGCCTCCGACGGCGCCGAAGGCGCGCACCGGGGAGTTGACGCCGCCGGGCACGACGGCACGGGCGCGCTCGAACAGGTCCTCTGAGATCTTCGTACGGCTCACGCGTCCAGGTTAGTCCCCGGCGGCGCCGGCCCTCGGCGAGCCCCGTGGACGCCGGGAGGGCCGCTCGCTGCGAGGGTCACTCGGCGGCGTCGGCCAGCCGGTCGAGGACGTGGAGCGGGTCGGGCAGAGGCCGGCCGTCGGGCGGGCGCAGCCAGCGGGCGTGCGAGCCGTCGGCCAGCGACGACGGCGGGGCCAGGACGTAGCTGTCGCGGCAGTGCCAGCGCAGCCCCGGAGTGTCCTCGATCGTCTCTGGGGTGTGGTCGAGATGGCAGGACCACCACTCGTCCTCGTCCTCGGGGGCGCCGCGCGTGGCCACATAGAAAAGGACCCGGTCGCCGTTGGCGGCGACCGGGCCCGTGGTGAAGTTCGCGGCGTCCATGGCGGCGAGGGCGCTCTGGCCCGCCGTGGCCGGCACGTCGAAGACGTCGAACACCCTGCCGGTGGGGAGGATCACGTTCGCCTCGGGGTTCTGCTCCCACCATCGGGTGAGCAGCGCGGCGTCGGTGGTGGCCATCATCTTCCAGGCCGGGGAGATCGGGTGGACGCCCGGGTCGGGACAGCCGACCCGGTCACACGAGCAGGCGCGCGCGCCCTCGCGTAGCGGGTGGGCGCCCATACAGCTCGCCCAGCCCATCTCGGCGTACTCGAGCACCGAGGTGATCGCGTGTGCCTTCGCATGAGATCGCGCTCGCCTTTTCGCCCGGCGAGCCGCCAGCGGTACCCCCACCATCGTGTTCCTCCCCCACCCCTGCCTTTCACCGATGATGCACGATGGCGGCCGCCCAAGGTGAGCCGACCCCCGGAAAATGGCCCGTCAGGATAGTCTCCTGGCCACTTCGGTAGCCCAATAGGTGAGGATCATGTCCGCCCCGGCGCGCCGGATGGCGATCAGCGACTCCATGATGATGCGGTCGCGGTCGATCCAGCCGTTGGCCGCCGCGGCCTCCACCATGGCGTACTCGCCGCTCACCTGGTAGGCGGCGACGGGCACCTCCACGCTGTCGCGCACCTGGCGCAGAATGTCCAGGTAGGCCAGCGCGGGCTTGACCATGACGGCGTCGGCGCCCTCGGCGAGGTCCAGGCGCACCTCGCGCAGCGCCTCGCCCACCGGCCCCGCCGGGTCCTGCTGGTAGGCGTTGCGGTCGCCGAACTGCGGAGCGCACTCGGCGGCCTCCCTGAACGGCCCGTAGAAGCCCGAGGCGTACTTGGCCGAGTAGGCGAGGATCGGCACGCCCGAGAAGCCGTCGGCGTCCAGCGCGGCGCGGATGGCGCCCACCTGGCCGTCCATCATGCCGCTCGGCGCGATGACCTGCGAGCCGGCCCTGGCCTGGGCCACGGCCACCGAGGCGTAGCGCTCCAGCGTCGCGTCGTTGTCGACCTCCCCCGCGGCGGTCAGCACGCCGCAGTGCCCGTGGTCGGTGAACTCGTCCAGGCAGGTGTCGGTCATCACCACGACGGCGTCGCCGAGGTCGGCGCGCAGATCGGCCACGGCCTTCTGGACGACGCCGTCCGGGTCGTCGCCGGCCGAGCCGCGGGCGTCCTTGACCTCGGGGATGCCGAACAGGATGAGGCCGCCCACGCCGGCCTCCGCGGCCTCGTGCGCGGCCTTGCGCAGCGAGTCGCGGGTGTGCTGGACCACGCCCGGCATCGACGAGACCGGCTGCGGCTCGGTGACGCCCTCCTTGACGAACATGGGCAGCACCAGCTCGGCCGGGTGCAGCCGGGTGCCCGCCACCATGCGCCGCATCGCCGGGCCGCTGCGCAGCCTGCGGGGCCGCGCGACGGGGAACTGCGCGTCGGTCATCTCATCTCCCACTCACCAGGCCGGTCTCGGGGACCCGCGCGCACGCGTTGACCTGGGAATCTCGGCTACGTCGGCGGCCCGGCCAGGCCGCCGGTCACTTGGCCCTTCGTCGGGCGCCCCTTCGGGTCTGTGAGGGCCGCCGGGGAACGTCGCCGGCGGCGAGGGCCGCCTGGCGCTGCTTGGCACCGTACTCGGCCAGGGCGGCCGCCAGTGCCGAAGCCGAAGGATTGTCGGCCATGATGTCCACGCGCAGGCCGAACTCCTCGGCTGTCTTGGCGGTCTGCGGCCCGATGACCGCGATGACCGTCACGTTGTGCGGCTTGCCGGCGATGCCGACCAGGTTGCGCACGGTGCTGGAGGAGGTGAACAGCACGGCGTCGAAACCGCCGCCCTTGATCGCCTCGCGGATCGGCGCGGGCGGCGGGGCCGCCCGGACGGTGCGGTAGGCCGTGACGTCGTCGCACTCCCAGCCCAGCTCGGTGAGCCCCGCGATGAGCGTCTCGGTCGCGATGTCGGCGCGCGGCAGCAGCACGCGGTTGATCGGGTCGAGCATCGAGTCGTACGGCGGCCACTCGGCGAGCAGCCCCTCGGAGGAGTGCTCCCCCACCGGGACCAGGTCGGGCTTGACGCCGAACTCCACCAGCGCCCTGGAGGTCGCCTCGCCGACCGCCGCGACCTTGAGCCCGGCGAACGCCCGCGCGTCCAGGCCGTACTCCTCGAACTTCTCCCTGATCGCCTTGACGGCGTTGGCCGAGGTGAAGGCGACCCACTCGTAGCGGCCGGTGACCAGGCCCTTGATGGCGCGGTCCATCTGCTGCGGGGTGCGCGGCGGCTCCACGGAGATCGTCGGCACCTCCTCGGGCACCGCGCCGTACGAGCGGAGCTGCTCCGACAGCCCGGCGGACTGCTCCTTGGTGCGCGGCACCAGGACCCGCCAGCCGAACAGCGGCTTGTTCTCGAACCACGACAGCCGGTCGCGGGTGGCGACGGCGTCGCCGACGACGATGATCGCGGGCTCGGCGATGCCGGCGTGCTTGAGGTCGGCGGCGAGCCGGCCGAGCGAGGAGACCACGGTGTACTGCTCGGTGGTGGTGCCGCTCTGGGTGACCGCGACCGGCGTGCCGTCGGGCCTGCCCGCGGCCATCAGCGCCTTGGCGATCGGGACCGCCTCACCGATGCCGTTGTAGATCACCACGGTGCCCGGGGCGGCGGCGTGGACCGACCAGTCGTCGACCCGCGCGGCGTCCACGACCCGGAACTCCGGCACCGCCACGGCGGGGGCGATGCCCGCGTAGGTCAGCACGGCCGTCGCGGGCGGCACGCCCGGCACGATCTCGAACTCGACGTCGGCCTTGGCGCACGCCGCGACCTCCTCCGACACCGAGGAGAAGAAGCCGGGGTCGCCGGCGCACAGCCGCACGACGTTGTACCCGGCCTTGGCCTCCTGCACGGCCTTGAGCGACACCGCGCCCATGTCGTCGGAGACGTCAACGACCTTGACGTCGTCGCGGCAGTGGCGCAGCAGGCCGCCGTAGGCCTCCTTGTCGAGCACGACGACGTCGGCCCGCGACAGCAGGTCGGCGCCGCGCAGGGTCAGGAGGTTCTCGTCCCCCGGCCCGGCGCCCACGAACGCCACGAAACCGGCGCGACCCCGGGCGTCGCCGTCACGGCCGCCCGTGGCCCGCGGCGCCCCCGTGGCCTCCGCGGTGCCGTGCTCGGTGGTCTTGCTGGTCTGGCTTCCGGAGCTCAATGGGTCCGCTCCCCCATCAACGTGCCGGCTCCCTCTGCGATCATGGCGGCCGCGAGGTCGCGACCGAGCTCCATGGCCGCCGAGGGATCACCGGCGGTGGACTTGCGCACCGACCGGGCGCCATCGATGGCGACCACGGTGGCGGTCAGGTTGAGAATGTGCCCGTCATCGGCCGCGTACGCACCTACGGGCGCGTGACAGCCGCCCTCCAGGGTGGCCAGCAGGGCGCGCTCGGCGGTGACGGCCGCGCGGGTGCGCGGGTCGTCCAGGACGGCGAGCAGCTCGACGAGGGCGGCGTCGTCGGCGCGGCACTCCACCGCGAGGGCCCCCTGGCCCGGCGCGGGAAGCATCTCGTCGACGTCGAAAAGCTGGGAGATCTCGGCCTGGCGGCCGATGCGCCCGAGCCCGGCGGCGGCCAGCACGACGGCGCTGAGCTCACCGGAGGTGACCTTGCCGATGCGGGTGTCGGCGTTGCCGCGGATCGGGACGTAGTCGAGGTCGGGGCGCAGCAGGCGGAGCTGGGCCACCCGGCGCGGGGAGCCGGTGCCCACGCGGGCGCCGGGCGGGAGGTCGGCGAGCCCCGCCGGGCCGACGAGCGCGTCGCGCGGGTCGTCCCTGGGCGGGATGGCCGCGACGACCACGCGCGGGTCGGGCTTGGTCGGAAGATCCTTGAGGGAGTGGACCGCGAAGTCGATGTCGCCCGCGATGAGCTTGTCGCGCAGGGCGCTGACGAACACGCCGGTGCCGCCGAGCTGCGCGAGCTGGGTCTTGGTGACGTCGCCGAAGGTCGTGACGCCGACCAGCTCGACGGTGTGGCCGGTCAGCGCGGTGAGCCGGTCGGCCACCTGCCCCGACTGGGTCGTGGCCATCAGGCTCCTGCGGGTGCCCAGGCGCAGGACGCCGAGTTTCAGTGCCTCGCCGCTCATGCGTCCTCCTCGCCTGCGTGACCGGTGATCCCGGTCTCGACGGTCTCCACCTCGGCCACGTCGGCCCTCGTCACCGCCTCCGGTACCTTCGGGTTCAGGTCGAACAGCTCGCGCAGCGCCTCGGCATAATGATCACCCGCCGGGGACGCGGCCAACCGCTTGACACGCACCGTCGGCTCGTGGAGTAGTTTGTCCACGACCCTGCGGACGGTCTGCGCGATCTCGCCGCGCACCCGCTCGTCCATCTCGGGCACCCGGGTGACCAGGCGTCCGAGCTCGGCCTCCACGACGTCGGCGGCCTTGGACCGCAGGGCCACCACCGTCGGGGTGACCTTGGCCGCGCGCTCGGCGCGCAGGTAGCCGCACACCTCGGCCGCCACGATCGCCCGGACCGCGGCGACGCCCTCGGAGACGCCGTCGCCGCCGTCGGCCTGGTCGCCGAGCCCGGCCTGCTGCATGGACTCAAGATCGACCAGGGTGACGCCGGGAACGGTGCGGACGCCGGGGTCCACGTCGTGTGGAAGCGCGAGGTCGAGCAGGAACAGCGGCTTGCCGCGCGGAACCCGCGCCACCATTTCGGTGTCGATGACAACGCTACCTGCTCCGGTGCATGAAATGACCAGGTCGGCGGCGGCGAGCTCGCGCTCGACGTCCGACAGCTCGACCGCACGGCCGCCGACGCTCTGCGCCAGGCGCGCGGCCCGCTCGAAGGTGCGGTTGGCCACCACGATGTCGGTCACGCCGGCCCGGCCGAGGGTCGCCGTGGACAGCGCGCTCATCGAGCCCGCGCCCACCACCAGCGCCCGCCTGCCCTGGAGGGGGCCGAGGACCCGCTCGGCCAGAGTGAGGCCCACGCCGACCAGCGACGCGCCCGCGCGGTCGATGCCGGTCTCGGTGTGGGCGCGCTTGCCGACGCGCAGCGCCTGCTGGGCCAGCTCGTTCAGGATGGTGCCCGCGGTGCCCTGCTCCTGGGCCAGGCGCAGCGACTGGCGCACCTGGCCCAGGATCTGCCCCTCGCCGACGACCATGGAGTCGAGACCGCAGGCCACCGTGAACAGGTGCTCGACCACCCTGTCCTCGTAGTGGACGTACAGGTGGCGGGTGAGCTGCTCCTGGGGGACGCCGGAGTGCGCGCCGAGCATGCCGGTGACCGCGGTGACGCCGCCGTGGAAGCGGTCGACCTCGGCGTACACCTCGACCCGGTTGCAGGTGGAGACGATCATCACCTCGGACACGTGCTCGTCGCGGGCGATGTCGTGCAGCAGCTTCACTAAGGCGTCCCCGGACGCCGAGACGCGTTCGAGCAGCGCTACCGGCGCCGTCCGGTGGCTGAGACCTACCGCGAGAAGGCTCATGCGTCCATCGCCTCGGCCCAGTCCTCGGCCATCATGGGGCTCCCTGTTTCACGATCCGCTTTGCGCTGCTCATGGAACGCAAGAATCTGCAGTTCGGTCGAGAGGTCGACCTTGCGGACATCGACTCCGTCAGGCACGGTGAGCACGACGGGGGCGAAGTTCAAGATACTTGTGATCCCGGCCGCGATGACCCGGTCGGCCACCTGCTGGGCGGCCGCCGCGGGCGTCGCGATGACCACGATGGACACCCCCCGCTTGTCGATCACGCTTTCCAGCTCGTCTATGTGCTGCACGGCCATCCCCACGAGCTGCTCGCCGACCACGGCCGAGTCGGCGTCGAACAGCGCGGCCACCCGGAACCCCCGGGAGACGAACCCCCCATAGGCGGCGAGCGCGCGGCCGAGGTTGCCGACCCCGACGATGGCCACGGCCCAGTCCTGCGTCAGGCCCAGCTCGCGGGAGATCTGGTAGATCAGGTATTGGACGTCGTAGCCGACGCCGCGCGTCCCGTAGGACCCCAGGTGCGACAGGTCCTTGCGGAGCTTGGCGGAGTTCACCCCTGCGGCGACGGCCAGGTCTTCCGAGCTTACGGTGGCCGTGCCCCGTTCCGCGAGTCCGTTCAACGCGCGCAGGTAGAGCGGCAGCCGCGCGACGGTCGCATCGGGGATGCCACGTTCGCGCGCGTGGGACGGGCGGCGGGTCACTTGACCGGAGCTCCAGGGGACGGGCGGCCGGTGCGCCCCGGCCGCGCTCGCGTTGCGACGGATGTCGAGGAGAAGGGCGCAGGCATCCAGGTTAGTACCTTTGTGAAGCTATGCACAAAGTGCGAGCGCCTCCTCTCGGGTCCCAACTGTCGCAGGTAGGGGTGGCGGTCCCCGATCCGGCCCCGCCACTGTGATCGGTCGCACAGAGGGGGGTGCCGTTAGGCTGGGTCCATGCCTCCGCGCGACCACACGATCACCCTGCTCGGCAAACCCGGCTGCCACCTGTGCGACGACGCCAGGGCCGTCATCGGGAAGGTTGCGGCGGAGCTCGGGGTCGCCTGGGAGGAGCGCGACATCACCGCCTCCGAGGATGACCAGGCCGCCTACTGGGAGATGATCCCGGTCACCCTCATCGACGGCGTCCAGCACGACTTCTGGCGCGTCGACGAGGCGCGCCTTCGCGCCGCCCTGTCCGCCTGACGCCGCCTTCCCCGCCCCGCTAGACCCTGAAGGCGGTCGGGAGGGGGACGACCTTGGCGGCGTTGACGTTGAGCTCGATGACGTTGGCGGCCAGCACATGGGCCACCCGCTCGCGGGCGAAGCGCTCCATGTGCGCCTGGCGCTGGTGCTCGCTGAAGGCCACCTCGTCCCGGTAGAGCTCGTACACGATGCGCTGCAGCGGGGCCGACTTGACCGCGTGGCAGACGAAGATCAGCGTGTCGGGCTCGCTGCGCTGCACGGCCTCGACGGTCTCCTCCGCCAGCCGGTCGAACGCCTCACCCGACCCGTCGATCAACGTGAACACGGTGAGCAGGCCATAGATGCTCGGCGAGGGCCGCACGGACGGGCCCGAGGGCAGCGGCGACTCGCCCCGGCGCCCGCCGGCGACGGGGATGTCCGGCCGGCCGAGGGTCTGGTTGATCTCGTTGCTGTTGAACAGCATGCCGGTGGCCGGCATCGCGGCGTCCGGCCCGGGGGCGCGGTGCGAGCCGTTCGGCCCGGCGGGGTCGAAGGGCCCCCGCCCGTGCTGCCCGGCCGGGTCGCCGGCCCCTTGCCCCTGATGGCCGCCCGCCGGGCGGCCCGGCGCTCCCGGCATGGGCGAGCCGTACGGGCCCGCGAGTCCCGGCGCGCCCTGCCCCGGAGCGCCGCCCGGAGCGTCGGGGTTGATGAACTCGCCGGTCATCGGACCGCCATAGCCGCCCTGGCCGCCGGGCCCGCCCTGGCCCCCTGCTCCGCCGAAGCCGCCGGAGGGCTGCATGCGGGCCGCGTAGTCGACGTCGCCCGGGTCGTTGGCGCGGTACTCGGCCACCAGGTCGCCGAGCCCGGAGCGGCGCGGCGGCGACATCGCCGGAGTCGCCGGCAGCGGCCCCGACGACTCGTAGGGGGCCTCGGGTTCGGCGGCCCGGCGGCGCGCGGCGGGACGCGCGTCGTCCCAGTCGTCGTCAGGGCCGTCGCGATCCTCGTCGTAGGGGGCGAGGGGGCGGGCGACGGCGTACCAGACGGCCCCGACCATGAGGATGGTCACCAGGGCCGCGAACACGCCGGGGATCGCGAAGCGCACGGCGCCCACCAGGGCGAGGCCCGTGGGCGCCAGCACCACGCCGGCGTGCATGTTGTCGGCGTCCACGTCGTCGCCGCCGCGCCAGCGCAGGACGGCGAGGATCAGGCAGCCGATGAGGATCAGATAGGTGATGGCGTGGGCGGCGTTCAGCAGGGCCGTCGGGATGATCGTCCAGTGGGTGTCCCCGAGCGGCAGGGTCGTGGTGAACTTCTCGGGGTTGCTCACCGGGTCGAGGATCAGGATGACCGTGGTGATCAACGTGAAGGCGATGCCGAAAAGCCAGGCGGCGAACTTCGCGGGGGCCTTCTCGGCGAGCATCTGGATCATGCCTATGGCCAGCCAGAACGGCGCGAGGAACGCCCCGGTGATCTGGTAGACCCTGAAGGTCACGGGCCCGAACTTCATCAGGTGCCCGATGGCGACGGCGCCCAGGGCCAGGCACAGCGCCGAGGTGGTGACGGTCCAGGCGATGAGCCAGCCGCTCCGGTCGTCCCTGAGACGTCCGACCAGGATGCCAGTGGTGATGGCGGCGAACAGCGCACCCGCGAAGGCGGTGACGGCAACGACGGCTTCCATGATGGCCCCAACTCTGCCGGACATTACCTCCAAACCGGTAGCCGGTGTCCGAAGTGCCACAGCACTCCTGTTACGCGTGGTAGTTACTGAGGCAAAGTGGATTGTGTAATTTCCCGATGATTTCTAGAGTGTTCGAGCACGCACGCGCCCTTCCCTTTGCTCCCCAGGGATACCGGATGTCGAACTCATGGTCGGTCGCCGGGCTTTCCCCACCAGGATCGGCCGACACAGTGAACCCCACCCGCGCCGCCGCCGAGCAGCGCGAACGTCCTTCCCCGGACGCCGACGAACTGCGCAGGATCGTCCTGCGCGCCAAGACCGGCGACGCGGACGCCTTCGCGGCGCTGTACGACCGCTACGTCGATCTCGTCTATCGCTATGTCTACTTCCGGGTGGGCGGCCACGCGCTGGCGGAGGACATCACCAGCGAGACGTTCCTGCGGGCCCTGCGGCGCATCGCCGACTTCACCTGGCAGGGCAGGGACTTCGGCGCGTGGCTGGTGACCATCGCCAGGAACCTTGTGGCCGACCATTTCAAGTCCGGCCGCTACCGCATGGAGGTGTCCACCGCCGAGGTGCTGGACACCCCCATGGACGGGCCGCACATCCCGGAGAACGCGGTGGTGGCGACCATGGTCAGCGAGAGCGTCCTGCGGGCCGTCCGCGACCTCAACCCCGAGCAGCAGGAGTGCGTGGTCCTGCGCTTCCTGCACGGCATGTCGCTGGCCGAGACGGCGCTGATCATGGGCAAGAAGAGCGGCGCGATCAAGGCCCTGCAGTTCCGCGCGGTCCGCGCGCTCGCCAGGGCTCTTCCGGACGATCTCAATTGATCTAGGGTGACCCTCGCGAGGGATCTCCGGCCGGCGGGGCGGCCGTAACCTGATGGCTCCCCGCATCGTTGGGCATGTAGCACCTATGGATCATCGTAGTGGGCGCGGCAGGGAGCTTTCATGGGCAAGTGGGGGCCTACGCGGTGGCCGCACAGGCGTTCGTCCGCCGGCAGCCGTCGGCGCCCTCAACCCCATTTCGCGGCCCGGCTCCGCGCGATGGGCGCCGAGCCCGCCCACGGCCCGAGCCCCGACTTCCGCGCCCGGCTCCGCGAGGAGATCCTGGCCGCCCAGGTCACCGGCCCCGATCTCGAGCCGGACACCGGGCGGCGCCGTCGCCGCCCCCCGCTCCTCGTCCGGCTGCGGCCGGGCGCGCTGATCGTCGCCCTGACCGCCGTGATGGTGGTCACCGGGGTCCAGACCTACGCCTCGGTGCCCGGCGACAACCTCTACCCGATCAAGCGGGCCGCCGAGGCGACCGTGCTGAGCCTCACCACCGACGACATCGAACGCGCCCAGCGCGAGCTGACGGCCGCCCACTCCCGCGCCACCGAGGCCGCCGCGCTGCTCGGCTACCCCGACTCCCGGCGTGAGCGGCTCATCGGGCCCACCCTGGACGAGATGACCTCCACCACCCGGTCGGCGCTGTCGGCGCTCGGGCACGTCAAGCGGCAGGGGACGCACGCCCCGGCGCTCAAGCGCTTCACCAAGGAACAGCGCGACGTCGTCGAGCCGATGATCCCCCAGCTCGGCGGCGACGACCGCATGAAGGCCAGCGCCTACCTCGACATGATCGAGGACATGACCCCCTGACGGGCCCCGCGACCCACACGAAGGGCGGTGCGGCAGGCCCTTCCGGACGCCGCCGCGTGCCCGAACGGTCACGCCACGCTAACGCCACGTACACCGACTCCACCCCCTTCTCCCCGTTAAGCTGAGGTGCTATGAGGCGGTTACTGCGACGGCACACCGAGGCCGAGATAGCCGGGGAGGTCGCCGCGGCGGCGGCGGTGTCGTCGCCGGTCGCCGAGCCCGACCCCACCGCCGCGGCATTCTTCGACGTCGACAACACGATGATGCGCGGCGCCTCGATCTACCACTTCGCTCGCGGGCTCGCCTCCCGCGGGCTGTTCACCACCAAGGACCTGGTGATGTTCGCGCTCGGCCAAGCCCTGTTCCGGGTGCGCGGCAACGAGAACCCCGAGCACATCGCCCGGGCGAAGGAGACCGCCCTGGCGTTCGTCGTCGGCCTCAAGGTGGACGACGTCGTGCGCCTCGGCGAAGAGATCTACGACGAGGTCATGGCCGACCGCATCTGGGCAGGCACCCGCGCGCTCGCGCAGAGCCACCTGGACAACGGCCAGCGCGTCTGGCTGGTGACCGCCACCCCGGTCGAGCTGTCCCGCGTGATCGCCCAGCGCCTCGGGCTGACCGGCGCGCTCGGCACGGTCGCCGAGACCGAGAACGGCGTCTACACCGGCCGCCTCGTGGGCGACCTGCTCCACGGCCCCGCCAAGGCCGAGGCGGTCAAGGCGCTGGCCCGCCGCGAGGGCCTCGACCTGTCGCGCTGCACCGCCTACAGCGACTCCGCCAACGACCTGCCCCTCCTCCGGCTGGTCGGCCACCCGATCGCGGTGAACCCCGACGGCCTGCTGCTTGAGCAGGCCAGGAAGAACGAGTGGGCGGTCAAGGACTTCCGCACCGGGCGCAGGGCCACCATGATCGGGCTTCCCATCGCGGCGGGCGCGGGCGCCGTGGCGGGCGGCGTCGCCGCCGCCATCGCCCTCAGGAAGCACTACCGCTCCGCCTGAGCCGACCGTCCGTGGGCGGCCCGGCGAGTGGGCATGGCAGACTCGTGGCGGCCGTTTTCCGGAAAGTCGCCGCGGAGGATCACCTTGCGTCACGTGGAGCCCGAGGTCCGTCTCATCGCCCGCCCCCGGCTGGACTACGACGAGGTCGCCGGCTATCTCGCCGAGGTGGGCGGGGACAACTGGCTAGAGAGGGTCGACCGCGGCGATCTGGACGACGCGCAGAACCTCGCCGAGTTCGCCGGGCGCATCTGCTACCGCTCCTGGGAGCCGGGGCTGAACCCCAACGTCACCCGCATCCGCACCGACCAGGAGGACTACCTCCGCAACATCCTGGCCAGCGCCCATGGCTCGGTGCTGGAGCACGTGAGCTTCTCGTTCGTCCTGCACGACGTCAGCCGGGTGGCCACGCACGAACTGGTCCGCCACCGGGCCGGCACGGCGGTCTCGCAGGAGTCGCTGCGCTTCGTGCGGCTGGACGACCTGCCGTTCTGGTTCCCCCAGTGGGCCCTCGCCGATCCGGAGCTGATGGAACGGGCGAGCGAGCTGCTCGGGCGGATGGAGGAGTTCCAGCACTGGATGGCCGGCCACTTCGGGCTGGACGAGCAGGGCGTGCCCTTCGGCGAGAAGAAGGCGAAGACCTCCTTCATGCGGCGCTTCGCGCCCGAAGGCCTGGCCACCGGCATGGTGTGGACCGCCAACGTGCGCACCCTTCGGCACGTCATCGAGAACCGCACGGCGGCGGGGGCCGAGGAGGAGATCCGGCTGATCTTCGGCAAGGTCGGCGAGCTGATGGCCAAGGAGGCCCCCGCCCTGTTCGGCGACTACACCGTCGAGAACGGCGTCTGGACCCCCGGCTGGCGCAAGGTCTGACCTCGACGACGCCGCCCGGCCCTCACGTCCGGCCCCTGCGACCGCCGGCCTTCGATCCCCGCACGCCGGCTTGGGACCCCCGCACCGCCGGCTTTCGACGCCGCGGCCGTCCTATCGCCGGCCGAGGCCGTTGAGCAGGGTGTCCACGACCAGATCGGCGGCCCGGGGCGGCTCCAGCTCGGGGAACCGGTGGGCGGCGGCGTCGACGAGGTCGTCCAGGGTGGCGCGGGCCCAGGCGACCGGCACGTCCCCGCGCAGCAGCCCCTCGTCGGCCGCCCGCTGGAGGAACCTGTCGAGCCGCGCGCTCTGCGCCTGTCTGCGGACGCTCGCGGCCGGGTCGGCGCGCATCATCTTGCGCACGTCCACCGGCCACTCGCGGCTCACCGGGACGATGCCCTCCACGTAGCGGTGCAGCGCCACCGCCACCGGAGCCTCCACCAGCCGGGCCTCGTCCAGCACGCGCTCCGCGGAGTCGAGCTTGGCCTGGAAGACGGCGGCGAGCAGGGCCTCACGGGTGGGGAAGCGCCGGTAGACGGTGCGCCGGTCGACCCCGGCCTCGGCGGCGATCGTGCCCATGCTGGTCGAGGGGTCCTCGGCCAGCAGGCGGGCGCCGGTGCGCAGGACCGCGTCCAGGTTGCGCGCGGCATCAGCTCTCATGACTCCGCCACTCTACCCGTGTGTGGCACATCACATTCTCTCCGACTCGTTGATGGGGCATAAAGTGGCATTACTGTCACGTTAGTGTGTCAGTTGGCGAAGCGACGACGCGTCGCCCCACGTCAGAAGGAGAACGGATCATGAGGACCTGGCTGGTCACCGGCGGTTCGAGCGGCATCGGCCGCGACCTGGTCGAGGCCGTGCTCGCGCACGGCGACCAGGTGGTGGCGACCTCGCGCGCCCCCGAGGCGCTCGGCGACCTCGCGCGGCGGCACGACGGACGCCTGCTTCCCGTCGCGCTGGACGTCACCGACCCCGCCGCCGTCCGCGCCGTGGTGGAGGCGGCCGCCGAGCGGTTCGGCTCGCTGGACGTCGTGGTCAACAACGCCGGCTACGCCACCAGCGCCGCCATCGAGGAGTTCCCCGAGGAGGAGTTCCGCGCCCAGATCGAGGTCAACCTGTTCGGGGTCGTCAACGTGACCAGGGCCGTGCTGCCGTTCATGCGACGCCGGCGCTCCGGCCACATCGTCCAGATCTCCTCCATCGGCGGACGCGTGGGCGGCAGCCCCGGCCTCAGCGCCTACCAGACGGCCAAGTTCGGCGTCGAGGGCTTCTCGGAGGTGCTGGCCAACGAGGTGGCGCCCCTCGGCGTCAAGGTGACCATCGTCGAGCCCGGCGGCTTCCGCACGAACTGGAACGCCGGCGCCGCCACCGCGCAGGCCCCCGTCGGCGAGGACTACGACCAGACCATCGGCGAGTGGCTGCGCATGCGCGCCCGCTACAGCGGCAGCGAGCCGGGCGACCCCGCCCGCGCGGCCCAGGCGATCATCGCCGTCGTCGAGGCCGAGGAGCCGCCGCGACGCCTGCTGCTCGGCTCCGACGCCCTGACCTCCGCCCTGCGCTCCGCCGACGAACGAACCGCCGAAGCCCGCAAGTGGGCCTTCCTCACCACCTCCACCGACTACCCACCCACCCCCTGACCTCGGCCACCACCAAGCGGCCCGCACCTGAGCCGGGAATCTCCGCAGTTGAACATCCCGCGGTGGGCTGCTCCGACCGGGCCGGGAGAACCCGGGGACCGTCTAGAAGAACGGGGGGAAGGCGTGGCCTCGTTGGAGGCGTAGGTGGTTGAGTTGCTGCTGGATGAGTTCGCGGACCTGGTCGGTGAGGTTGAAGACCAGCATCGGGTCCTCGGCCTCCTCCGGGTCGTACTCGTCGGTGCGCACCGGCTCGCCGAACTGGATCATCCACTTGGACGGCAGGGGCAGCAGCCCGAGCGGCCCGAGCCAGGGGAACAGCGGCGTGATCGGGATGTAGGGCAGGCCGAGCAGCCGGGCGAGCGAACGGAAGTCGCCGATCTTGGGGTAGATCTCCTCGGCGCCGACGATGGCGCACGGGATGATCGGCACCTGGGCGCGGATCGCCGAGGCCACGAACCCGCCGCGCCCGAAACGCTGGAGCTTGTACCGCTCGGAGAACGGCTTGCCGACGCCCTTGAAGCCTTCGGGGAACACCCCGACCAGCTCGCCCTTGCGCATGAGCCGGTCGGCGTCCTCGGGGCAGGCGAGCGTGTGGCCGGACTTGCGGGACAGGTGGCCGAGGACGGGGAGCTGGTAGACCAGATCGGCGCCGAGCAGCCGCAGCGCGCGGTGCGCGGGGTGCTCGTCGTGCAGTGCGACCTGGAGCATCAGCGCGTCGACGGGGACGGTGCCCGAGTGGTTGGCGACCACGAGCGCGCCCGCCTCGCCGGGCACGTTGGCCAGGCCGGTGGTCTCGACGCGGAACCAGTGGCGGTAGAGCGGGCGGATCAGCTCAAGGAGCACCTTGTCGTTCAGTTCGGGATCGAACCCGAACTCGTCGACCTCGTACTCCCCGGCGACGCGCCTGCGCAGGAAGTCCAGCAGGGCGGCCACGCGGTCCTCGACGGCACCCGCGCCGCCGTCGGTGGCCCGGCGCCGCGCCGCGGTGATGGGGATGACCCGGGCTGTTCCTGGCTCCTCATCACGAAAGTCATGCGGCATCTCTGTCTTCTTCACCGTCGCGCACCCCCACCCAGCACTGTCGACAGCCAGTCGATCACAGTGAGTGGCATACCGCCAAACAAGCCACGCGAGTGGAGGAAGTCGTCGAACGCCGACGCGGTGGAGAACTTGGGCCGCCAGTCGAGCTCGGCGGCGAGCCGGCCGGCGTCCACGGCGCGCCCGTAGCTCATCAGGCCGAGCTGTTCTGGGGAGAACTCGACGCGCCCAGCGCCGCGCGCCAGGTCGCCGAGGACGCGGAAGGCGGTGGAGAGCACCGGGAGGGCCGGGCGGCCACTCCTGCGCACGCACTGTGACAGGAGCATGATGCCGTCACCGGCGACGTTGTAGGTGCCGGGGTGGTCTTCCAGGGCCATGCGCCGCAGCACCTCGACGCCGTCGTCCTCGTGGACGAACTGCAGGCGCGGGTCGAAGCCGAACACCGTCGGCAACACGGGCAGCTCGAAGTAGCGGGTCAGCGGCGAGTCGACGCCGGGGCCCATGAAGTTGGCGAAGCGCAGCGTCGAGACCGAGACGTCGGGCCGCCGCCTGGCGAATCCGCGCACGTAGGACTCCACCTCGGTGGCGTCCTTGGCGTAGCCGCGGATCGGGGCGTCGACCGGTTCGGTGTCCTCGGTGAACACCGCCGGGTCGTGCGGGGACGAGCCGTAGACGGCCGTGGTCGAGCGCACCACGACCTTCCGCACCGTCGCCGACCGCTGGCACGCGCCGAGCAGCTGCATGGTGCCGATGACGTTGTGCTCTTTCATCGACGAGCGGCCGGCGGCGCCCGACGGGGCGCTCACCAGGCTCATGTGCACGACGGTGTCGATGTCCGCGGCCGCGATGACACGCGCGATGTCCGGGCTGCGCAGATCAACCCGGACGAACTCGGTGCGGCCCAGCTCGACGCCGCCGCCGCCCAGCGATTTCGAGGACGGCGGCGCGGTGTCCACTCCGATGACCCGGTCGATGTCCGGGTCGGCAGCGAGGACGCTCGCCACCCGGGCACCGATGTGCCGGGAGACTCCCGTGACGAGCACGGTGTGTGTCATCGCCGCCTCGCAGAATCACTCGCTCGTGGTCGCGCTCGGCTCGGGCTCACCGGGATGGCGATGGTGAGATCGACCCGCCCGGCCCGCCGCTCTGCGTTGTCGGTCCGCGCTACTACTTCTTGTTACGCCGCTGGATGCGGGTCTTCTTGAGAAGCTTGCGGTGCTTCTTCTTCGCCATGCGCTTACGACGCTTCTTGATCACAGAGCCCACGGGACCCCCAGGTGAAGGTAGGTTGGTCAACATCAATGCGCGCGAGAGGGCGGGGTCGCATACCACCCGCGGCCCGGACGCGCCGTAGGCACGGCACACCTGAACCACGGGACGGCGCCTCGCCAAGGCGCACACCGATCCAACAGCCTACCGGCGATTCGCGGTCGATCGCTCCCTGGGGGGAACCCGCGTGGCCGCCGGACGTCAATGACCGGCGACCGGACGACGCGGGCGGCCGGCCGCCCACCCCGCTTCCGGTCAGGTCCGCGTCATCGCGGACCCCGCGTTCGACATCAGCGAGTTCGGCGAACGACCGGTGATGTCATCACTGATCCATTCAACCCGCTTCGATGAACGCATCCCTGAGGTAGTCGTGCACCGCCTGCTCGGGCACCCTGAAGGATCGCCCGACCCGGATGGCCGGTAACTCGCCTGAGTGAACCAGCCGGTACACCGTCATCTTGGACACCCGCATGACGGTGGCGACCTCTGCCACCGTCAGGAACTTCACCTCGCTGAGAGGTCTTTCGCCTGCACCCATCGGACGCCTCTTCCGCACGTGTTTCCGGGTTATCCCCACTGGTGCCATTGCTCACGCACGTGTACTGCTGTCAGCGTAGAACGCGACTCCGATCGCGCAAACCCCCTATTCCATCAGTGATCGGAGACTCCTGCCACCAGAACGGGAGAAGTCGCTGGCCAGCAGCCAGGCCGAGCCCTGATCTCGATCTGTCACTCGGTCCAACCGTGTCCCATTAGAGTCGCTTGGGATCACAAAAAAGTTGGCAAACGGTCGACGCGCCAGACCCAATACACGCGCGAAACGGAAGTTAGGGACAGACCGGAATAGGTGTCGATCGCCTCACAGGTCACTCTCGACCCGTGCGATCAGATACGAGGTCAACGGAGCGTAGTGCCGGGGGAACACATTGTCGTCCAGCGGCACGGTGACGGCGATCTTGCCCTCGGCCTCGCCGACGAACAGCCCGGGGTCGTTGCTGTCGGCGAATCCGACCGTCTCGACCCCCGCCTCGCCGGCCGCGCCCGCCCACCCGTGGTCGGCGATCACCAGGTCGGGCCGCTCCCCGTCGAGCCGGGCGAGCATCGCCTGCATCGGCGCCGGGTCGTGGGAGTGCACCAGCGCGCCCCCGTCGGCCAGCACGGCCACCTCGTCGAAGTACACGACGCGGCGCTTGCGGCCCAGACCGCCGCTGGAGATCATCAGGCCCTCCGCCGGGGTCAGCAGGGTCGCGCCGCGCGCGGCGGCGAAGCGCGCGAGGGCGAGGTGGATCGTCATGATCCCGGTGGGGTGGCCGGTGGCGATGATGACGCGCGGGTCGGGCTTGCGCAGCGCGGCTGCGATGCGCGCGGCCATCCCTTCGAGGGCGTCGACGGTGCGCTCGGGGTCGATGGTGTCCTGGCCCGCCCGGTGCTCGGGATCGTCGATCACGCCCGCGGACTTGGCCATGAGCGCGAGCACGTCCCGGTAGGTCCACTCGTTGTCGAAAGTGAGGCCGAACATGTAGTACGGGTCACCAAGGGCGAGGGAGCGGTAGTGGTCGAGGTTGTTCTCCCGGCTGGTCGCGATGTTCCCGGCGATCTTCGTGTCCACCAGGTGCTGGGTCAGCTCACTCCTTGTGGGTGGGCTCGCGGTCTGCATGATCATCTCCGTGCGCTCAGCGGCCGGCCGGCGTCCACGGCGTCACGCCGGCGGCTCGACCAGGCAGGACCACGGCGCTGGGTCACCCCGTGGAACGACGGATCACCGCGCGGATCGCCAGGAGCGCTCGATCGACAGGTCCCACACGATCGTAACCATCTGACAAATGACGAAATTCCGTTTTCTTCGGGAGCCGGTGGCGGGGAGAGCGGGCACGGCCCCTTCTGCCTAGTCTGCGCCTGCGGCTCCGCGGGCGGGCCACCGGGCGCGCTCAGGGCATCGGATCGAGGCCGTGGAGGGGGAAGACGGCCTTGCGCGTCGCCATGATCGCGCGGTCCACCGGGTCGGCCGGGTCGTACCCCGCCGAGAAGTCGTGGTAGTCGGGCCGGCGGCCGTCGGTCATGTGCAGCGGCGGCACCTCGCCCGTGCGCAGCGCGACGTACTCGCGCCAGCTCTCAGGAGTGACCGTCTGCGGGTCGACCGGCTCCCCGGCCGCCTCGGCGATCAGGTGGCTCCACGCGCGCGGCACCACCTGGACCAGCTCGTACCCTCCGCCGCCGGTGGCCACCCACCGGCCGCCCGCCGTCTCGTGCGCCAGAGCGTGCAGCGCGGCGTACGCCTGCCGCTGGCAGTCCAGGCTGAGCATGAAATGAGCCAGCGGGTCCAGCGCGTGGCCGTCGCACCCCTGCTGGCTGAACAGCACGTCGGGCTGGAACTCGCGCAGCAGCGGCGGGACGACCGCGTGGAAGGCGCGCAGCCACCCCGCGTCGCCGCACCCGGCCGGGAGCGCGACGTTGACGGCCGTCCCGTCGACGCCGGTCTCGCTGGGGAAGCCGGTGCCGGGGAACAGCGTGCGCGGGCTCTCGTGCAGGCTGATCGTCAGCACCCGCGGATCGTCGTAGAAGATCGCCTGGACGCCGTCGCCGTGGTGGACGTCCACATCGACGTAAGCGACGCGGCGCGCGCCCTGCTCCAGCATCCAGGCGATGCCCGCCGCCGGGTCGTTGTAGACGCAGAAGCCGCTGGCCGCGCCCGGCATCGCGTGGTGGAGCCCGCCGGCGATGTTCAGCGCGTGCTCGGCCGCTCCCGTCCACACCGCCCGGCACGCCTCGATGGAGGCGCCGGTGATCAGCGCGGACGCCTCGTGCACGCCGGCGAAGGCCGGGTTGTCGACCGTGCCGAGGCCGCAGGACAGATCGGGCAGCCCGGTCGCCGAGACGCGCTTGACCGCCTCGATGTAGTCGCGCCGGTGCACCAGGGCGAGCTCGTCGTCGGTCGCCGGCGCGCAGCCCACCATCTCGACCTTGTCCAGCACCCCGAGGTCGCGCGCCAGCGCCATCGTCAGCTCGACGCGGATCGGCGCCAGGGGATGCCCGGGCCCGAAGTCGTAGGAGATCAGCTTGTCGTCCCAGACGACCCGCACGGACCGGCTCATTCGATCACCAGCTCTCCGCGCCACCCCATGAAACGACCGTACCGCACGAGGGATCGGTTCATTCGGCGCGCAGGGCGATGACCGGGTCGAGCCGCGCCGCGCGGCGGGCGGGCGCGACGCCGAAGAAGACCCCGACGCCCGCCGAGACCCCGAACGCCAGCGCCACCGACCACCAGGTGATCGCGGTCGGCACCGGCGAGACCGCCTGGATCAGCAGGGAGCCGCCCACGCCGATCAGGATGCCGATGACGCCGCCGATCGTGGTGAGCAGCACCGCCTCGATGAGGAACTGCCCGAGCACGTCGCGCTGCCGGGCGCCGAGCGCCTTGCGCAGGCCGATCTCGCGCGTGCGCTCCCGCACGCTCACCAGCATGATGTTGGAGACGCCGACCCCGCCCACCAGCAGCGAGATGCCGGCGATGGCGGCCAGGACGCCGGTCAGCATGCCGAGCACGCTGCCGATGGTGCCGAGGAGCTGCGTCTGGGTGACCGCGCTGAACCGTTCGCCCGGGTAGCGGCCCTCAAGCCCGCGCAGGACGCGCTGCCGCAGCGGCTCGATCTCGTCCGGGCCGGAGGCCCCGACCGCGATGCCGTTGATCCGCGACAGGCCGATCAGGCGCTGCGCCGTGGTGACCGGGATGTGCACCTCCTGGTCCCGCGCCACGCCGAAGGTCGCGCCCACCGGCTCGTACAGCCCGATGACGCGGAAGCGCACGCCGGCGATGGTGACCTGCCGGCCGATCGGGTCGAGGTCCCCGAACAGCTTGGCCCCGACCTCCGAGCCGAGCACCGCGACGCGCCGCCGGGTGTCCACGTCGGTCCCGCTGAGGTACCTGCCCCGGCGCAGCGGGCGTTCGAAGATGTTCGGCAGGTTCTCGTCGGTGCCGGTGATGGTGGCGAAGACCTCGGTGCGGCCCACGCGCACCGACTCCCCGGAGTTGACCGCGACGGTGACCTTGCCGGGGTCGCCGACCACACGGCGGACGTAGGCGACGTCGGCGAGGTCCAGGCGGCTCTGGGTGGGGGCCGCGCCGAGCCCCACCTGGCCGGGCACGACGAGGATGATGTTGCTACCGAGCCCGGCGATCTCCCCCTCGACCGCCTCCTTGGCGCCGGTGCCGATGGCGACCAGGATCACCACGGCCGACACGCCGATGACGACGCCGAACATCGTCAGCGCGCTGCGCAGCCGGTTGACCCGCAGCGCCTCCAGCGCCATGCGCAGCGCCTCGGCGCTCCTCACGGCCGATCACCCCGGACCGGCCCGTCACCGGCGGCCGGGCCGCCCCCGCGAACCGGGCCCTCAGGGCGAGCCGACCCCCCGTCCCGGTCGGCGCGCCCGGGCGGCGACGCCGGGGCGTCCCGTTCGTCACGTTCGATGACGCCGTCGCGGACGTGGACGCGGCGGCGGGCGAGGTCGGCCACCTCGCGCTCGTGGGTGACCAGCACCACCGCCACCCCCCGCTCGGAGTTCAGGTCGGCCAGGATGCCCATCACCTCCCGGCCGTTGCGGGAGTCGAGGTTCCCGGTCGGCTCGTCCGCCAGCACCACCTTGGGATCGCCCACGAGGGCGCGGGCGATGGCCACCCGCTGCTGCTCGCCGCCGGACATCTGGGAGGGCCGGTGGTCCAGGCGGTGCGCGAGCCCCACGGCCGACAACGCCCGCCTGGCCCGCTCCCTGCGCTCGGCCCGGCCCACCCCCCGGTACACCAGGGGCAGGGCCACGTTCTCCAGCGCGGAGGTGCGCCCGAGCAGGTGGAAGGACTGGAACACGAAGCCCACGGCCTGGTTGCGCAGCTCGGCGAGCCCGGTGTCGTCCAGCGTGGACACCTCCACCCCGTCCACCCGCAACGTGCCCGAGGTGGGCCGGTCCAGGCAGCCGAGCAGGTGCATGAGCGTCGACTTGCCCGATCCGGACGGGCCGACGATGGCGACGAACTCGCCGTGGTCGATGCGCAGGCTCACCCCGCGCAGCGCGTCCACCGACACCCCCTCCAGCTTGTAGGAGCGGGTGAGGTCGACGGCCTCGAAGGCGGGGGCCGGCGTTCCGGCGTCCCGCGCCTGCCGGTCCTCCGGCCGCGGCCGGCCCGCGGCCGTCATGTGAGCTTCTGGTCCTGCCGCACGGTGTCGGCGCCCTTGACGACGACCCGCTCCCCCGGCGTCAGGCCCCGGGCCACCTCGACCAGGGCGTCGCCCTGGGCGCCCAGCTTGACCACCCTGCGCTCCGCCGTGCCGTCGGCGCGCACGACCCACACCACGGTGTCCCTGCCACTGGTGACGACGCTCGCCGCGGGCACCGCCACCGCGTCGGGCGACTCGCGCACGGTCAGCCGGACGACGGCGCTCATGCCCGGTTTGGGGGGCGGCGCCTGCCCGCCGTCGTCGTAGACGCCCTCGCCGAGGGTGAGCCGCACGGGGTAGCTCACCCCGCCGGTGGTGCCCTCCTTGGGCGTCACGCCCACGCCGGCGACCTTCGCCCGGTAAGTGGCCCCGGAGACGGCGTCCAGCTCGGCTTCCGCCTTCACGCCGCGGGTGACCAGGAGCACGTCGGTCTCGTCCACGTCGGCGGACAGCGTCAGCCGCGAGACGTCGGTCACGGTGGCGATGGCGTCGCCCGCCGCGACCGGCACCCCGGCGGCGATCGGGCCCGCGGAGCCCGCGGCCGCCGCGCCGCCGCCGGACGCGCCCGCGGCGGCTCCGGCCTGGCCGGACAGGCCCGCCGGGAGTTGGCCGAGCAGGGAGCCGAGGCCGGAGGCGCCGCCGCCGGACGGCCCGCCCAGCGTGACCACCCCGTCGAAGGGCGCCTTGATCGTCAGGCCCTTCACCGTCGCGCCCGCCACCTTCACCGCGGCCCTCGCCTGGCTCCTGGACGCCGCTTGGAGGGAGGACATCGACGCGGCGAGCCCGCCGAGCCCCGTGCCGATCTGGCCGCTGACCTGGGAGAGCGTCTGGTTGACCGACCGGGTGAGGCTCTGGGTGATCTGGTCGAGCGCCGCGCGCTGGGCGCGATGCTGGGTCTCGGCGGCGGCGACGGCGGCCAGGAGCTGCGCGCGCACCCGCCTGTCCTGGATCTTCCCGGCCGCGGCGCGGGCTCTGGCGAACCCGCGCGCCACCTCGCGGTCGAGGGGGGCGGTGAGGTTCGGCCCGGCGAGCCGGATGCTCGGGGCCGGCGCCGCGCCGCCGAGCCGCACCGGCCTGGACGCCTGCCGTTCGGCGCGGCGCGCCTGGTCGAGCTGGTCCTTCGCCTGCGGGGAGCTGATGCGGGCGAGGATCTCCCCCTTGTCCACCGTGTCGCCGTCGCGGACGTACAGCTTCGCGACCGTGCCGGCCGCCGGGGATCGCAGGGTGGCCGTGGCGCGGGCGCCGACGGTGCCGGGGGCCTCGACGACCTCGCTGACGGGGGCGCGCCGGACCTCGCCGATCTGCGCCTTGGGCGTCTCGTCCTGGGTGCAGGCCGAGACGAGCAGGGTGAGACCGATGAGAAGCGGGGGGATACCGCGACGGATCGTCACCCGGCCCATCGTAGGAGGGAGATCCCCGGCCCGGCTTGGGCCCCCGCGCCCACCGGGACGGGCGGTACCGGCGGGCCCGGGACCGGCCATGCGGGCCCGAGTACCGCCGAGGCGTCCCCGTTACCGCTCAGGCGGCCCGGACAGCACCGGCGGACCGGCTCGGGCGGCTCGGGGCGCTCAGGCGGTTCCGAGGGCCGCTCAGGCGGTTCCGAGGGCCGCTCAGGCGGTCTCGAGGACGCGGCGCAGGCGCCGGATCGCCGGCACCGACAGCAGCAGGACGCACCCGCAGACGGCGACGACCGAGGAGATCGTGAGCACCTGGCCCGCGCCGAGCAGCGAGGCCGCCGGCCCGCTGAGGGCCTGGCCGACCGGGATCGCCATGACCGAGCCGGCCACCTCGTAGGCGTGGACGCGGTTCAGCACCTCCGGCGCCACCTGCGTCTGGACGCTGGTCATCCACATGACGCCCCAGAAGGCCGACCCCGTGCCCGCGAGGAGGTGGCAGGCGGCCATCACCGGCAGCGGGAGACCGAGGGTGATCGACAGGGGCTGGAGGGCGAGCAGGAACAGCGCCGTCGCGCCGGCGGCCAGCGGCCGGGCGGGTTTGAGGCGCATGGCGATGACGCCGCCCATGATGGTGCCGGCGCCGTAGGCGGAGGTGACGAAGCCGAAGCCGGTGGCGTCGTAGGCCTGGCTCACGAGAAGGGCGCCGAGCGGGGTCACCGGCCCGAAGACCGCGATGCCCATCACCGCCCAGACGAGGATCACCCCCCACATCCATGTGCGGGAGCGGAACTCCCGCCATCCCTCCTTGAGGTTGCCGAAGACCGTCCCCTCCCGGGCCGCGGGGGGAGCCCCGCGCAGCCGCAGCAGGGCCAGGCAGAGCGCGCTGACGCCGAAACCGGCGGCGTCGATCAGGAAGACCACGCCGACCTCCGCGAAGGCGACCAGCAGGCCGGCGACCGAGGGGCCGATGAGGAGCATGAGCGACTCGGAGGTGCGCTGAGTGGCCACCGCGCGCTGGACGTCCCTGGCGATGCGCGGCACCAGGCTCGCCAGTCCCGGCTGGAACATGGCGGCGGCGATGCCGTTGACCGCCGAGATGGCCATGAGCTGCCACAACGCGGGGGTGCCGGTGAGGAAGAGCACCGCCGTGACGGTCTGGGACACAAGGCGCGCGAGGTCGGCGCCGACCATCATGCGGCGCGGAGTGAAGCGGTCGGCGAAGACCCCGCCGAACAGCACCAGCGCGGCCATCGGCACCGTCGAGGCGGCCAGCGTGTAGCCGATGCCGCTCGCCCCGTACCCGGCCCGCAGGACGCCGAGCGCCATCGCGACCGGCACCATGGCCGTGCCCAGCATCGAGACCGACCTCGCGGTGAAGAACAGCCGGAAATCGCGCGTCCACACCGCGGGCCCGGCGGGCCGCCCGTCCACAGCCGCCGTCATCGTGCCCCCATGCCCGCCGCCCCTTCCACCGGCCACGGGCACTCTATTAGCAAACTTTCCTAACGGTTACGCCGCCCCCCGCGGTGGGGCCTCACGACGGTTTGCGGGTGGTCCATAGTCGTATTGGCGGAATGTCGGAACTAGGGTGTTCGCCGTACCAGGTAACTTCTCGCCCCGGAGGCAGATCTCTTGACGGCGACACCCGCGGACCCCCGGTGGGCCCGGCTCAAGGAGCGGTTCGCGTCCATCGACAGCGACGGCGACGGGTTCATCACCGACGCCGAGTACCTCCAGCACTTCCCGCACCTGCCCGCCGAGGCGCTGGGCGCGCTGGAGCGGGAGGCCGACGCCGACGGCGACGGCCGCATCTCCTTCGAGGAGTTCCTCCGGCTGGTCCCCGAGAACGACTGACCCGGGAACCTCCGCCCCGGAGAGGACCGGGCCGGAGAGGACCGGGCCGGAGCGGCCGGCGTGTGAGCGGCCCGGGACGACCGGCCCGCGCGGGCGGCGGGGCGCGCGAGGCGCCCGGCGCCCGCGGCGGGGTCAGCCGGCCGCGAGCTGGCGGCTGCGGTCGCGGGCGGCCTCGATGGCCGCCAGGAAGGCCGCCCGGACGCTGTGGCGCTCGAGTTCGGCGATGGCCGCGATGGTGGTGCCGCCGGGCGAGGTGACCGCCTCGCGAAGGATCACCGGGTGCTCTCCGGAGTCGCGCAGCATGATGGCCGCGCCGACGATCGACTGGGTGACCATGTCCAGCGCCGCCGCCCGGGGCATGCCGAGCAGGATGCCGGCGTCCACCATGGCCTCGACCAGGTAGAAGAAGTAGGCCGGGCCGCTGCCGGACAGCGCGGTCGCGGCGTCCTGCTGCGACTCGGGGATGCGCAGCACCTTGCCGACCGGCGACAGCAGGTCCTCGGCGTGCCGCAGGTGCGTCTCGGCGGCGTGGGCGCCGGCCGAGATGACGCTCATGGCCTCGTCGACCAGCACGGGGGTGTTGGACAT
Organism: Sphaerisporangium sp. NPDC005288; assembly: GCF_040607475.1. Taxonomy (NCBI): domain Bacteria; kingdom Bacillati; phylum Actinomycetota; class Actinomycetes; order Streptosporangiales; family Streptosporangiaceae; genus Sphaerisporangium; species Sphaerisporangium sp. NPDC005288. The sequence goes on along the minus strand of NZ_JBEXGT010000016.1, from coordinate 76,037 downwards.
CACGCGCACGACCGGGACCTCGTCGCCGAGGCGCGACTCGACGAAGGAGGTCGTGATGCCGGCCGCCACCGTGACCACGAGCTTGCCGGCCGGGACGTGCGGGGCGATCTCGGTGAGCAGGGCCGCCATGTCCTGCGGCTTGACCGCCAGGATCAGCGTCTCGCCGATCTTGGCGGCCTCGCTGTTGGACACGACCCGCACGCCGTGGCGCTCGCGCAACGCCTGGGCGCGCTCCTCGCGCCGGGCGGTCGCCACGATCTCGTCCCGCTTGACGCCGGCGCGCAGCAGCCCTGACAGCAGGGCCTCGCCCATCTTGCCGGTTCCGAGAATCGCGATCATCTCAGCGCACCTCGTGTAGGAGTCGGGGAACGCTCGAAGCCTACCGACTCCCGCGCGGTCGCTGCCGTCCCAGGGACCGGGCCAGCAGGGCGAGGTTCGCCGGGCGGCGGGCCAGATGGCGGGCCAGATGCGGATACCAGTCGGCGCCGTAGGGGACGCGCACGCGCACGCGGGTGCCGAGGGCGGCGAGCCGCGCCTGCTCGGCCGGCCGCACGCCGTAGGACATCTCGTACTCGACGCCCTCGCGCTCGTTCAGCACGGCGAGCGCCGAGGCGACCTCGATGAGCCGCCGGTCGTGGGTGGCGACCACCGGCCGGCCCTCGCCGGCCATGAGGGCCTTCAGGCAGCGCACGTACGACCGGTCGACGGCGGCGGCGTCGCGGTGGGTGACGGCGACGGGGCCGTCGGCGTGACCGCGGCGGAGCCGGACGCGGCCGTCGGCGAGCCCGCGGCAGTGCTCCTCGGCGCGGCGCAGGGACGAAAGGACGGTGACGCCGGTGGCGGGGTGCTCGTCGAACAGCGCCGCGTGGACGCGCAGCGCGGCCTCCGCCATCGCCGGCTCCTCGGCCTCGACCGTCACCGTGGCGCCCACGTCGAGAGCGGCCTGGCAGACCCGCGAGGCGTTGCGGCGTGCCAGGTCGTCGTCGAGGCCGAGCCCGAGGGACGACAGCCGCAGCGACAGGTCGGCGCCCTTGGCGACGCCGCGGCGGGCGAGCGCGTCGAGCAGGGTGAGCCAGTCTTCGACCGCGCGGGCGGCCCGTCCGGAGTCGCGCGCCCGCCCGTCCAGATGGTCCAGCGTCACCAGCAGGCCGTCGGCGACCAGCCCCGCCGCCACCGAGGCGGCGTCCTCGGGGCCGTCCCCGGCCACGTAGCGGTCTGTCAGCGCCCGGACGACCCCGGCGTTCCTGACGACGCTCTCCACGCGGTCGCTGCCCGAGGCAGCAAGCAGAACCTGGCGCAAAACCATCGGCACCCTTCCCGGCACGACGACTGGACGGCTGATGGGGGAAGACCTCCCCACCCTACGGCGGTTCAGGCGCCGATCACCGGAGGCGACCGCATGTTGCGGTTTGACAACCAACTGAAAACAGCCGTCGTCTTATAACCGTTTTATACGCATGATCTACCCGAAGGTGCCATAAGTCGGTTCCAACGATGGAGCCGCCGGCGTCGAAGGGGTAGATCGTTGAAGAAGATCCTCATAGCGCTGGCCACAGCCGGCCTGGGTCTGAGCGGAGCGCTGATCGCGTCTCCCGCGACGGCCGGGACGCAGCAGGCGCCCGACCACACGACTCCCGCCCCCCAGTGGGCACAGTGCGCGGACCTGCCCGAAGGCATCGAGTGCGCCACGGTCGCCGTGCCGCTCGACTACTCCCGCCCGTGGAGCAGGACCGTCAAGATCGCCGTCACCCGCAAGAAGGCGACCGACACCGCCCACTACCAGGGCGCGATCCTGTTCAACCCCGGCGGTCCCGGCGGCAGCGGCCGGGCCTACCCCGTCGTGATGCAGACCCGCCTCGGCGCCGCCCTGGCCGCGCAGTACGACCTGATCGGCTTCGACCCGCGGGGCGTCGGCGCCAGCGAGCCGGCGCTGAGCTGCGACCCGCACTTCTTCGACCCGGTGCGCCCCGACTACATCCCCTCCACCTTCGCCGAGGAGGCCGCGTGGGTGAAGCGGATGCAGGGCTACTCCAAGGCCTGTGACGCCGCCCACGGCGAGCTGCTGAGGCACATGACCACGGTGGACGCCGCCAAGGACATGGACGAGATCCGCAAGGCCCTCGACCAGAAGCAGATCAGCTACGTCGGCTACTCCTACGGCACCTACCTGGGCGCCACCTACGCCACCCTGTTCCCGTCCAAGGTGCGCCGCCTGGTGCTGGACAGCATCGTCAACCCCGAGCGGGTCTGGTACGACGCCAACATCGACCAGAACCACGCCTTCGAGGCCCGCGCCAAGGACTTCTTCGCCTGGATCGCCAAGTACGACGCCACCTACCACCTCGGCACGAACGGCGCCGACGTGGAGAAGGCGTTCTACGCCACCCGCGCCAAGCTCAAGGCCACCCCCGCCGAGGGCAGGGTCGGCCCGGACGAGCTCGACGACACCTACCTCGCGGGCGGCTACCTCAAGAGCCGCTGGCCGCTGCTGGCCAACGCCCTGTCCAAGTACGTGGCCGGTGACACCGCCCCGCTGGTGGCGGCGTACGGCACCTACGGCGACAGCAGCGGCGACGACAACGGCTTCGCGGTCTACTCGGCCGTGGAGTGCAGCGACGCCCGCTGGCCGCGCGACTGGGGCACCTGGCACCGCGACTGGTGGGAGTCCTACCGCACCGCTCCGTTCCTGACCTGGGGCAACGCCTGGTACAACGCGCAGTGCCAGTCGTGGCCCGTGCGCGGCGGCCACCCGGCGCGCATCGACGGCCGCGCCATCAAGAACGCCCTGTTCTTCCAGGACACCAAGGACGCCGCCACCCCGTACCAGGGCGGCGTCGAGATGCACAAGCGCTTCCCGTCCTCGCGCCTGGTCGTCATGGACGGCGGCGGCAACCACGGCCTCACCGGCCGGGGCAACGCCTGCATCGACGACATCTGGAAGGCGTACCTGACCGACGGCACGCTGCCGGCGAGCCTGCCCGGCCCCGACGCGCACTGCGCGCCGTTCCCCGACCCGGTCCCGCCGGCGGCGGCCACGACCCTGCGGTCCGCGCCGACCTCGGCCGACGACGACTGGGCCCCCGGCGAGCGCTGACCCGCAGGCACCACAGAAGCCCCCCAACGGAAGGACCCCCGGCCACCCAGGCCGGGGGTCCTTTCGCGTCCCGCCTCGACGTGCGCGTCGAGACGGGGCATGCGCGGCCCGAACCGCGGGGAGATCCAGTACGTCGAAGGGGTATGCGGACGATGAGGACCACATTGGCGGCGGCGGGGCTGTTCCTGGCGGCGGCGTGCGGCGGCGCGCCGGCGCCCACGACCGGCGCGAGCGGTTCCCCCGACGACGCCGTGTCGGCGCCGGCCGGCACGGCGCAGGTGACCACGCCGGCCGCCCCGGCGGCCGGGCCCTCCCCCACGCGCCCCAAGGGACCGACGGTGCACCCGCGCAAGGTCCGCTGGGAGAAGGTGCGCCCCTCCCGGGACGGACGCCGGCTCACCGTGATCTGGTGGTCGGGCGTGGAGCCCTGCTCGGTGCTCGACCGGGTCGGCGTGCGCGAGACGGCGAAGAGCGTGACGATCACCCTGTACGAGGGGCAGGCGCGCGGCGCCGAGAACACGGCGTGCATCGAGATCGCGGTCCAGAAATCCACGACCGTCAAGCTGAAGAAGCCCCTCGGCCACCGCGAGATCGTCGACGGCGCCAAGGGCTGATCACTCCCCAGCAGACCCGGAAGAGGCGGGGACGGGCCGGAGCGTGTCCGAGAAGTCCGCGTTCCTGAGCCCCCGTGTGCGCGGAATAGGTGAGGGGGCGCGTAGGGTTGAGCCCAGCAGACTCAACTCGCTTGACAAAGGGTCGAGCGGGATTACGATTGAGTCATACGGACTCAACTTTGACTACAAGGACGTACTCATGGCACGTGCGGTAGGTATCGACCTTGGGACGACCAACTCCGTCGTCTCGATCCTCGAGGGCGGTGAGCCCACCGTCATCGCCAACGCGCAGGGCTCGCGCACGACTCCGTCGGTCGTGGCCTTCGCCAAGAACGGAGAGGTCCTCGTCGGCGAGGTGGCCAAGCGGCAGGCCGTCACCAACGTCGACCGGACCATCCGCTCGGTCAAGCGTGAGATGGGCTCCGACTGGTCCGTCGAGATCGACGGCAAGAAGTTCTCCCCGCAGCAGATCAGCGCCTTCGTCCTGCAGAAGCTCAAGACGGACGCCGAGGCCTACCTCGGCGAGAAGATCACCGACGCGGTGATCACCGTCCCCGCGTACTTCAACGACTCGCAGCGGCAGGCCACCAAGGAGGCCGGCACGATCGCGGGCCTCAACGTCCTGCGCATCATCAACGAGCCCACCTCCGCCGCTCTGGCGTACGGGCTCGACAAGGACAAGGACCAGACCATCCTGGTCTTCGACCTCGGCGGCGGCACCTTCGACGTGTCCCTGCTCGACGTCGGCCAGGAGGACGGCCACGGCTTCGTCGAGGTCAAGGCGACCAGCGGTGACAACCACCTGGGCGGCGACGACTGGGACCAGCGCGTCGTCGACGAGCTGGTGACCCGCTTCAAGAACGCCCACGGCGTCGACCTGTCCAAGGACAAGATGGCGCTCCAGCGCCTGCGCGAGGCCGCCGAGAAGGCCAAGATCGAGCTGTCGTCGCAGACCGAGACCTCGATCAACCTGCCCTACATCACCGCCTCGGCCGAGGGCCCCCTCCACCTGGAGGAGAAGCTCACCCGCTCGGAGTTCCAGCGCATCACCGCCGACCTCCTCGAGCGCTGCAAGGGCCCGTTCCACCAGGTCATCAAGGACGCCGGCATCAAGGTCTCCGACATCGCCCACGTGGTGCTCGTCGGCGGCTCCACCCGCATGCCCGCCGTCAGCGACCTGGTCAAGGAGCTCACCGGCGGCAAGGAGCCCAACAAGGGCGTCAACCCCGACGAGGTCGTCGCCATCGGCGCCGCGCTCCAGGCCGGCGTGCTCAAGGGCGAGGTCAAGGACGTCCTGCTGCTGGACGTGACCCCGCTAAGCCTGGGCATCGAGACCAAGGGCGGCATCTTCACCAAGATCATCGAGCGGAACACCACGATCCCGACCAAGCGGTCGGAGGTCTTCACCACGGCCGAGGACAACCAGCCGTCGGTGCAGATCCAGGTCTTCCAGGGTGAGCGCGAGATCGCGGCCTACAACAAGAAGCTGGCCACCTTCGAGCTGACCGGCATCGCCCCGGCGCCGCGCGGCATCCCGCAGATCGAGGTCACCTTCGACATCGACGCCAACGGCATCGTCAACGTCTCCGCCAAGGACCTCGGCACCGGCAAGGAGCAGTCGATGACGATCACCGGCGGCTCGGCGCTGCCGAAGGACGACATCGAGCGCATGATGCGCGAGGCCGAGTCCTACGCCGAGGAGGACAAGAAGCGCCGCGAGGACGCCGAGACGCGCAACAACGCCGACGGCCTGGCCTACCAGACCGAGAAGTTCCTGCGCGAGAACGACGAGAAGGTCCCGGCCGAGGTCAAGACCGAGGTCGAGGAGGCGCTGAGCGAGCTGAAGAAGACGCTGGAGGGCAGCGACTCCGCCGCCATCCGCGCCGCCGCAGAGAAGCTCGCCACCGTCAGCCAGAAGATGGGTTCGGCGATCTACGCCCAGTCGCAGGGCGCCGAGGGCGGGGCCCCCGGGGCCGGCGCCACCGGTGCCGCCGACGGCGGCGCCAAGGCCGACGACGACGTCGTCGAGGCCGAGATCGTCGACGACGAGCCGAAGCGGGAGGGCGGTGCCGCGTGACGTCCCCGAACTCTGGGAGCGAGCACGAAGGCCTGGTGATCCGCGACAACCGGCGCATCGACCCCGAGACGGGGGAGGTGCGCCAGGGGGCGGGGAAGGCGGCCGACACGCCCTCCCCCGCCTCGCCCGAGGCGGCGGCCCCGCAGGACGCGGGCGCGGCCGCGCAGCTCGCCGAGCGCACGGCCGACCTCCAGCGGCTCCAGGCCGAGTACTCCAACTACCGCAAGCGCGTCGAGCGCGACCGGGTGACGGTCCGCGAGCAGGCGGTGGCCAGCGTGCTCACCGAGATGCTGCCCGTGCTCGACGACATCGGCAGGGCCCGCGACCACGGCGAGCTCACCGGCGGCTTCGCCAAGGTGAGCGAGGCGCTCGAGAGCGCCGTCGGCAAGCTCGGGCTCTCGACCTACGGCGCCAAGGGCGACCCGTTCGACCCGACCGTGCACGAGGCGCTCCTGCACAGCTACTCGGCCGAGGTCACCGAGCCGACCTGCGTGGAGATCCTCCAGCCCGGCTACCGCATCGGCGAGCGCGTCCTGCGCCCGGCGAGGGTGGCCGTCGCCGAGCCGGAGGAGCCCGAGTCCTCCGAGCGCACCTCCTCCGAAACGGACGGAGCGGGCGCGGCGGCGGCCGAGTCCGAGGACAATTGAGCGATCATCCCTTTGGGTCACGAAGGAAGCGATAGATGAGCACCAAGGACTACCTGGAGAAGGACTACTACGCCGTCCTTGGTGTGTCGAAGACCGCCACCGCCGAAGAGATCAAGAAGGCGTACCGGAGACTGGCCAGGAAGTACCACCCGGACGCCAACCAGGGCAACACCGAGACCGAGGCCAAGTTCAAGCAGGTCTCGGAGGCCTACGACGTCCTGTCCGACAGCAAGCGCCGCAAGGAGTACGACGAGGCGCGCACGCTGTTCGGGTCCGGTCTCGGCGGATACGCGGGGGGCGGCGCCCCCCGCGGCGGCGGCGGGTTCCCGTTCGAGTTCGGCGACCTCTTCGGAGGCACGGCGCAGGGCGGCGGCACGGGCGAGCGCATCGGCGACCTGTTCGGCGGTCTGTTCAACCGTGGCGGGCGCACCTCCACCACCACCACGAGCCGTCCCCGCCGCGGGCAGGACATCGAGTCCGAGGTCACCCTGTCGTTCATGGAGTCCGTGGACGGCACCACGGTGGCCCTGCGGCTCACCAGCTCCTCGGCGTGCCCGGCCTGCACCGGTACCGGCGCCAAGGCCGGCACGACCCCGCGGGTCTGTCCGACCTGTGAGGGCACCGGCGCCGCCAGCCGCAACCTCGGCAACTTCGCCTTCTCCGAGCCGTGCCGCGACTGCAAGGGCCGCGGCCTGCTGGTCGACGACCCCTGCCCCGTGTGCGAGGGCAGCGGCCGCGGCAAGAGCACCCGCACCCTCCAGGCGCGCATCCCCGCCGGGGTGGCCGACGGCCAGCGCATCCGCCTCAAGGGCAAGGGCGCGCCCGGTGAGAACGGCGGCCCGGCCGGCGATCTGTACGTCCAGATTCACGTGAAACCGCATGCCATCTTCGGCCGGTCGGGCGACAACCTGACCATCACCGTCCCGGTGACGTTCGCCGAGGCGGCGCTCGGCGCCGAGATCAAGGTGCCGGTGCTCCAGGGCATGCCGGTGACACTGCGCATCCCCGAGGGCACCCCGAACGGCCGCACGTTCCGCGTGCGCGGCCGGGGTGTCACCCGCAAGGACGGCACCAAGGGTGATCTGCTGGCCACTGTCGAGGTGGTGGTGCCCCAGCGCCTCGACGACAAGGAGAGAAACGCGCTGGAGGAGTTCCGCGCGGTCTCCGACGGCGTGGACCCCCGCGCCGAGCTGCTCAGACAGGCGAGAACCGAGTAGCCCCGAAAGGAGGCGACGCCGATGGACGCCAACTACTTCGACCTGTCCGACGACACTCCGGTGTACGTCATCTCGGTGGCCGCTCAGCTTTCCGGGCTGCACCCGCAGACGCTCCGGCAGTACGACCGTCTCGGCCTGGTCAGTCCCGGCCGGACGGCGGGGCGGGGCCGCCTGTACTCCACCCGGGACATCGTGATGCTCCGCGAGGTGCAGCGGCTGTCCCAGGAGGAGGGCATCAACCTCGCGGGCATCAAGCGCATCCTCGCCCTGGAGACCGAGAACCTCCGCATGCGCGAGGAGCTCGGCCGTCTCAGGAGCGAGATGGCGATGATCCGCGCCCTGATCCAGTACCAGCTTCCTCCCGCGTGAGCGGGAGAGCGCACGGCCGCGGCGGTCCCGGTGAGCACCCTCCCGGGCCGCGCGACGACATCTCCTCCACCCCATGGGCGCCGTATCGGCGCCCCGGGCGGTGGCGCACATATAGCGAAGCGACGCAGCACTGCGCAAAGCGACGCAGCACCGCGCGGAGCGAGGCAGCACCGCCGCGGCCGGCGAGCGCCGGGCGATCCGCCATGCGAGAAAGGCAAGGTAGGCATGGACTACAAGCTCACGCGTAAGAGCCAGGACGCCCTGTCGGCCGCCGTCCGGCGGGCCGCCGCCGAAGGCCACCCGGAGGTCGCTCCGGCCCATCTGTTCACCGCCCTGCTTTCCCAGACCGACGGCACGGCCGTCCACCTGCTGGAGGCCGTCGGGGCCGACTGGAAGCGGCTGCGCACCGAGGCCGAGCGGCAGCTGGAGCAGATCCCGAAGGCCCAGGGCTCGACGGTGAGCGCGCCGTCGTCCTCCCGCCAGCTCCTGGTGGCGCTGAACACGGCCGCGGCCCGTGCCAAGCAGCTCGAGGACGAGTACGTGTCGACCGAGCACCTGCTGGTCGGCCTGGCCGCCGACGGCGGGCGCGTCGCCGAGCTGCTCAAGGCGCAGGGCGCCACGCCGAACGCCCTGCTGGAGGCCTTCGAGAAGGTCCGCGGGCACGCCCGGGTCACCAGCGAGAGCCCCGAGGACACCTACCGCGCGCTGGAGAAGTACGGCGTCGACCTCACCGAGCTGGCCCGCGCGGGCAAGCTTGACCCGGTGATCGGCCGGGACAACGAGATCCGCCGCGTCGTGCAGGTGCTCAGCCGCCGCACCAAGAACAACCCGGTGCTCATCGGCGAGCCCGGCGTCGGCAAGACCGCCGTCGTGGACGGGCTGGCGCAGCGCATCGTCGCCGGAGACGTCCCCGAGAGCCTGCGCGGCAAGCGCCTGGTGTCCCTGGACCTCGGCGCGATGGTGGCGGGCGCCAAGTTCCGGGGCGAGTTCGAGGAGCGGCTCAAGGCCGTCCTCACCGAGATCAAGGAGAGCGACGGCCAGGTCGTCACCTTCATCGACGAGCTGCACACGATGGTCGGCGCGGGCGCGGCCGAGGGCGCGATGGACGCCGGCAACATGCTCAAGCCCATGCTGGCCAGGGGCGAGCTGCGCATGATCGGCGCGACCACCCTGGACGAGTACCGGGAGCGCATCGAGAAGGACCCGGCGCTGGAGCGCCGCTTCCAGCAGATCTTCGTCGGCGAGCCGTCGGTCGAGGACACCATCGCGATCCTGCGCGGGCTCAAGGGCCGCTACGAGGCCCACCACAAGGTGCAGATCTCCGACGGCGCCCTGGTGGCCGCGGCCACGCTCTCCGACCGCTACATCACCGCCCGCTTCCTGCCCGACAAGGCGATCGACCTGGTCGACGAGGCCGCCAGCCGCCTGCGCATGGAGATCGACTCGCGTCCGGTGGAGATCGACGAGCTTCAGCGCGCCGTCGACCGGCTGAAGATGGAGGAGCTGGCCCTCGCCAAGGAGACCGACGAGGCGAGCGTCCAGCGCCTGGACAAGCTGCACAAGGAGCTCGGCGACCGCCAGGAGGAGCTCGACGCCCTGGTCGTGCGCTGGCAGAAGGAGAAGGCCGGGCTCAACCGGGTCGGCGAGCTGAAGAAGCAGCTCGACGAGGCCCGCTCGGCCGCCGAGCGCGCCCAGCGCGACGGTGACTTCGAGGCGGCCTCCCGGCTGATGTACGGCGACGTGCCGCGCCTGGAGAAGGAGGTCGAGGAGGCCGGCGCGCTGGCCCAGCCCGAGGACGCGATGGTCAAGGAGGAGGTCGGCGCCGACGACATCGCGCAGGTGATCTCCTCCTGGACCGGCATCCCCGCGGGGCGCCTGCTGGAGGGCGAGACCGCCAAGCTGCTGCGCATGGAGGAGGAGCTCGGGCGCAGGCTCGTCGGCCAGCGTGAGGCCGTGCAGGCGGTGTCGGACGCCGTGCGCCGGGCGCGGGCCGGGGTCGCCGACCCCGACCGGCCGACCGGGTCGTTCCTGTTCCTCGGCCCGACCGGCGTGGGCAAGACCGAGCTGGCCAAGGCGCTGGCGGAGTTCCTGTTCGACGACGAGCGCGCCATGACCCGCATCGACATGAGCGAGTACGGCGAGAAGCACAGCGTCGCCCGCCTGGTCGGCGCCCCGCCCGGGTACGTCGGCTACGAGGAGGGCGGCCAGCTCACCGAGGCCGTGCGGCGGCGGCCGTACACGGTGGTGCTGCTGGACGAGATCGAGAAGGCCCACCCCGAGGTCTTCGACATCCTGCTCCAGGTGCTCGACGACGGGCGGCTGACCGACGGCCAGGGACGCACGGTCGACTTCCGCAACACGATCCTGATCCTGACCTCCAACATCGGCTCGCAGTACCTGGTCGACCCGGCGCTCGACGGCGTGGCCAAGCGCGACAAGGTCATGGCGGCGGTGCGGGGCTCGTTCAAGCCGGAGTTCCTCAACCGGCTGGACGATGTGATCCTGTTCGACGCGCTCGGCTCGGAGGAGCTGTCGCAGATCGTCGACCTGCAGGTCGCCCGGCTGGCGCGCCGTCTGTCGGACCGCCTGCTGACGCTGACCGTCACCCCGGCCGCCCGCGACTGGCTGGCGCTCACCGGGTACGACCCGCTGTACGGCGCCCGGCCGCTGCGGCGGCTGGTCCAGTCGGCGATCGGCGACAAGCTGGCCAAGAGCCTGCTGTCCGGCGAGATCCACGACGGGGACCAGGTCATCGTCGATCTGGACGCCGCCGGTGACACTCTGACCGTGCAGGCGTCTCGGTAAGGAATCCACCAGCATCGGGTCAACGACCCGCCCGGCGGGGGACTCCCTGGCTACGTTAAGTGCTCGTCCAAGCACGAAAAGGTAGTCAGGGAGTCTTCATGCTCAGTTCGATCAGTATCCGGGGGATCCTCGCGGTGGCCGCGGTCGCGGCGGGCGCGGGCCTGCTGGGGACGGGCAGCGCCTCGGCCGCCACGTCCTGCGAGGAGAGCGCCGTGGCCGTCCTGCGCTCGCAGAGCGCCACGTCCGCGGCGTGCGAGGCCGTGGACGCCGTGGCCGTGCCGCAGGCGGCCGCCTCCTCCCTCGCCGCCCGGCACGACCGGGACGACCTGATCATCGGCTTCGAGCACATCGGCCGCAGCCGGGGCCTGCCGTCCCGCACCGCCGCGGTGATCGGCCTGCACGACCTGCCCGCGATCGCCCGCGCCACCGGCTGGTCCCCCTTCGGCAGGAGCGCGCTGGTCTACCGGGCCATCCGCGGGTGGGCGGCCTCGGTTCCGGGGCTGCCGCGGCCGGGCGACCTGCCCATGCGCCGCGGCGGGTACGCCGCCGACGAGCCCACCGCCCCTGAGCCGCTCATGCCCGTCGAGCCGGTGCTCCTTCCCGCCCGGGTGTCCGCGCACAGCTCGCACGGGCTGGACGTCGAACTCGGCAGGACGCTCACCGTCGACACCACGATCGACGGCCCGCACGCCGGCTGACCCGGACGCCGGCTCGCGCCGCCCGAAGACGCCCCCGTGCGGCGGGCGGCGCGCTCACCGGCGAGCCGTCCCTGAGGGATGTACCCGCACCGCGCGGGCCGTGGCGCCTGGGAGTCACGGCCCGCGCGGCCTTCACGCCGCGGCCTGGCCGGAGACGGTCAGGGGAAGACGGTCAGCGGAGGGACGCTCAGGCGGAGACGGTCAGCGGGAGACGTCGAGCAGGGCGTCGAGGTCGTCCTCGGGCAGGCCGAGATCGACGCGGATGCGATAGCGGGTGCGAAGGAGCGCGTCGCGGATGCCCGCGGGGCCCTCGCCGGCCAGGATGCCGTCGGTCGCCCACTCGTGGGCGGCGCGCGGGTCGCCGTAGGCCAGCAGGGTCTCGGCGACGTTGAGCGCGGTGCTCGGGTCGACCTGCCCGCCGGCCTTGATGGAGTCGACCAGCTCGCGGGCCTCGTCGGGACGGTCGAGCTCGAACAGGGTGTCGGCGATGCCGGCCCTGGGGTCGACGCCCACCTCGCCGCCGTCGTCCAGCGCCCGCTGGAAGCATTCGAGCGCCCTGGCCGGCTGGCCGGCCTGCCGCCACTCCTCGGCGGCGAGCACGAGGATCGCGGCACGGGACACCTCTCCCGACGCGTATCCGCGCGCCAGATCGTCGAGCCTCCCCGCCAGCGCCCCGTGATCGTCGTCGAGGAGTGCCTGCTCGAGAAGTCGATCAAGCTGCTCACGCGTCACATGTGCCACAAGACGAGATTACCGAGCGCCGCTCGACCGTGCGTGGACAACGGCAGGCATTACTTACGTCCTGATTTGCGCATGTTTGACTACTGTGCGTGTGTCATGCGAGCGAGAGGGCATATTCGCCACGCCTGGAACGTCACCCGCTCTTTCGAAGGAGCTGCGATGGACCCGTCCTGGCAGACCACCTTCGCGCTCGCCTGCGCGGCCCTGTGCGCCGCCGTCGTCCCCGGAACCCTCGGGTACGCCACCGCCCGCCTCGAGACCGCCGACCAGCAACGCCAGGAACTGGTGCGCACGCGCGCCGAGGTGCAGGCCGCCCGCAACCTGATCCGCAGGCTCTCCTCGCCGTGCGACGCCGAGAGCGGCGACGCGAGCACCACGTCGTCCTCGCGCGCCCCCGCCTCCCCCGGCCGGACCGGCACGGTGGCCCGTTAGCGGGCGGCCGAGCCCTCGTGGCCGGCCGGGACCTCGCCGTGCGCGCGCAACTGGGTGGACAGGTAGCCGCGGATCAGCCGCTTGGCCTCCTCGACGAGCGGGGGCCAGCCGTCGGGGTCGCGGCGGAAGGCCAGCGCGAGGACCGCGCCCACCGACTCCACCGCGACGGTCAGCCACAGGTCGAGCTCCTCGCTGTCGGCCATGCCGAACTCCGCGAGCAGCAGGCCCCGCAGCCGGCCGGCGATCACGGTGTTGTTCTCCGACACCGAGTCGAGCAGGTTGAGGTCCACCGCGTCGCCGAAGCGCAGTGAGCGGAAGCCAGGAACGGTCCTGTTCATGTCGACGTACTCGTCGATGATGGCGTCCACCGCGTGCCACCAGCCTGTGTAGTCCTCGGTCATGAAGCGCCGGCCGACCCGGGCGATGAAGAGCTCCACGTTGCGCTGGGTCAGCGCCTGGGTGATCGCCCGCTTGTCGGGGAAGAACTGGTAGATCGAACCGATGGCCACATCGGCCCGGTCGGCGATGCGGGTGGTGGACAGCGCCTCGTAGCCGATCTCGTCGAGCAACTCGGCGCAGGCGTCGAGCATGCGCTCGACGCGTCGCGCGCTGCGGCGCTGGGAGGGTCTTCGGCGCAGCGGCGCCTGGTCGTCGTGGGAGCAGCGGTCGCTGGGCGGGGCTGACACCGTTTCATCTTGCCCCTTTCAGGGGCCGCGGTCAGTCCTTCCCGGCCAGACGTCCCAAATCGGAATTCATAAGGCGGGCGATTCCCCGCATCAAGCCCGGGGAGATGCGCGACAAGGCATAACCGATCTTGCCTTCGGCGTTCACCGGGACCACGGCCGTGTTGCGGTGGACGGCGCGCAGGATGTGGGCCGCCACCCGCTCGGGCGGGTAGCCGCGCCGCAGCAGCGCCCGTTCGCTGAACGCGCGGTCTCCGCCGCGGTAGGTCGCGTTGGCGGCGATCGCCGTGGAGGTGAACCCCGGGCAGATCACGCTCACGCCGATGCCCCTCCCGGCCAGCTCGGCGCGCAGGCAGTCGCTCAGCATCTTCACCGCCGCCTTGGAGGTCGAGTAGGCGGGCAGCAGGCGCGAGGGGGCGAAGGCGGCGAGAGAGGCGACGTTGACGATGTGGCCGCCGCGTCCGCGCTCGACCATCTGGCGGCCGAACAGCCGGCACCCGTGGACCACGCCCCACAGGTTGACGTCGATGGTGCGCCGCCAGTCGGCCACCTCGTGGTCCAGGAAGGACCCGGCGACGGCGATGCCCGCGTTGTTCACCACGATGTCCGGCGTGCCGTGCTCCTCCCGCACGGCCGAGGCGAAACGCTCCATGTCCTCGCCGCTGGCGACGTCCACCCGCCAGGGGTGGGCGGGCGGGCCGATCTCCAGCGCCGTGCGGCGGACGGCCGCGAGGTCGATGTCCGCGCAGACGACCTGCGCCCCGTGGGCGGCGAAGGCGCGGGCGGTGGCCCGGCCGATGCCGCTCCCGGCGCCGGTCACGACCACGAGCCGGCCGTCGAAGGCCCCGCGTCCCTCGGCCCGGGCGCGCCGCAGCTCGCGCACGGCCGCCGGTCGCGTCCCGATGGGGAACCGCATACGCCCACCCCCTGCACCGTCATCGGACCGTCCATCCGAATATAGATCGGCCGGGGGCGGCGCGGCGGATCACGGCGTGGCGCCCAGCCCCGCGCACCCTCGCAGGGACTTCCACCCGGCGACGGCCTGGGTGCGCGCGGCCCCGGTCAGCGGGACGGGGACGCCCCCGCTGATCCGCGCCGGCGTCCACCCGTCCTTGAGCACCTTGCGCCCGTTGATGGTGAGGGTCAGCACCCCGGTCGTTCCCGTCTGCGGGCCGGAGTTGTAGAAGACGAAATTGCCCATCCCGTAGTTGACGTAACGTCCCTGCAGGTAGCCGCTGCCGAGCAGGATGTGCGCGTGGCCGCCCACGATGACGTCGGCGCCGGCGGCGATCAGCTTGGGGGCCAGCGCGAGCTGCGCCTGGTTCGGGCACTTCTGCAGCTCGGTCCCCCAGTGCAGGTGCACGATGACGGTGTCCGCGGTGCGGCGCGCCTGCCGGACGGCCTGGATGAGCCTGGCCTCGTCCTTGGCCGAGGCCAGGCCGCCCTTGGTGGGGGTCGCCGTCCACGCCTGGACGAACTGGCTGTCGAGCACCTGGGTCGCGCCGATGATCGCCACCCGGTTGCCGTTCACGACCTTGCGGAACGGCCGGTAGGCCTCGGCGGCGTTCTTGCCGATGCCGACGATCGGGAAGCGGGCGCGGCGGATGGCGGCCAGGGAGTCGCGCAGCCCGCCCTCCATGTAGTCCATGCCGTGATTGTTGGCCATGGACGCCACGTCGACGCCCGCGGCCTTGAGCGCGGTGAGCGCCGTCGCGGGGGCCCGGAAGGTGTACTGCTTGCCCGGCGCGGGGGTGCCGCCCTGGGTGATGGCGGTCTCCAGGTTGACCATCGCCAGGTCGGCGCGGCGCAGGACCGACGCGATGGGGCCGAGGGCGGTGCCGGGGTCGGCCAGGCGGTTGCGAAGCATGCCCTCGAAGTGGACGTCGCCGCCGAAGGAGATGGTGAACGGCCGCCGACGGGCGCCGGCCTGCGGCTTCCCGGTCGCGTCGCCCGTGGCTTCGCCGGGCGCGGATGAGGCGCCGTCCGTGCTCTTGGACGGCGGCGAGGACGACTCGGCGGCCGAGCATGCCATGACCGGCACCGCCGCGATCGCCACGGCCATGGTCAGCGCGGCGGCGCGGCGGACACGCGCCCGCCGCGGGGAGATCTCTGGCAAACCGGACAGGGTGCCGTGTATGGGCTCGGTTCTCATCGTTCCAAGAGCATGCCACCTCCACCCAGATCTGGACACCGCCCCCCGGGTGGCCGATCGAAAATCGCCTTAGTGGGAAGGTCCCTTTACTTGAATGATTCAGGTTTACCGCTTAAGGTGCAGGTCGTGGGGGATGTCGAGCGGCTACACGATGCGGGGCTCCGGGTGACGGCGGCCCGCATCGCGATCCTGCACACCGTCAGGGAGGGCGACCACCTCGACGTGGACGCCATCTACCGCCGGGTGCGCGCGCGCGTCGGCCACGTCTCCCTCCAGGCGATCTACGACGGACTCCACGCCCTCCACGGCGCCGGGCTGCTGCACAAGATCGAGCCCATGGGCAGCCCCGCGCGGTACGAGGCGAGGGTCGGCGACAACCACCACCACCTCGTCTGCCGCATGTGCGGCACGGTGACCGACGTGGACTGCGCCACCGGCGAGGCCCCGTGCCTGGACCCCGTCGACGCCGCGGGCTTCCGCGTCGACGAGGCCGACGTCATCTACTGGGGCGCCTGTCCGGGCTGCCTCGCCCGGAGCGGCGTCTGACCTTCCCCCGGCGGCGGAGGACGGCAATGATGGGTTCAGCCCTCGAACCCAGGAGGCCCATCGTGCGCACCGCACACCGCACCTGCCCACTGTGCGAGGCCGTGTGCGGCCTCACCATCGGACTGGACGACGACGAGCGCGTGACGGGGGTGCGCGGCGACCACGCCGACCCCTTCAGCAAGGGCTTCATCTGCCCGAAGGGCGCGAGCCTCGGCCGGCTGGACGAGGACCCCGACCGCCTCACCCGGCCGCTGATCCGCACGGGCACAGACTGGCGCGAGGCGAGCTGGCAGGAGGCCTTCGCGGCCGTCGAGCAGGGCCTGGCCGCCGTCCCCGGGCCCGCCCGGGCCGTCTACCTCGGCAACCCCAACGCCCACACCATGGCCGGGGCGCTGTACGCCGCCCCGCTGATCCGCGACGTCGGCACCCGGCAGGTCTACTCGGCCAGCACGGCCGACCAGATGCCCAAGCACGTCTCCGCCGGGCTGATGTTCGGCGACCCGATGACGGTGCCCGTACCCGATCTGGACCGCACCGGATACCTGCTCATGCTGGGCGCCAACCCGCTGGAGTCCAACGGCTCGCTGTGCACCGCGCCCGACTTCCCCGGCCGGCTCAAGGCCCTGCGCCGGCGCGGCGGCCGGCTGGTGGTCGTCGACCCGCGCCGCACCCGCACCGCCGCGCTCGCCGACGAGCACGTCTTCGTCCGCCCGGGCGCCGACGCGTTCCTGCTGGCCGGCATCGCGCACACCCTCTTCGCCGAGGGCCTGGCGCAGGTCGGCGTCCCGGTGAACGGGCTCGCCGAGTTCGAGGCCGCGATGGCGCCCTTCACCCCCGAGGCGTGCGCCACCGCGTGCGGCGTGCCGGCGGAGGTGATCGTCCGGCTGGCGCGCGAGCTCGCCGCCGCACCGGCCGCCGCCGTGTACGGGCGCATCGGCACGTGCACCGTCGAGTTCGGCACGCTCGCCCAGTGGCTGGTGGACGCGGTGAACGTGCTGACCGGCAACCTCGACCGGCCCGGGGGCGCCATGTTCCCCCGCCCGGCGACCGAGGGGCCGCGCCGCCGCCGGCCGTACGCGACCGGCCGCTGGCACAGCCGCGTGCGGGGCCTGCCCGAGGCCAACGGCGAGCTGCCGGTGGCAACGCTGGCCGACGAGATCGACACGCCCGGCGAGGGCCGCGTGCGCGCCCTGGTCACGGTGGCGGGCAACCCGGTGCTGTCGGCGCCGAACGGGGCGCGGCTCGACCGGGCGCTGGCCGGCCTGGACTTCATGGTCAGCGTCGACCCCTACCTCAACGAGACGACCCGCCACGCCCACGTCATCCTGCCGCCGCCGCGGGTCATGCAGTCGGGACACTACGACTTCCTGCTGCTGAACTTCGCCGTGCGCGGCTACGCGCGCTACTCCCCGCCGGTGCTGCCCCTTGAGCCGGGACGGCCCTCCGAGGCGGAGATCCTCGCCCGGCTCGCCATGATCGCCGCGGGCCAGGGCGCGGACGCCGACCCCGCGGCGCTGGACGAGCTCATCCTGGACCAGACGCTCCGCAGGGCGGTGGAGGCCGCGGGCTCGCCCGTCGAGGGCCGTGACCCCGCCGAGCTGCGCGCCATGCTCACCGGCGGCACCGGCGCCGAGCTGCGCCTGGACGCGATGCTGCGCCTGGGCCCCTACGGCGACTGGGGCGGCCGCGAGCCGTTCGGCGACGGCGAGGAGGACGGTGCGCGGGGCGTGATCGAAGCAGGCGGCGGGGAGCGGGAGCCCGGCCTGTCGCTGGAGCTGCTGCTGCGGCACCCGCACGGCATCGACCTCGGGCCGCTGGCGCCGCGCCTGCCCGGCGTCCTCGCCACCGCCTCCGGCACGGTCGAGCTGGCCCCGCCGGCGATCCTGGCCGACGTCCCGCGGCTGCGCGAGGCGCTCGGCCGGCCGGCGGAGGGTTTCGTGCTCATCGGCCGGCGGCACCTGCGCTCCAACAACAGCTGGATGCACAACCTCGCCCCGCTGGTCGGCGGCACCAACCGCTGCACCCTGCAGATCAACCCGGACGACGCCGCCGAGCTGGGCCTGTCGGGGCAGGCGGTGGTCCGCTCGGCGGCGGGCGAGCTCACCGTGCCGCTCGAGCCGACCGACACGATCATGCGCGGGGTGGTGAGCCTGCCGCACGGCTGGGGCCACGCGGGAACCTCGCAGCTGGTCGCGGCCAAGAACGCCGGCGTGAGCGCCAACGCCCTGACCGACGAGTCGATCATCGACCCGCTGTCGGGGAACGCGGTGTTCAACGGGGTGCCGGTCACTCTGGAGCCCGCCTGAGCCGCGGCGCGCGGCGCGGGTCGGGCCGAATCGGGGCGCTCCCGGTAATAGGCTGTGGCGCGTGACCACCGTGCCCGATAAGGAACGTCTGCTGGCCCAGGTCGGTTTCGCCGTGGAAATCGACAAACTGAAGCGCGTGCTCCGCCGCAACACCTTGATGGACGGCTCCCGCAGGGAGAACGACGCCGAGCACTCGTGGTACCTCGGAATGCTGGCCATGGTCTTCGGCGAGTACGCGCCGCCCGGCGCCGACCTCGGCCGGGTCACCGCCATGCTGCTCGTGCACGACATCGTCGAGATCGACGCCGGCGACACCTTCATCTACGACCTGACGGCGGTCGAGGTGCAGGAGAAGGCCGAGCGCGCCGCCGCCGACCGCATCTTCGGGTTGCTGCCGGCCGACCAGACCGCCACCCTTCGCGCGCTGTGGGAGGAGTTCGAGGCGCGGAGCACGCCGGAGGCGCGCTTCGCCAAGGCGCTCGACCGGCTCGCCCCGATGATGGCCAACCACCACAACGAGGGCGGAAGCTGGGTGCGCCACGGCGTCACGGTGGACCAGGTGATGGAGAAGGTCGAGATCATCCGCGAGGGCTCGCCGGCCCTCGGCGACTACGCCACAGAGATCATCGAGCTGTCGGCCGCCCGGGGCCACCTGGCCCCCGGCCGCGCGTAGCCGCCTCCGCGGTGTTCTCCACGGCTCAAGGGGGGTAGGTCCCCCCTTAAGGGCGAGAGGGGGCGAAAGTGGAGGAAACTTCGAAGTCCATCAACTCGCGAGGCCGGACGCTCCGGCGATCCCTGGGGCTGGCGCGGATGTCCCTGCCGGTGGGGGTCACCGATCGCATCGAGCACATGCGGGCCCTCGATCGCGTCGTCGTCCCGCTGGCCAAGCTGATCAGGCGCAGGCTGCCGCTGGGAAGCGCGGCGCGGGACGTCCTGCACGGCGTGCCCACCGGCCATCCTCTCCACCCTCCGCTGGCCACCGTCAGCCTGGGGTGCTTCACCGCCACGGCGGTGCTCGACGTCATCGACGTGGACCCCCGCGCCTCGCAGGCCGTGCTGGCCACGGGCCTGGCCGCCGCGGTCCCCGCCGCCGCCGCGGGGCTGACCGACTGGTCGGTGCTGCACCTGGAGCAGCAGCGGGTCGGCCTGGTGCACGTGCTGGTCAACATGGCCGCCATCGGCCTGTACTCTGGGTCGCTGATCCTGCGGCTGTCGGGCCGGCACCGCACCGCGCGGGCGCTCGCCTTCGCCGGCCTCGGCGCCGCGGGCATCGGCGGCAACCTCGGCGGGCACCTGGCGTACCGCATGGCGGCCGGCCCCAGCCACGCCGAGCAGACCACCCACCTGGTGCCGCTGGGCTGGCACGACCTGTGCCGGCTGTGGGACCTGCCCGACGGGCGCCCCGTGTCACGCCGTCTGGGTTACATCCAGCTGTTCGTGCTGCGCCACGGGACCAACGTCACGGTCCTGGCCGACCGGTGCTCGCACCTCGCCGGGCCGCTCCACCAGGGACGGCTGGTCATGGACGGCGACGAGCCCTGCGTCGTGTGCCCGTGGCACGGCAGCACGTTCCGGCTGGAGGACGGCGGGGTCGTGCACGGCCCGGCGACCGCGCCCCAGCCGTCGTTCGAGGTCAACGTGCGGGGCGACGGCGTCGTCCAGGTGCGCCCGCGCGAGCTGACCTGAGGCACGCGAGCCGGCGGGGCCGGCTCAGTCCTTCTCGCCGTCGGCGGCCGGGTGCTCGACGAGGGCGAGGATGCGGCTGGCCATGAAGCGGGCGGTGCGCACCGGGGTGCCGCTCCTGGTCACCTCGCTGACCTCCACGAGCCCTCTGCGGGTGGCGACGTCGACGCGCCTGCCGGCCTTCGTCGCCACGATCTCGTAGGTACGCGGATTGCCTCCCGCGTCTATGACGATTTCGACCCGGTCACCCTTCATGACCAGGTAAATACCCACTTATGGCAATGGCTACCCGTACACCAGTTTGATAATCGCGACGATCCCGACGCAGACGATCACCGCGCGCAGCACCCGGGCGGGCAGCCGGCGGCCGACCCTGGCCCCGAGGAAACCACCGACCATGGAGCCCAGCGACACCAGCAGCACCGCCCACCAGTCGACCGGGGCGATGAGAACGAACACGACGGCCGCCGTGGAGTTGACCAGCAGCGACAGCATGTTCTTGGCCGCGTTGACCCGCTGCAGGTGCTCCTCCAGGAAGATGCCGAGCAGCCCGATCAGCACCACCCCCTGCGCGGCGCCGAAGTACCCGCCGTAGACGCCCGCGCCGAACACTCCCAGCCACAGCCACGGCCCTCCGTGCGGGTGCGGGGTCCCCTGCCGCTGGGACAGCCAGGCGTTGAGCCTGGGCTGGACCACGACGAGCACGCAGGCCAGCGCGATGAGCACGGGGACGATCACCTGGAAGGCCCTGGCGGGCAGTTGGAGCAGCAGCAGCGCCCCGGCGAGCGAGCCGAGCACCGAGGCCGCGCCGAGCCGCAGGAGCCGCTGCCGCTGCCCCCTGAGCTCGTCCCGGTAGCCGAGCACGCCGGTCACGCCGCCGGCCACCAGCCCGACGTTGTTGGACACGTTCGCGACGATCGGCGGATAGCCCAGCGCCAGCAGCGTCGGGAAGGTGATCAGCGAACCCGACCCGACGACGGCGTTGATGCCTCCCGCCGCGACCCCGGCCACCAGGACCGCGACGACCTCCCACGGAGTCAAGACCCCACCTTTCGTACGGCTGCGCCCGATGTTAGGCGGCAACCGTACCCACCCTGCGCCGTGCCGCTCACCGCCCGCCCCGGACGGAGCGCCGAGGACGGTCAGTGCGGCTCGGGCGGCGAGGTCAGTGGGGCTCGGGGGCCGAGTTCCGGTTGGCGGACGGAGCCTCCCTGCCCGGGCCGAACAGGCTGCCCAGGCCCTCCAGAGCCTTGCCCATCTCGGACGGCACGATCCACACCTTGTTCGCGTCGCCCTTGGCGATCTCGGGCAGCGTCTGGAGGTACTGGTAGGCGAGCAGCCGCTGGTCGGGATTGCCCTCGTGGATGGCGCGGAACACCATGGCGATCGCGTCCGCCTGGCCCTTGGCCCGCATGGCCTGGGCCTCGGCGTCGGCCTGGGCGCGCAGCACGGCGGCCTCCGCCTCGCCGCGCGCCTTGAGCACCGCGGCCTGGCGCTCGCCCTCGGCCGTCAGGATCGCCGACTGCTTCTGGCCCTCGGCGGACAGGATGGAGGCGCGCTTGTCGCGGTCGGCCCGCATCTGCTTCTCCATCGAGTCCTGGATGGACGCGGGCGGGTCGATGGCCTTGAGCTCCACGCGGTTCACCCGGATGCCCCACTTGCCGGTGGCCTCGTCCAGCACCCCGCGCAGCTCGGAGTTGATCTCCTCACGGGAGGTCAGCGTGCGCTCGAGGTCCATGCCGCCGACGACGTTGCGCAGGGTGGTGACGGTGAGCTGCTCGACGCCGGTGAGGAAGTTGGCGATCTCGTAGGTCGCGGCCTTGGGGTCGGTCACCTGGAAGTAGATGACGGTGTCGATCGACACCACGAGGTTGTCAGAGGTGATCACCGGCTGCGGGGGGAAGGAGACCACCTGTTCCCGCAGGTCCACCATGGTCTTCACCCCGTCGATGAACGGCACGACGATGTTCAGGCCCGGAGTGAGGGTGCGGTGGTAGCGCCCCAGCCGCTCGATGATGAACGCCTGCGCCTGGGGGACGATGCGGATGGTGCGGTACAACGCGAACCCCGCGATGGCTACCACGATCATGGCGACGACGAGCTGTGTCATGAGCCAACTCCGACCCGAAGAAACCGATGAGCCCCGGCCGGAATGCTATTTGGTTTTCCCTTTACGCGGTCGTGAACCGCGCGGAGCGGTCGGTATCAATCACAAATCGCCCGTCGTACGCCGCTTTCGCCGCTCACCCCGGAAGGGCACGCTCTGTGCCGCTTCGCCGGTCACCCCAGGAGGGCCCGTGTGCCGCTTCGCCGATCACCCCGGGAGGGCGCGGGCGTACCAGCGGCCGTCCATGCTGCGCTCGAGGCTCAGCGGCACGCCGAAGGTGCGGGAGAGGTTGTCGGCGGTCATGACGTACTCGATGGGCCCCTGGGCCACCACCGAGCCGTGCCGCAGCAGCAGGACGTGGGTGAACCCGCTCGGCACCTCCTCGACGTGGTGGGTGACCAGCACCATCGTCGGGGCGGTGGCGTCGTAGGCCAGCGCCGACAGCCGGCGCACGAGGTCCTCCCGGCCGCCGAGGTCAAGCCCGGCGGCGGGCTCGTCGAGCAGCAGCAATTCGGGGTCGGGCATGAGGGCACGGGCGATCTGCACGCGCTTGCGCTCGCCCTCCGACAGCGTGCCGAACTTCCTCCTGATCAGATGGGCGCACCCGAGCTGGTCGATGAGCTCGACGGCGCGGGTGACGTCCCCGGAGTCGTACTCCTCGTTCCACCGCCCGAGAATGGCGTAGGACGCGGTGAGCACCAGGTCGATGACCTTCTCGTCCCCGGGCACCCGCTCGGCGAGGGCCGCGCTGGCCAGGCCGATGCGCGGGCGCAGGTCGAAGACGTCGGTCTGCCCCAGCCGCTCGCCCAGGATCTCGACCGACCCCTCGCTCGGATAGAGGAGGGAAGCCGCGACCTGAAGCAGGGTCGTCTTCCCCGCGCCGTTCGGGCCGATGACCACCCAGCGCTCGTCCTCCTCGACGGTCCAGTCGATGCCCCGCAGCAGGGCCGCGCCATCTCTGCGGACGGCGACGTCCTGGAGCCGAAGCACCTGACCACCCATCCCGGATACCTCCTGACATGATCGTCCGGAGCGCCCCCTCGATCGGGACCGCCCCGGCTTCACCGGGCAGGTCGCCCCGCCCAGTGTCCCTCTGGACCAAACCTATTGCAGCATCAGCGCATATCGTGGATCGGTGCACCCCGATTCACCGATCTCCGCCACCTTGGTCGCATGGGGCAACGCCTGGCTTGCCGGACATGTCGGTCTGGATGAGGCCGTCGACCGGCTCGAGCGCGCCGCGGGACCGCAGGTCGTCTCCGGCGTGGTGACCGAGGTCCCCCTTCGCCGGTTCCTCGCCGACCTGCGCGCGGAGGGCGTCAGCGCCCTGCGCCTGTCGTTGCCCGTCGCGGGCGACCCCCTCGGCCTCACAGGGCCGCTCCCCTTCACCATGGCCGCCGTCGAGGCCGGGCAGGCCGCCACCGCCGTGCTGCGCGACCGCTGCCTCGGCCTGGTCCCCTCGCCCGACCGCCGCGGCTCCTCCTACTCCGGCGTCCTGTGGACCGCCATGGAGGCCGAGGCCACCCCGCCGGACGTCCCCGGCCTGGCCGAGGCCGAGCACGCCCTCACCTCCGCCATGCGCTCGGCGACCGACGCGCTGTCGGGGGTCGACGGACCCGGCAG
This sequence comes from Sphaerisporangium sp. NPDC005288, assembly GCF_040607475.1. Taxonomy (NCBI): domain Bacteria; kingdom Bacillati; phylum Actinomycetota; class Actinomycetes; order Streptosporangiales; family Streptosporangiaceae; genus Sphaerisporangium; species Sphaerisporangium sp. NPDC005288. The sequence continues at coordinate 52,243 of NZ_JBEXGT010000016.1, read as the reverse complement.
GGGCCAGCCGTCGATCGGGGGCGCCGACGACGGCCTCGCCCCCGGATACCCGGCCCGCGCCCACCGGGTGGCCGCGCTCACGGCGCGGCTGGCCTCGGTGCTGCGCCTCGCCGACGAGCGCGGGCTCACCGCCGGCCAGGTCGCCGTCCGCGGACAGGCCCTGCGCGACCTCGACCGCGCCGTGCGCCGTGCCCGGGTGGCCGCCCACAACGCCATCGTCGAGGCCCGGCACGAGAGGGACGCTCAAGCCAGGCCATGACGCGCGGCGTGGAGCGGCGCCTGAGTGCGATCTCGCACGTCGGTGACGCTCACGCCAGGCCATGACGCACGGCGTAGAGCGCCGCCTGCGTGCGATCCTGCACGCCGAGCTTCATGAGGACGTTCGAGACATGGGTCTTGACGGTCTTCTCGGCCACGACGAGATGCCGGGCGATCTCCCTGTTGGACCGGCCGGAGGCGATCAGCGCGAGCACCTCCCGTTCCCGGTCGGTCAGCACCGCGACCGTCCCGGCGGCGGAGCCGTGGTCCTTGCCGCCCGGGGGCTGGGAGAGGACGGCCTCGGCCGCCTCGGGCGCCAGCACCACCTGGCCGCCGTGCACCGAGCGGACGGCCTGCGCGAGGGCCGCCGGCTCGACGTCCTTGTAGAGGAATCCCGCGGCGCCCGACCGCATCGCGGGCGCCACGTCCTGCCTGTCGCTCACCGACGTCAGCACGATCACCCGTGCCCCGAGTCCGAGGGCGGCCATCTCGCGCAGCGCGCCCAGCCCGTCCAGCACGGGCATCCTCAGGTCGAGCAGCACCACGTCGGGGTCGAGCGCCCCGGCCATGGCCACCGCCTCGGCTCCGTCCGCGGCCTCCCCGACGACCTCCAGATCCTCCTGCAGGTCGAGGAAGGTGCGCAGGCCCTGGCGCACGACGGGATGGTCGTCGGCGACGAGCACGCGGATCACCGCCGTCCTCCCGCCCCGTCCCGGCCTACCCGAACAGCCGCGGCCGGACGGCCGTCCCTGCTCACGTGGGCAGCTCCAGCCGGACGGTCGTGCCGGCGTCCGGGTGTGATTCCAGCGTCAGCGTCCCCCCGGCCGCCTCGGCCCGGTCGCGCATCGACGCCAGCCCAAGGCCCCGGGAGGGGGGCGAACCGACCGGCAGACCACGCCCGTCGTCCCTGACGGCCAGCCTGACGCGCGTTCCGTCGGACTCCAGGCGTACCTCGACCTGGGAGGCCTCCGCGTGCCGGAGGGCGTTGTGCAGCGCCTCCTGGGCGACGCGCAGCACGGCCACCTCGGTCTCGGGCGGCAGGTCGCCGAGCGCGTCGGCGGCGAAGGCGACCCGCACCGGATGGAGCCGGTCGAGCACGGCCACGTGCTTGCGCAACGTCTCGGCCAGCCCGTGGCGGTCCAGATCGGCCGGCCGCAGCTCGACGATCACCGCCCGCAGCTCCGCGAGCGCCTCCCCGGCCAGCCGCTGCACCCGGTCCAGCTCGGCCGCCGCCCGCTCGGGATCGGCCCTGACCAGCGAGGCCGCGGCCTGGGCGGTGAGCCGCAGCGAGAACAGCTTCTGGGTCACGGCGTCGTGCAGCTCGTGCGCCATGCGGGTGCGCTCCTCCACCACCGTCAGCTCACGGCCCCGCTCGTACAGGCGGGCGTTGGTGAGCGCGATCGCCGCGTGCGCGGCGAAGAGCGTGAGCAGGTCCTCGTCCTGCCGGTCGAACCCGCCCGGCGCGCGCTTGTTGGACAGGAAGATGATGCCGAGCACCTGGCCGCCGTCGCGGATCGGCACTCCGATGAAGTCCTTGAGCACCGGGTGGGCGCTCGGCCACCACTCGAACCGGGGATCCTCGCGGATGTCGGGCAGGCGCACCGGCTCGGCCTCGCGGAGCATCGCGGCCAGCATGCCGTGCTGGCGCGGCAGCGGGCCGATGGCCTCCCACTGCTTGTCGCTGACGCCCTCGGCGACGAACTCGGCGAACGAACCGTCGTCGTCGGGCACGCCGAGCGCGGCGTACCGGGCGTTCAACAGCTCACGGGCGGAGCGCACGATCACCTGGAGCACCTCGCGCACCGACAGGTGCCGGGTGACGGCGAGCACGGCCGAGCTGACGGCCTGCAGCACGGCGTCGCGCCGCTCGCCCCCTGCGCCGCCGCCGGAAATGACCGGTTCCGTCGTCACGCCCACACTGTAAGGGGACGCGGGGGCCGCGCGGCTCGGTCGATGGTCCTAGGCCGATGTGCCCGCGCGCGGACCGGTCCCCGGGCCGATGCCCGCCGCGCCCTCCGCTTCCTAACGTCGCCCTCATGGCAGACGACCCCCGAACCCCAGCGCCCCCACCCTCCACCGACACCGCCCCCCACTCCGCCGCCGCGGCGCCCACCGCTCTGGTCACCGGGGCCTCGCGGGGGCTCGGACTGGCCCTGACCCGCGCCCTGGCCGCCGAGGGGTGGCGCCTGGTCATCACCGCCCGCGGCGCCGCCGACCTCGCCGAGGCCGCCCGGGAGACCGGCGCCACCGCGCTCGCGGGCGACGTGACCGACCCCGCCCACCGGGCCCGCCTGGCCGAGGCGGCGCACGAGCTGGGCGGCCTGGATCTGCTGGTCAACAACGCGAGCACACTCGGGGCCGTCCCGCTGCCCCCGCTGGCCGCCTACCCTCTGGACGCGCTCGCCGACGCCCTGGCCGCCAACGTGGTCGCGCCCCTCGCCCTGATCCAGGCCACCTTGCGGGGGCTGCGCGAGCGCAGGGGCGCGGTGGTCAACATCTCCTCCGACGCGGCGGTGGGCGCCTACGAGGGGTGGGGTGGGTACGGCCTGAGCAAGGCGGCGCTGGACCACCTGTCCAGCGTGCTCGCCGTCGAGGAACCGGACATCGCCGTCTGGTGGGTGGACCCCGGCGAGATGCGCACGCGCATGCTCGCGGACGCCCTCGGCGAGGAGGAGGCCGCGCAGGCGGCCGACCCGGCCGCCGTCGCGCCGTTCCTGGTCGATCTGATCAAGCGACGGCCGGGCAGCGGGCGGGTGATCCGGTGATCGCCTTCGACCTCCCCCCGGTGCGCGAGGCGCACGAGCCGCCGGAGGCCCGGGGGCTGGCCCGCGACGCCGTCCGCCTCATGGTCAGCGAGAAGCACGGCGGATCGTCCACCCGTACGACCGGCAGGAACGGCGGCGGATCGATCACACGTACGGTGGGCGAGAACGGCGGTGGGGCGATCACCCATCACGCCTTCACCGACCTGCCCGGCCTGCTCGACCCCGGCGACGTGCTGGTGGTCAACGACTCCGCGACGCTGCCCGCGGCCGTGCCGCTCGACCGGCTGGCCGTCCACTTCTCCACCGAGCGCGAGGACGGCTCGTGGCTGGTGGAACTGCGGCGCCGCACACGGGGCACGACCGCCCCGTACGCGGGCGGCGAGCCGGGCGAGTGGCTGCCGCTGCCCGGCGGCGCCACGCTTCGCCTGCTGGAGCGCGAGACGCCCCGGCTGTGGCGGGCGACGCTGGACCGCGATGTGCCCGCCTACCTGGGGGCGCACGGCGTGCCGATCCGCTACTCCTACGTCGGGCACGACTGGCCGCTGTCGGACTACCAGACGGTCTTCGGGGTGCGCCCCGGCAGCGCCGAGATGCCGAGCGCCGGGCGGCCGTTCAGCCACGAGCTGGTCACCGCCCTGGTCAGCCGGGGCGTCGTCATCGCTCCCATCACCCTGCACACCGGCGTCGCCTCGCCGGAGAAGGACGAACCGCCCTACCCCGAGCGCTTCGCCGTCCCGGCCTCGACCGCCCGCCTGGTCGGCCAGGCCGAGGGACGCGTCATCGCGGTGGGCACCACCGTGGTGCGAGCACTCGAGACGGCGGCCGCGGGGGGTGGCGGGGTGCGCCCGGCCGAGGGGTGGACCTCGCACATCGTCACGCCCGCCACGGGGGTGCGGGCGGTGGACGGCCTGATCACCGGTCTGCACGAACCGAGATCCAGTCACCTGCTGATGCTGTCGGCCATCGCCGGGGAGGACCTGCTCGCCCGGTCGTACGAGGAGGCACTGCGCGAGGGTTATCTATGGCATGAGTTCGGCGATCTTCACATGATCACGCCGGGTCGATTCCCCTGAGGTGATGCGCGAGATCGCTCTGGCCCGTAGGAGGCGCATGCCCATGACGGGCATGCGCCTCGGCCTCCTCCGGCGCCGGACCGGTGTCGCGGCCTCAGGAGGTCACCTACCCGCGTGCCGGTGTCTCCGCCTCGTCCGGCCGGCCGTTCCTCACCCCGCACCGATGTTCTCGTGCTCAATACCTGGTGTTCCTGGGTGCGATACCAGGGGTTTCCCGTCATCGCATCGGCGGACAGCGCAGAGCGCCCAGCTACGTGAATGGCACCCTTTGTGATCATATCGAAATAAGACGGATATAAGTGGAACGCGGCAATCGATCAAGATAGAACCACTGATCTATTCGCGAACCCGTGCTCTCCGCTCCGCGACGGGATGGCCTCCCGTCCAGGGGACCTGATCCCCACCTTCGCGTGCGGGGATGCCCTGCATGCCCGCAGGGACGGTTCGCGTGTCCATCGGGGACCGCGCGCCCATCCCACGGCGCCGCGCGTTCCCGTCCTCTCCCCGACCCTGGAGACGTGCATGCGCCACCCCCTCGGCAAAATCGCGACCGCGCTCGCGACCGCCCCGCTCGCGGGCGCCCTGCTGCTCGCCGCCACCCCGGCCTCCGCCGCCCCCGCGTCCGCCACCACGGCCTCGGGAGCCACGGCCCACACCTCCGCGCGCACCAGCGCCGCCGAGCCGTACTCGTCCTTCGCCGTCACGGTGAAGGGCCCCAAGAAGATCAAGCGCGGCGGGACGATCGTCTACTCCATCAAGGCGGTCAACAAGGGCCCCTGGGTGGCCGACGCCTACTTCCTCGGCGGCACCCTCCCCAAGGGCCGCACTGGAACGGTGTACTTCGACGGCCCCAAGGGCACCGAGTGCGACTTCTACCCCGACGGCTTCTGGTGCTGGTCGCCCTACGAGCTGGAGAAGGGCGACCACGACTGGCTGACCATCGAGGTCAAGCTGAAGAAGAGCGTCAAGGGCAACGTGACCGCGAAGCTGGGCGTCAACTCCTTCGACGTCCCGACCGGCGCCGAGGACCTGAGCCGGGCCGAGCTCGACCGTATCGGCGTCAAGAGCTGGTACTTCACCAAGAAGGCCACCACCAAGGTCGGCTGATCCCCCGCACCGCCCGCGCCGGGTCGCCGACCCGGCGCGGCGCGGCCCGCGTGCCCGTCCACGAGCGCCACGGCGCCGTACCGCGGCGCGCGACCCGGCGCGGTGCAACCCGGATACGGCTACGCGGCGACGGCCAGGTGTTCGTGGTGGCGAAGGTGGTCGCCCAGCACGGTGGCATGAGCCAGGCCGGCGAGGGCGCGTCTGTCGACCCCGCTCGTGTGCGGAATGAGCGGGAACCTCGTCACCTCGACGACGAGCCCCTTGGCCGACACCACCCTGACCAACGAGGCCAGCAAGGTGTCATCGCCGACGAACGACGGCCCGGTCGCCAGATGACCGGCGCGGTCGCGGAACCGCAGCGTGATCGGCCGCACCGGCGCGCCCGCGTCGATCGCCGCCTGGAAGACCGCGCGGCGGAACGGCCCCCCGCCCCTGCCGCACCAGGTGGTGCCCTCGGGGAAGGCCACGACGGACCGGCCGGCGCGCAGTGCGTCCGCGATCGCCCGCACGGTTCCGGGCAACGTCGACAGGCGCTCCCTGTGGATGAAGATCGCACCTGACCCTGCCACGAGCGAGCGGATCAACGGCCACGCCGCGATCTCGCTCTTGGCCAGCGCCAGGCACGGGGTCGTCGCCGCGACCACGAGCGGGTCCAGCCAGGAGACGTGGTTGGCGACGAGCAGCGCCCCCGCACTCCCGGGCTCCTCCTCCACCACCCGCATCGGCACCGCCGCGCCGCCCAGCACGGTGAACCCCTGACGTACCTCCAGCCGCAGCCCGAGGACGCGCAGGAAGGTACGGGACCAGGCCATCGCCAGCGCGTCCGCCCGCGACCCGCCGAGCGCGCGGGCGGCCCACGTGCACGGAAGGCCGGCCAGCACGACCACGACCGCCCCCACCAGGCGCGCCACGCGCCGCAGCGGCCCGGTGAGCTCCGCCGGGGCCGCGACGCACGAATCCACCGTGCACGGGGCCACGGGCAGCCAGCCGCCGCTCATTCCGCCACTCCGAGGAAGTGCCGCAGGTAGCGGGTGTCCACGTTGGCCAGCGAGAGCAGGACGAAGAAGTCGGCCGTCCCGAACATCGGATCGTGGGCCGGCATCCCGCAGATCCACGCCCCGAGCCGCAGATAGCCGCGCAGCAGCGGCGGCACCACGAACCGGTCGGGCCTGGCCACGCCCTCGCCCGTCCAGGGGTCGTGCGGCGTCACGCGGTACCGCTCCGGGCCGAGGCCGATGCCGTCCAGCACGCCCGCGGCCGCCCCGCCCCCGTCGTCCAGCGGCACCGAACAGCAGCCGCCCAGCCACGTGTGGCCGCCGGCGACCATGTACCGGGCGATGCCGGCCCACATGAGGCCGATCACCGTTCCGCCGCGGTGGTCGGGGTGGACGCAGGTGCGCCCCACCTCGACCATGCCGCCACGGATACCGGCCAGCGCCGACAGGTCGAACTCCCCTTCGGAGTACAGCCGGTCGGACCGTCCTGGCGCGAGCATGCGGTAGGTGCCGACCACCGTGTCGCCCGAGCGCACCAGCAGGTGGTCGCAGTAGGCGTCCAGCCGGTCCACGTCCAGGCCGGAGATCGGCGAGTCGAGGTGGGCGCCCATCTCCTCGGCGAACACCTCGTAGCGCAGCCGCTGAGCCGCCCGCATGTCGGCGGCGTCCTTGGCCAGTTCGACGGTGTAGCGACCGCGCGCGTCGGTCAGCGTCCCCTGGCCGAGCCCCGGCCGGGGCGGGGCCTCCGTGACGATCCGCCCGGCCTCGAGCCGGGCACGGGAGCCCGCCGCCTCCAGGCGCGTACGGGGGCCCGCCCCCTCCAGGTGTGCCCTGAGACTCGAACCCTCCAGGTGTGCCCTGGGACTCGAACCCTCCAGGTGTGCCCTGGGACTCGGACCCTCCAGGTGTGCCCTGGGACTCGGACCCTCCAGGTGTGCCCGCGGGCTCGTCTGCTCTGAGCCCGGGTCGGGACGCGAGTGGAGGAGCGGCTGCTCCTGACCGGCGCGCGGGCCTGGAGGCGCCGCGCCGGGGTGGACGAGAGATTTCTCCGGCCCGGCACTGGGCCGCGCATCGGACCGGACGAGGGGTTCGTCGACGCTTCCGCCACGGACCTGACTGGCGAGCACCTCGGTCATGGGCATGCCTCCTCCTGTGCACACCCATGAAGACATGGGGACATGGCCATCTGCCGTCCGTATGGTGAACCGCTTGCACGCGCACTCTGAGCGGTCGGTAGCGTTGTCCGCGATGAAGCAGCGCACGCTTTTGATCACGCTGACCGGCCCCGACCGACCCGGAGTGACCTCCCGGTTGTTCACCGTGCTGGCCTCCTTCCCCGTCACCGTCGCCGACGTCGAGCAGGTCGTGATCCGCGGCCGGCTGGTCCTGGGCGTCCTGGTCGCCTACGCGGGCGGCCCGCCGACCGGCACCGGCGGCACCCTGGGCGCCATGTGGGCCGCCGTCGAGCGCGTCGCCGAGGACCTCGGCATGGAGGTCGAGCTCACGACGGGCACCGACCTGAAGGAGAAGCGCCGCCGCGGGCGCCTCCACGTCACCGTCCTGGGCAACCCGCTGCAGCCGGCGGCCCTGGCGGGCATCGCGGGCCGCATCGCCGCCGCCGGCGCCAACATCGACCGCATCGAACGGCTCGCGCACCTGCCGGTCACCTGCATCGAGCTGGCGATCTCGGGGGCCGACCCCGACGCGCTGCGCACCGCGCTGACCGCCGAGGCCGTGCTGCAGCAGGTCGACGTCGCGGTACAGCGCTCCGGCCTGCACCGCAGGGCCAAACGGCTGATCGTCATGGACGTCGACTCCACGCTCATCCAGGGCGAGGTCATCGAACTGCTGGCCGCGCACGCCGGGTGCATGGACGAGGTCGAGAAGATCACGACGGCGGCCATGCGAGGTGAGCTCGACTTCGCCGCCTCACTGCGCGAACGCGTCGCCCTCCTGGAGGGTCTGCCGGAGGAGGTCTTCGAACGGGTCCGCGAGGAGGTCGTCCTCACCCCCGGCGCCCGCACTCTGGTGCGCACCCTGAAGCGGCTGGACTACCGCTTCGCGATCGTCAGCGGCGGCTTCACCCAGATCACCGACTCTCTGGTCACCGAGCTGGGCATCGACTACTCCGCGGCCAACACCCTGGAGGTCGTGGACGGCAAGCTCACCGGGCGGGTGATCGGCGAGATCGTCGACCGTCCCGGCAAGGCGCGGGCCCTCGAGCGGTTCGCCCAGCAGGCGCGCATCCCGATCAGCCAGACCGTGGCCATCGGCGACGGCGCCAACGACCTCGACATGATCGCGGCCGCGGGGCTGGGCATCGCGTTCAACGCCAAGGCGGTCCTGCGGCAGGCCGCCGACGCGGCGGTGAACGTCCCGTACCTCGACGCGATCTTGTACCTGCTCGGCATCTCCCGCGAGGAGGTGGAGGCCGCCGACGCCGAAGACGGCCTCACCGCTCCCCCCACCACCTGACGGACCCGGCCCCGGCTCGCGGGCCTTCGGCACCCCGCCGCGGCCGTCCCGGCCTCACGCCCATCGGCGTCCTGCCGCGGCCGTCCCCGGCCTCACGCCCATGGCACCTCGCGGGCCTTCGGCGGCCTCCGGCTTCGAGCGGACGGCGTGCCGGCGGCGTTCAGTGCCCCTTGGGGGTCCAGCGGCCGACCACGCGGCCGTCTCCGGGCCCCAGGTCGGCCCAGGGGCCGGTTTCCAGCACCGCGAACGCTCCCGGCGGGAACCCCTCGTCGTCGTGCGTCAGCGAGAGGTTCAGGACCAGCTCGTGAACCCCCGGGTTGTGGCCCACCAGCAGCAGGGTGGACACCTCGCCGTCCGTACGGCCGATCAGCTCCAGCAGTTCGTCCGGATACGCCTCGTAGATCTCGGTCTCGACGTGGACGGGGGCCTCCGAGGCGAGGCCGGCCAGCGCCAGTTCGGCGGTGCGCCTGGTGCGGATCGACGGCGAGCACAGCACCAGCTCAGGACTCAGCCCGAGCCGCCTGAGCGTCTCACCGGCCCGCTCGGCGTCCCGCTCGCCGCGATCGGTGAGGGGACGCTCGCGGTCGGCCAGCCCGGGCACGTGCGCGGCCTTGGCATGTCTCAGCACGATGAGCGTGTTCACTCCCCCAACTATCCCATTACACGCGTACGGCTACCGCCCTCCTCGGACGGTAGCCGCACTTTCACCTCTGGCCGCCCGCGGGCGCCGGCCGTTCAGGCCGGCGCCGCGCCGTGCGGCACTAGATGCCGTTGGTCGTCAGCTCGACACCTTCTCGGTCTCGACCTTCTCGGCCGGGGTGCCGCCCGTGGGGGCGATGCTCGTCGAGCGCCGCTTGGAGACGACGATCGCGCCGACGACGATCACGACCGCGACCAGCGTGACGCCGACGCGGACGACGGCGTTGTCGGCGTAGGTCACGACGGCCGGGGCGATGAGCAGGGCCACGAGGTTCATGACCTTGATCAGCGGGTTGATCGCCGGACCGGCGGTGTCCTTGAACGGGTCGCCGACGGTGTCGCCGATGATGGTGGCCTCGTGGGCCTGCGACCCCTTGCCGCCGTGGTGGCCGTCCTCGACGAGCTTCTTGGCGTTGTCCCAGGCGCCGCCCGAGTTGGCCAGGAAGACCGCCATCAGCGTGCCCGCGGCGATCGCGCCCGCGAGGTAGGCGCCGAGGGGCGCGTACCCGAAGGCGAAGCCGACCGCGATCGGCGTCATGACGGCCAGCAGGCCCGGCGTGGCCAGCTCGCGCAGCGAGTCACGGGTGCAGATGTCCACGACGCGGCCGTAGTCGGGCAGCTCTTCACCGGTCATGATGCCCGGCTTGGTGCGGAACTGCTCGCGCACCTCGAACACGACCCGTCCCGCCGCGCGGCCCACGGCGCTGATCGCCAGGCCGGAGAACAGGAACACGACCGCGGCGCCGATGATGAGACCGACGAGCACGTTCGGCGAGTCCACGCTGAGGCTGAAGGAGCTGAAGGAGCCCAGCGCGTCCTTCACCCCGGCGCTCGCCGCGGCGAGCTGGCTTTCGACGGCGGTGCGGAACGAGCCGAACAGCGCGGTCGCCGCGAGCACGGCCGTCGCGATCGCGATGCCCTTGGTGATCGCCTTGGTGGTGTTGCCCACCGCGTCGAGGGAGGTGAGGATGCGGGCGCCCTCGCCCTCGACGTCGCCGGACATCTCGGCGATGCCCTGCGCGTTGTCGGAGACCGGGCCGAAGGTGTCCATGGACACGATGACGCCGACGGTGGTGAGCAGGCCGGTGCCGGCCAGGGCCACCGCGAACAGCGCCACGGTCACGTTGCCGAAGCCCAGCAGGAACGCCCCGTACACCGCGCCGCCGATGAGCAGCGCCGAGTAGACCGCCGACTCCAGGCCGACCGAGATGCCGGACAGGATGACCGTGGCCGGGCCGGTGAGCGAGCTCTCGCCGATCTCCCTGACCGGGCGGCGGTTGGTCTCGGTGAAGTAGCCGGTGAGCACCTGGATGGCGCTGGCGAGCACCAGGCCGATGAGGACGGCGCCGATGGCGATCAGCCGCGGGTCGGAGCTGAGCCCGGCGATCGCCGGGCTGACGTCGGTGAGCTGGGAGAACGAGCCGGGCAGGTAGAGGTAGGCGGCCACGGCCACCAGGACGGCCGAGATCGCCGCCGAGATGAAGAAGCCACGGTTGATGGCCGCCATGCCGTTGCGGTCGCCGCTGCGGGGCGCGGTGGTGAAGATGCCGATGATCGCGGTCAGCACGCCGATCATCGGGACGATGAGCGGGAAGACCAGGCCCTCGGTGCCGAAGGCCGCCTTGCCCAGGATGAGGCTCGCGACCAGCATGACCGCGTAGGACTCGAACAGGTCGGCCGCCATGCCGGCGCAGTCGCCGACGTTGTCGCCCACGTTGTCGGCGATCGTGGCGGCGTTGCGCGGGTCGTCCTCGGGGATGCCCTGCTCGACCTTGCCGACCAGGTCGGCGCCCACGTCGGCCGCCTTGGTGAAGATGCCGCCGCCGACACGCATGAACATCGCCAGGAGCGCCGCGCCGAACCCGAAGCCCTCGAGCACGCTCGGAGCGTCGCCCTTGTAGATGAACACGACGATCGCGGCGCCCAGCAGGCCGAGCCCGACGGTGAACATGCCGGCCACGCCACCGGTACGGAAGGCGATGCGCATCGCGGGCTTCTCACCCGCCTCGCGGGCGGCGGCCGCCACACGGACATTGCCCCGCACAGCCAGCCACATACCCATGAAGCCGGTCAACGCGGAGAATGCCGCACCGACCACGAAGAAGACGGAGCGTCCGATGGCGACGCTGGTCGACTCCGAGGGCAGGAGAAGCAGCAGGAACGGGATGAGCACCACAAAAAGTGCAAGCGTTCTGAACTGTCGCGTTAGATACGCGGCGGCGCCTTCCTGGACCGCTCGCGCGATGTTCTGCATTCGCTCTGTGCCTTGACCTGCGGCGAGCACCTCGCGGACGAGACCGCCCGCTACGGCGAGCGCCAGCAGCGCCACGGCGGCCACCACGATCACGATTGTGAGGTGGGAACCGCTAAGAGATACCGCTGCGGCGTCGTCAGCGGCGAGATTGAGCCTAGACATCCGTCCTCCTCGGCCAGACGGGTAGGTCCATGCCCAGACCGCGCTGCGAGTCAGTCGGGGGGCGGCGCGCATCCGAGCTGGATTGGCAGTGCCGCTTCCGGTAACGTCCGCAGACCTTCCCGCAGGGCGTCGTTGATCTGCGGGGACAAAACCTTGGCCGGTGCCGGGAGTCTACGCAGGCACAGGCCAGATATGAAGCCTCTTCCACCAGCCAATTAGGGCCCAGTCCAGTAAGGTGCGGGGCTTTGCCCAGTAACAACGCGGTTTTCCGTGTGTCAGATCGATCGACGGCCGGGTTACGGACAGACGTTCATTGCCTAATTATTATGTCCGTAAACCCGCGCTGACGTGCGGCGACGCCCCAACACCCTCACCCGCACCACCATGAACACCCCTCCGCCGGCACCGCCCTCCACTCCAGCCTTCAGCGGCCCTCGGCCCTCACCAGGACGGCCGGATGCTGACGGCACGAGGACGGATCACGCGAAGATGCCGGCAGCCCGCCTCTGCCGGCCTCAGGGCGCCCTCCCCCTGGCACCCGGCCGGCCACCCCACAGCGGCCCGCCCACAACGCGGCAGGATTCTGACCAGCGGCGCGAAAGACTCGCGCTCATGCGGCAGCCCGTCGCGGCGCGGCGCGCCGTAAGGCTCGCGCTCATGCGACAGTCCGGCGCGGTGCGACGAACTCGGTGGCGCGACGACCTCGGTGGCGCGGCGCCGCTCTGCCAGGATGCCCGGGCAGAGGGCGCCTGCACGGAGGTGAGCAGGGTCAGGACGGCCAGGTCGGCAGCGCGCGGCCGACGCCCGCGGCGCGACCACGCGCCAGGACGGCGCCGGTCAGGCTCGCGTCGCACGACCGGGAACCGACCGGCGCGATCCCTGGCACTCAGGATCGACGGATCCCGGGCGGTGGGCCGGACCATGCCTGGCCGGGGCGAGCGCGATCGACCAGGTCGATCCGAGTCACCCCGACGAGATGGAACAACCGAGAAGACGACCCCGTGGCCCCGCTGGAAGACAGCCCCCGTGGCCACTCTCAGGCGGTGGCGAACCCGGCGGCGGCGGCGGGCCAGCTCATCCTGATCCGCAGCCCCTTGGCACTCGGATACACCTCGACGTCATCGGCCAGCGCGGCGATGACGGCGATGCCGAACCCGGACATCAGCGTGTCGGCGGGGAGCAGGCTGGCCAACTCGGTGCCGTTGACGGCCGTCGGCAACTCGTCCTCGTCCTTGTACGCCTGTTCGAGATCGTCGCTCGGTGCCGAGTCGGTGACGGTGACCTCGAAGCGCCCTGAGTCGTCGCACAACTCGATGCGGATGGGCTCGCCCGGGCAGTGGACGCGGTGTGCCTCCACTGCCCGTGAGCAGGCCTCACCCACAGCGAGCCGCACCTCGTCCAGCAGGTCCTCCGCAACCCCGGTGCGCCGCGCGATGGCCGTTGCGACCAGCCGCGCGGTGCGCACGTGAGCCGGAAGGGCACTGAACGTCAGCTCGACGGTGGCCATGACTACTTGTCTCGGCCGTGAGCTTCCTTGGCCTCTTCGACCGAGGCGTAAATCCCGAAGACCTTGGTCAGGCCGGTGATCCGGAAGATCTTCAGGATGCGCTCCTGCGTACAGACGAGCTCCAGGGAGCCGTCGTGCGCCCGAACGCGCTTGAGCCCGCCGACCAGGACACCGAGCCCCGTGGAGTCCAGGAAGTCCACCTTCTCCATGTTGACGAGAAGGTGGAAGTTGCCCTTGTTGACCAGGTCGATCAGCAGCTCACGCAGCCTCGGCGCGGTATAGACATCGATCTCACCCTCGACTTCCACGATGGTGAGTCGGTCTTCAGTGTGGTGGTCCAACTTCAGATCCACAGATCCTCCAGCGCCTTGCCTGCTGAGTCCACGACGAGGGGTCTGACATGCTGGGACCCCAAGTCCCAGCGCGCAATACCCTGACGCGCGGCATTCAACCACGCCCCGCCTTCGTGTCTATACGAAATCACGACTCCGGGCGACTCTCCCCCAAGATGCCAAACTGGAAACCAGTGACTCCGACTACATCACCCTCACGGCGAGCGGACCCGATCCTTGCTCGTCTGCTCGGCGTACCCGCGCGCCGTGAACGCATCACACACGTAGAGTACGTCGCCGCACGTCAGGCAGGTAAGGCGACCTGGTCTTCCTGGGTCGACGAGCTGCTTGTCAGCCGTCTGCGAAATCTCGGCGTCGAGGGTCTCTGGGAGCACCAGGCCACCGCCGCTGAGCTGGTACATCGTGGCCAAAACGTGATCATCGCGACAGGCACCGCGTCGGGAAAATCTTTGGCCTACCTGGTGCCGGCCGTGTCCGAGATCCTGTCCGGAGGCTCGGTCCTGTACCTGACGCCGACCAAGGCACTGGCCGCCGACCAGTTGCGTTCGGTGCGCGATCTGAAGCTCGCCCAGGTGCGCGCCGCCACCTACGACGGGGACACTCCGCCCGACGAGCGTCAATGGGTGCGCAAGCATGCGAACTACGTGCTGACCAACCCCGACATGCTCCACCGGTCGATGCTGCCCCACCACTCGGCCTGGTCGTCGTTCTGGCGCCGGCTGAAGCTGGTCGTCGTGGACGAGTGCCATGGGTACCGGGGTGTCTTCGGATCACATGTGGCCCAGATCTTGCGCCGCCTCCGCCGGATATGCGGAAAGTATGGCTCCCATCCGGTATTCATGCTGGTCTCCGCCACGGTCAGCGACCCCGCCGCCGCCGCGATGCGCCTGACGGGCCTTGAGATGGCCGAGGTGACCACGGACGCCTCTCCCCGGGGTTCCACGACCTTCGCCCTGTGGGAGCCGCCTCTGACGGATCTGCGGGGCGAGGGAGGCGCCCCCGTCCGGCGCACGGTGACGGCCGAGGCCGCCGACCTGCTCACCGATCTGGTCATCGACGACGTGCGCACCCTCGCTTTCGTCCGGTCGCGGCGCGCCGCCGAGACGATCTCGCTGATCGCCCGGGAGAACCTCGAGGAGATCTCGCCCGAGCTGCCCGCCAAGGTGGCGGCCTATCGCGCCGGGTACCTCGCCGAGGACAGGCGCGCCCTGGAACGGGCGCTGCGCTCCGGCCAGATCACCGGCCTGGCGACGACCAACGCCCTGGAACTGGGCATCGATGTGTCCGGACTGGACGCCGTCCTCATCGCGGGATGGCCCGGCACGCGTGCCTCTCTGTGGCAGCAGGCCGGACGCGCGGGCCGCGACGGCCAGGACGCCCTCGCCGTGCTGATCGCGCGCGACGACCCGCTGGACACCTACCTCGTCCACCATCCGCAGGCCCTTTTCGGCCGGCCGGTCGAGGCCATCGTGCTCGACCCGGACAACCCGTACGTCCTGGGCCCGCACCTGTGCGCGGCGGCGGCCGAGATCCCGCTGACCGAGGCGGACCTGCCGGTGTTCGGCCCCTCCACGGAAGAGGTGCTCGACGACCTCGTCCAGCGCGGGATGCTCCGGCGCCGCCCCCAGGGCTGGTTCTGGACACGCCGCGAGCGCGCCGCCAACCTGGCCGACATCCGGGGCTCCGGCGGGCCGCCGATCGAGGTCGTGGAGTCCTCCACTGGGCGGCTGCTCGGCACCGTCGACGAGCCGTCCGCCCACACCGCCGTCCACACCGGCGCCGTGCACATCCACCAGGGCGACACCTACCTCGTGGAGGAACTCGACCTAAACGCGGGCGTCGCCCTGGTGTCGGCGTCCGACCCTGACTACTCCACCTTCGCCCGGGACGTCACCGACATCTCCGTGCTGGAATCCCTGCGGTCGCACGCCTTCGGGCCGGGCGAGCTGCACTTCGGGACGGTGGAGGTCACCCGGCAGGTCGTGTCCTTCCTCAAGCGCCGCGTCAAGACCGGCGAGGTGCTCGGCGAGGAACCCCTCGACCTGCCGCCCCGCACCCTGCGCACCCGCGCCGTGTGGTGGACCCTCCCGGACGCCGCCGTGGCACCGCTGCTCGCCGAGGGCCTCGACCTCGGCGGCGCGGCGCACGCGGCCGAGCACGCCTCCATCGGCCTGCTCCCGCTGTTCGCCACCTGCGACCGCTGGGACATCGGCGGCGTCTCCACCGAACTGCACCCGGACACCGGCCTCCTCACGGTCTTCGTCTACGACGGCCACGAGGGCGGAGCCGGCTTCGCCGAGCGCGGCCACGCCCGCGCCCTCGACTGGCTCACGGCCACCCGCGAGGCCATCGCCTCCTGCGAGTGCGAACGCGGATGCCCGTCCTGCATCCAGTCCCCCAAATGCGGCAACGGCAACGACCCCCTTGACAAACAAGGCGCCATCCGCCTCCTCACCACCCTCCTGACCAAACCCACCATCCCCTCACCCCCCACCTGACGAATTCACCAGCGCGGCCACCACCGTCCGAACGAGAGGCGCAGGCTCCTCACCACCCACCCGACCGAAGCCACCAGCCCTCACCACCCTCCTAACCGAAGCCACCGACTCCTCACGACCCATCTGACGGAGTTCACCTACTCGCTCTCCGGTCCCACCGATGACCCCCGCTGTGAGGCTGTCCACGGACGCGGATCTTCGTACAAGTGGTCACCTGGGACCCGCGCGCGCTTCGGCGGAGGCGTGGCGATCGCCGAACCATGGGAGTTGCAATGGGACCTCGACCCGCACGATGACCACGGCTCCCTCAACATGGCATTGCGTGATCGAAGCATCGTTGGCCGAGGCGAGATCGCGCGCGTGCCGACACGCCGTCTCCGGCGATGCCATCGCCTGGCGCGCCGCGGCCAGGGCGCTGAGATCGGCGGCCGACTGAGCATGGTGCCGGGCTGTGCGCGCGACCCCTACCAGCACCAACGCGCCCGCGGTGAACCAGATCAACGTCATGAGCGCGACGACCCAAACAGTGCCCGCCCCCCGATCACTCCCCATCTGTCGCCCCGCCTCAACGACCGACCACGCCCTCACCATGGACTCCCGCCCCATTGACATTTCGACCTGCCCAACGGCCCATCCCCCGCATCGACGCCTCCCTCATCAGCCCCTCGACCCGCCTCAGCAGATCTCGATCTGACGCCATGAGCCAGAGCCTCCCTCGGTGATTCCAGCCCGCCCCCAACAGCCCGTCACCCCCCATCAACGGCCCCTCCATCGGCTCCTCGACCGCCAGAACAGATTTCGACCTGCGGTCATGAGCCGGTGCCTTGTTCGGGGGCGTGAGGCGGTGGCCTGGTGTCATGGGCAGGCGGAGTGCTTCGGCGGTTCCGGGGGTGATCTCTACTGTTCTCAGGGCGTCGGCGGAGTGCCGTCACTCAGGCTCAACACCGGTCGGCGCCTGTCGTGCTTCCATGATCAAGTCGTCGACTCCCCCCTCGGTGGAGGAGGTCGCGGTGGCGGCCACGTGGACCGGCGGCATTCCGACGGCCCAGCTCGGGCGGATGGTGGCGGAAATGGTCACCCGGCTCAGTTCCGCGTCGCGGGTGATCGAGACGACCGCACCTGGAGGAGCCGCACGGCCGGCGAATCGCCGAACGACCTCCAGTGCCTCGCCGCGGGCGACCGCCCTGGCGCCGGCCCGTGCCGCATCGACACATTCAAGTCGAGCACCGACCGCGGCGATGGCCCAAAGAGCCGCTCCCAGCACCAGGGCCAGCGATGGGAGCGCGACGGCCGTCTCCGCCGTGACCGACCCCGACTCGGACTCAGACCGCGAGAAACCCGGACGTCGTGTCCACCGCCTCCGCCGTGACCGCCGCCTCCGCGTCCGCCCCGATTCCGCTATGTCCACGTGGGCCACCGGTTCATCCCGCGAGTCTGAGGGCCCGGCTGATGATGTCGGACAGCATCTTCCGCACCTCGGGACTGCTGACGATTTTGAACAGGAGGCCCGCGAAGGCACAGGCGGCGATCGTGCCCACCGCGTACTCCGCGGTGGACATCCCTGCCTGCGCTCGCATGCGGGCCAGCTTGACGCGCGTGCTCGCGGAGGTTTGAACGCGCACCCGCAGCCGCTGGAAGCGGTGATGCAGCCCTGCCCCCTTTCCGTCCCGAATGACCTTGAGCGCGTGCCGCCCCCGTCGACGGATCCACCTGCGCATCGGACCTCCCCTTAAGTCGTCATCGTCGCCGTGTGGGTGACCACCCGGACCTTGACCAGCGAGGACAGCTTCGCCGAGCGGAGGGGGCCACTTCTGGGCCGAACGTCATTCTGTGGACAACCCGCCGACCCCGCGCCAAGCCTGTGGATAAGTCGGCCGACGCCAGGCCCCACTGCGGAGATGCCATTCATTTCGACCTATGCACGGACAGCCGCCATGCCGCCCGAGCCTGCGTACCGACCATCGGCGCTCCGTCCGAGCTCCGTCCCGAGGCTGTGGACGGTTCGCCGCTCACCACGACTGGAGGGCTCACGTCCGTGACGCCTCGCGACGGCCAGGATTGGCGAGGCGGCTCACGTGGGCCACGGCAAACGGCATCTGCAGAGGCGTGCCGCCGGGCCGGGCGGCCGCCGCCTGGGGCTGGTTCCAGCTCGTACCCGCCGGGGTGCGCGATAGGGAAGTGACCGGCCAGATCGGCGGGTCATCCTGATGTCCTCGTGACATCGGCGGTGAGCGCCGATGTCACGGGTCTGATCTCGCTCGTCGCCCGCCGGTCGTCGGCCGATCGTCGGCGCTCAACGGCCGCTCATCGACCGGTCAGCGGCGGTCAGCGGCCGAAGACCTGACCTGCCAGACCCGCGACCACTGGGATCACTCCCACGAGCACGAAGGCCGGCAGGAAACACAGTCCGAGAGGCGCGACCGCCTGAACGCCCACCCGTCGGGCCGCAGCGGAGGAGGCGGCCCGAGCGTCCTGCCGCGCGTCATCCGCGAGTCTGGACAGCACATCGGCCACCGGCGCCCCGCTGAGGGCCGCGCGGACCATGCCACGCGCCATCGCCGCCAGTGGCCGGTCCTTCTCCAGCGCCGACCAGGCATCCTCAGGGCGGGCACCAAGCCGCAGCTGGCCGTTCACCCATGCCAGGCGCTCGCCGAGCGGACCACCGATCGCGTTCGCGGCCGTCTGCACCGCGGCGCTCACCGGCCGGCCCGCCCGCAGACAGGCCACCATGAGATCGACCGCGAACGGAAGATCGGCCGTGATCCGCGCCCGGCGCCGACGTGCCTCGCGGGGTTCCGCGCGGTGACCGATCACCAGCGTCAGCACACCCGCGCCGACTCCGCACACCACTCCGGGCACGCCACCGACGAGCGCGATGCCTCCGATGGCGACCAAGATCGACGGAAGTGCCTTCCGGAACGTGTACGCGCCGAGGCCGTATCTGGCGAACCGCCCCCTCAGCCCGGAAGCACCACCAGAGGCGAAGACGCCCGACACGCCGTTGATGCCGTCGAGGCGCTCAACAGCGCTCAACTGCTTGACTCCCGCCGGGCGATCGACACCGCCCCAGCGTTCGCCGCCTCCTGTATGTGCAAGGCCGCCCAGGCGTTCGCTGCCGCCTCTGCCTCTGTAGACGGGCGTCGCATGGGAGTGTCCGGCCCGCGCCGGCTCGTACGGCGGTCGAGCGCCCGCATGAACCATCGCTCGCCTATCGCGACCATGCTGCCCAGGGCGTGCCTCCGCGTTGAGCCGCATGCGGAACATGGGGATCTTGGCCAGACGCTCGCCCGGATCCCACGGAGTCAACCAGAGCCACGCGGAGAACCCGACGAGGCCGGTAGCGAGCAAGATGCTCATGAGTCCTCCGAGCCTTCCTGTTGTGGGACCGGACGGGCAGGGCGGGCACTCATCTCACGTAACAGCCCCGCCTGGTTCATCGCCTTGAGCTGGTTCAAAGGCGCGGATGTCGTCAGAGCGGTGCTGGTGTGTGTTGGAGCTCACCATCCCCGCTCAGGGCGCGTACACGTCGTCGAACCAGTGCGTCGGACCAGTCACTGAACTCGAATGCGCGATGTCAGCCGCTAGCGCGCTGTCCACGAACGTTCACCGGCTCGGGCGCCGTAGCAGGCGCCGGCATCGCCATACCACGACCCGCCGACCCGGCGCCGATCACTGACACGTGGCCGGGGGTGGAGAGCCACGCCCGGCGAACGTACGCGGTCACCGCACCAGGTGCGGCCCGGGGTGGCGAGCCGCGCCCGGCGAACGTACGCGGTCACCGCACCAGGTGCGGCCCGGGGTGGCGAGCCGCGCCCGGCGAACGTACGCGGTCACCGCACTAAGTAGGGCCCTACCTGCACAGACGGCCCTGTATGAACCGCCATCGTTGAATGATCACCAGTAGTCGCACGGCCGTCGCGTGGACACGTGTCTGTCTGGTTCACGATCATGTGCCCCGCTCTTGGGCGTGGGAGACGAGCCGGTTCATCCACCACAGGCCCGCGACGTCCAGCAGCCCACCGGCGCCGAGACATGCCACGCCGGCCGGGCCGCCGAGCAAGAAGTCCAGCGGACGCAGCCCCAGCCCGGCCGCGAGCAGGATTCCGAGCAGGGGAAGCCCTGCGAGCAGCCGAGCGGTGGAACGCGGACCGGCCAGTTGGGCCGTGACCTCAGAACGGTGCGCCTCGGCCTCCCGCAGAGAGCAGCCCACCCTTTCCACGAGAGCGGCCAACCCCGCGCCCGACGTCTGGCTGACGCGCCAGCAGGCCGCGAGGCGCACCAGACCTTCTCCACCGTGATCAGGAGCGGCTCGCTCGAGAGCCGAGGCCACGTCACCACCGTCGCGGGCTATGGCGATGACAGGACGAAGGGCGGTGGGATCGGGCAGGACGAGGCAGGACACCGCCCGCGCCAGCGCGTCTCCCGGCGGCCGCCCCGTCGCCAGCTCGGCGACCAGAGCCTGGCTCAGTTCGATCGAGGACCTTCTCCATGCGGCGGCCTGCCGTGCGGGACTTCGCCGGAGGGCGACACGCGACAACCGGGCGATGCTCGCCCATCGCGCCTGGTCTCGGGGACGTGTCAAGGCGAGCAGCCGAACGGTCGCGGCGTCAGGGCTCGTCCAGACCCCCACTGCCAGAGCGATCAAAACGACGGCGACCACGAGCATCGAACATCTCCTCCTGCTCGCCGCCCAGAAGGGCTCGGAACTCGGCGGTGGGGCGGGAGAACGGGGTCATTGGAGGACATGAGGAGCGCGGGCGAGGAGCGCGGGCAGCGCCGGGCCGTGTTGGGGTGGGCCGTTGGCGGGGAACGCGAGGGCGGGGACGACGCGGACGAGGCCCGACGACTCGCGTTCCATGAGGCATATCTCGGCGACTCTGCGGCGTCCGCCACCGGCGTCGCGGACGAGGTGGATCACGGCGTCGAGGGCCGCGGCGATCTGGCTGTGGACGGCCTCCCTCGAAAGCCCGGCGGCACAGGCGAGCGCTTCCAGCCGGGCGGGCACATCGGCGGGGTTGTTCGCATGCAGAGTTCCACAACCACCGTCGTGGCCGGTGTTGAGCGCGGCAAGGAGGTCGACGACCTCAGCGCCGCGCACCTCTCCTACGACCAAGCGGTCCGGGCGCATGCGAAGGGCCTGCCGGACCAGGTCGCGGAGGCCTACGCCGCCGGCCCCTTCCAGGTTGGCCGGCCTGGTCTCCAGGCGGACGACATGCGGGTGGATCGGCCGCAGCTCCGAGGAGTCCTCGACAAGGATCAACCGCTCGCCAGGATGAGCCAGGGAAAGCATTCCGGACAAAAGTGTGGTTTTTCCAGTACCAGTTCCACCCGTCACGAGGAAGGCCAGCCGGGAGATCACGATCGCGCGCACCGCCGCGGCCCCAGGGCCTGGAACCAGTTCTTCCAGGGTGAAGGACCTGCGGGGTGGGAGCCGGAGGGACAGGCACGTGCCGTCGGAGGCCACCGGCGGCAGGATCGCGTGCAGGCGTACGCCGCCCGGCAGACGGGCGTCGACGTAGGGGCAGGCGTCGTCCAGGCGCCTGCCCGCGGCTGCGGCCAGCCTCTGGGCGAGCCTGCGCACCTCGTCGTCGCCGGGGAAGACGACCGAGGTGCGCCGCAGGCCGTCACCGGCGTCGATCCAGACGTTGCGAGCGCCGTTGACCAGCACATCGGTGACCTCCGGTTCGGCCAGCAAGGGCTCGAGCGGCCCGGCGCCGATGAGATCGGCCCTCAGAGCACGGGCGACCTCGAGGACCTCGGCGTCCCCCAGCACCGCGTGCTCGGCTCGGAGCGCGGCGGCCACCTGAGCGGCCGAGGGCTGGGCGCCCGTGCGGGCGAGACGCACCCGGACGGCCTCTACCAGGTCAGGGGACACCACCAGACGATTCATCGGCGGGTGTCCACGGTCAGGGAGGGCGTGACGGGTGTGGGTGGCTGAGGAGTGGACGGGATGGGGCGAGATATGAACGGGGTGGGGGGAATGGACCCCGTGGGGCGGATGGATCCGTTGGGGCCAGTAGAGCCGGTGGGGCCGATGGACGCGGTGGGACCAGTGGACGCGGTGGGATGAGGGGTCATCGGGGCTCCAGGGTGGTGAGGAAGTCGGCGCAGAAGCGGCCGAGAGGAGTGCGGTCGCCGAGGGGTGGGGCGTCGCCGCGGTTGAGGACGTCGGCGAGGCCGCGCTGGTCTTCGAGAACCCCGACACAGGACACGCCGAGGGAGCGGGTGATCACCTCGGGGAGCAGGACGCCGTCGCGCGCCACGACGCCGATGTCCGAGGTGTGCCGGCTGATCTCGATCAGGAGTTGGGAGGCGGATAGCACGCCTCGCACGTCCGCGGGCACGAGCAGCAGGGTGGACCCCGCTCGCGAGAGCGCCTCGCCCGCGGCGGGGCCGACATGTCGAGGGAGGTCGACGACGATGAGATCGCACCCTCTGTGCGCGGCCTCGAGGACGGCCCGCATGGCCTCCGCGGGGATGGGTGGGGACTCCCCGCGATGCCACGACAGCACGGTGAGCTCGCCCATCGTCGGCAGGGCGGCTTGCAGGGCCGCGAAGCTCACCCGGCCCTCACGCTCGACGATGTCGGGCCATCGTGCGCCGATGGCGTGCTCTTGGCCGAGGATGACGTCGATGCCGCCGCCGAGCGGGTCGGCGTCCACGAGGAGCGTGCGCATGCCACGTCGCGCTCCGGTGAGGGCCAGGGAAGCCGCCAGCACGCTGGCGCCGGCGCCGCCGCTGCCGCCGATGACGCAGACCGTCTCACCGGCCCTGATCATCGGCTCTGACGCCTCGGCGAACTCGTCCACCAGTCGCCGCTCGGCCTGCGGCAGTTCCAGAACCGCCTTGGCGCCCACGGCCACGCATCGTCGCCAGACGGCGGGATCGTCGCACGCCCTGGTCACGAGGAGCACGCCCTGCCGCTGCGGTGGCCCGGTCGCGGCCAGGGCGTCGGCCGCGTCCGCGCCCACGACGACGAGCGGGGCGCGCTGCCAGTAAGGCCGGGCATGCGTCGGGGCGTGCGCGACGTCGATCTCCACACCGGCGGCGGCCGCGACCCGCAGGAGATCGTCCAGCAGATCTTGATCTTCGGTGATCACCAATGGGCGGGGCATGGGGTGGCCTCCCTGTCGTCTGAGGCCACCACCTTCCAGGACCGGCCACATCGCTCATGGGAGCGAACGGCGTTCTGTGGATAACCCTCTGACCTGCGAGCGAGACGGGAGAAGCCGAGGCCGGCGGCCCGGCCGCCGTGGCCCCCCGATGGGCATCCCAGCATCGCCATCGCGTTGAGCCATGGCAGCGCTGGACGCCGCCGGATGCCCCTCGCTGCTCCTGTCAGCGTTCGCATGGCGTTCGTCGCAGGGCGTCCCGTGTAGCCGCTTCGAGTTGCTTGGGGGGTCCTTGCTCCCTCGACACGTGCCTCGCCCACCGCTGGCCTGGCCACACCGCGCTGTCGGTGTGGGCCGGCGGCACCGGCAGGTGCTCCTGCCGTCCTGAGGCGGTGGAGGCGGGGGTGCGCGGTGGCGAAAGAGGGAGCCGGGTCGCCCGGGGGAAGCTCTGCGCGGCGGCAGGGATGGAGGAGAAAAGGGCGACCCCCGCCGGGGGGGGAGAGCGGGGGTCGCCAACCGGTCCGGCTCCGGGGGGGTAGAGCCGGTCCCGTTTTAGAAGAAAGCTTTCATCGCCGACCGCAGCGTGGCAAGGGACTGCAAAAATCTTACCCAGGAACCAACGCCACAGTCATGTGGACACCAACGTATGGTGCCCGATGAACTCAAGTTCCGTCGAGGAGCAATCTCTGATTTCCGCGAGTTTTTTTCCGCCGTAGCGGATCGGCTACTACAAGTATGCGGAAAACGTCCCGAGAGAGACCGATCACGGGCGGTGATCGAAAGGTCTTCACATCCGGCTGTCAGGATCTTCGGGACGGCGCGGCGAGCCCCGTTCGCGGCATGCTCGGAGGCGCGCCGGTTCGGCGCCCGGACGAGCGAAGGTCGGTAAAGGTCTTGCTCCAAGGGGTTCCCATCAGGCGGGATCCGACGTAGAAAGGTTGCACGGACTGAGTGTTCGAGTGCGACCACCGGGTACCCACGCGCGACCAGCCGCGGGAGGCGCGTCGAGACGGGCTTGACCCGCTACGACGATTTGAGGTGCACGCTTGGTAACCCGGTGTGGCGCACTGGCGGCGGCGTCCCAGACCAGGGGCGCCGTTCGCTTCTGTCCGGAGCCGTATCCCCCTCGCCGCACCGACCGTAAAACCTCGCCCGTCTTGTTCGTTGCAGCGCAAGAATTTCACCGGTTCAGCCAGACGAGGAAGATTTTTTCGTTCAACCTCGTCGATTCTCGTAGGATCTCGCGGTAGTCGCGGCGATCTCCAGCCGGCCGTCACAGCCCGGCCGTCCCAGGCCCGCGATCCCAGGCCGGCGATCCGCGTCTCGCGATCCGCGTCTCGCGAGCCGCGTCCGGCGGCCGGCCGCGCGGCGGAGCCCGTCCGGTGATCTGGATCCGGTGCACCTGACCCCCATCACGGCTCGGGCGAGGCGATGCGGGGCCGGTGAGACTCAGCCTCGTTGCAGGGCCTCGCAGATGGCCGTGGCCTCGCGGGCGCCGACCTCCACGGCGGCGGCACAGTGCCGCACCCAGGCCGCCACGCCCTCGCCGGTGCCCTTGAGGTAGCCCCGCAGGCTCTCGGCGTACGCGTCCGCGAGATCGTGGTGCCCGACCTCGACCGCCACCAGCGACTTGGGGTCCAGCCCGAACTCCACGAGCGTGAGCCGCTCGGCCGCACGCGCCACCAGGCCGTCCGCGGTCCCGAAGGGCCGGACCGCGGCCAGCTCGGCGTGCACGACAGCGGCCAGCACCAGCGCCGGGGCCCTGGTCGGCGTCGTGATCAACGTGACCAGCGAGGTGAGACGCGCGGCCGCGGCCGCGGCGCCCGGAGCCGGGCCGATACCGAGGACGTCTGTGGCCGAGCCCGGACGGTCCACGTCAGCGGCGTCACCGGCATCAGCGCCGGGACCCGGGACGACCGCGCCGGCGGCGTCAGGGCGAGTGCGGCCGACAGCCTGCCCGTCGCGGTGCGCGCCGGGATCGGTCACCGACCGGGTGCCGGAGGAGGCGTCCGTCCGCGGGCGGCCGAGCAGCGGGTCCGGGATGATGCCGACGGCGGCCAGCGCGTGGAGACGGGCGAGGACCTGCCGCGGCGCCGTTCTCCAGGTGGCGCCCAGGCGTCCGATCTCGGCGGACGCGCGCAGCGCCCCTGCCGCGACGAGGGACTCGGCCTCGCCCGACCGCAGCGTCTCCAGCGCGACGTCGGCGCCTTCGAGCGCGGCGGAGGCGCGCGCGCCGCGCAGGGCGGACTCCGCGGACACCTCGGGGCCGCGGCGGCGCAGCACGCGGTGCCCGTACAGCCGGTCGACGGCCGACCGGGCGCTCTGGACGGCGTCCGGGACGCCGGGCAGCCCGGCGATGACAGCCAGT
This sequence comes from Sphaerisporangium sp. NPDC005288, assembly GCF_040607475.1. NCBI lineage: Bacteria > Bacillati > Actinomycetota > Actinomycetes > Streptosporangiales > Streptosporangiaceae > Sphaerisporangium > Sphaerisporangium sp. NPDC005288. The sequence continues at coordinate 26,617 of NZ_JBEXGT010000016.1, read as the reverse complement.
GGGTCGCTCACGCCTCCCGACCCTACCGGCGAGTACGATGCGGGCGTACGGCGGTGAAGGTCAACGGCGGGTCAAGGGGAGTTCAGGTCGCGCCCGGCGGAGCGGGCGGAGGTTCACGGCGTCGTCAATGGCGCCCCCGGTGCGCGCCGCCGGTGCGCGCCGCCGGCGAATGGGGGTGCCGTTCGGCGCGTGGTTCACACCGTTCAACGAGCATGCCGCGAATGGGCCTTCTGTGCTCTCCGCTTTTATTGTTGGATATCATTTCCACAACGAATCCGCAGCTTTTGTGACCGCATGTAAAGCCCGTTGTGAACCACGGTGGAGGTGACCGCCGACGGGCTTCGCCGGTCCGTCCCCCCTTGTCCCGCCACCTCGGGACTGGTGAAGTGGGACCCAGCCCAATCGAGCCAGGCCATGTGAAGGAGTACGTTGTGGCCCCGGAAACCCCTGGTCGCGAGACCCAGGAGACTCTGTCGAACCTGCTGCACGAGAGCCGGCGCTTCGCGCCGCCGGCGGACCTCGCCTCGTCTGCGAACGTGACGGCCGACGCCTACGACGAGGCGGCGAACGACCGTCTCGGCTTCTGGGAGCGGGCGGCCGACCGGCTGAGTTGGGGGCGGCGCTGGGAGACGACCCTCGAGTGGAATCCTCCCTTCGCCAAGTGGTTCCTGGGCGGCACGCTGAACGTCGCCTACAACTGCGTCGACCGGCACGTCGAGGCCGGCCGCGGTGACAAGGTCGCCTACCACTGGGAGGGCGAGCCGGACGGCGACACGCGCACGCTGACCTACGCCGACCTGCTGCGCGAGGTGAGCAAGGCGGCCAACGCCCTGACCGAGCTGGGCGTGGGCAAGGGCGACCGCGTCGCGATCTACATGCCGATGATCCCCGAGCTGCCGATCGCGATGCTCGCGTGCGCGCGCATCGGCGCGGTCCACTCGGTGGTCTTCGGCGGTTTCTCGGCCACGGCGCTCAGCGGGCGCATCCAGGACGCCGACGCCAAACTGGTCATCACCGCCGACGGCGGCTACCGTCGCGGGGCGCCGAGCGCGCTCAAGCCCACCGTGGACGAGGCCGTCGCCGAGTGCCCGGGCATCGAGCACGTGCTCGTCGTGCGCCGGACGGGCCAGGACGTCCAGGTGACCGACAAGGACATCTGGTGGTATGACATCGTCGACCGCCAGAGCGACGAGCACGAGCCGGCGCAGCACGACGCCGAGGACCCTCTGTACATCCTTTACACCAGCGGCACGACCGGGAAGCCGAAGGGCATCCTGCACACCACGGGCGGCTATCTCACGCAGACGGCCTGGACCCACCACGCGGTGTTCGACCTGAAGCCCGAGTCCGACATCTACTGGTGCACGGCGGACATCGGCTGGGTGACCGGACACTCCTACATCGTGTACGGCCCGCTCGCCAACGGCGCGACCAGCGTGATCTACGAGGGCACCCCCGACACCCCGCACAGGGGCCGTTTCTGGGAGATCGTGCAGAAGTACGGCGTGACGATCCTCTACACCGCGCCCACCGCGATCCGCACGTTCATGAAGTGGGGCGACGACATCCCCGCCAAGTACGACATGTCGTCCCTGCGCGTCCTGGGGTCCGTCGGCGAGCCGATCAACCCCGAGGCCTACGTCTGGTACCGCGAGCACATCGGCGGCGACCGCTGCCCGGTCGTGGACACCTGGTGGCAGACCGAGACCGGCGCCATCATGATCAGCCCGCTGCCCGGTGTGACCTCCGGCAAGCCCGGCGCCGCCATGCGCCCGCTGCCGGGCGTGGTGGCCGACGTCGTGGACGACCAGGCACAGTCGGTGCCGGACGGCGGGGGCGGGTTCCTGGTGATCCGCGAGCCGTGGCCGTCGATGCTCCGCGGCATCTGGGGTGACGAGAAGCGCTACGTCGACACCTACTGGTCCCGCTTCGAGGGGATGTACTTCCCCGGGGACGGCGCCAAGCGCGACGAGGACGGCGACCTGTGGCTGCTCGGCCGGGTCGACGACGTCATGCTGGTGTCCGGTCACAACATCTCCACCACCGAGGTGGAGTCGGCGCTGGTTTCCCACCCCAAGGTGGCCGAGGCGGCGGTGGTGGGCGCCACGGACCCGATCACCGGTCAGGCCATCGTGGCGTTCGTCATCCTGCGCGGCAGCGCGGAGGAGAGCGCCGACATCGCCAAGGAGCTGCGCGACCACGTGGCCAAGGCGCTCGGGCCGATCGCCAAGCCGCGTCAGATCATGGTCGTCCCCGAGCTTCCCAAGACCCGGTCCGGCAAGATCATGCGCCGCCTGCTCCGCGACGTGGCGGAGAACCGCAGCATCGGCGACGTCACCACCCTGGCCGACAGCTCGGTGATGAAGCTGATCTCCGAGAAGCTGCCGTCCACGTCGAGCGAGGACTGATCGGCGGTCCGAAGTCCACGGAACGCCCATCTTCCACGGATGATCGCCTGAAGGGTGCGGATCGATCCGGTCGCGCAGACCGCCGGTCCGCACCCGCGGCGTTCCAGGCCGGAAGGCCGCCGGGCCGCTACCCGCGGCGTTCCGGGGCCTGAAGGCCACTGGATCAGGCCCACGGTGGGCCGGGTCGCGGTGCCCGCGAGGTCATGCGTTCTCCTGATCGGGGAAGTACCCGGCATGTTCGATACCGCGGGGTTTTCGCGCACAGGCGAGTCCGATGCGGCGAACACGGGCGAGTCCGATGCGGCGAATCGGACGGCGAGGCGGGACGATGAACATCACGCAGGATGAATGTGACCGCAACATCCGATAGGAGAGCAGACATGGCCGCTCCGCCCGAGGAGGAATCGCTCGGCGCTCTCGTCGCCCAGGCGAGCCACCACATTTCGACCCTGGTCCGCTCGGAGATCGAGCTGGCGAAGGCCGAGCTCAAGTTCGACGCCAAACGGGTCGGCACGGCGGCCGGGCTGTTCGGTGTGGCCGCCTTCATGCTGCATCTGTGCCTGATCCTCGCCTCGTTCGCGATCGCCTACGGGCTGGTGCAGCTCGGGATGATGCAGTGGCTGGCGTTCACGATCGTGACGGTGTTCTACCTCGTCGTGGCGCTGCTGCTCGCCTTCGTCGGCTACCGCAGGCTCAAGGGCCTCACCGGCATGAAACGCACCGCGCGGAGCCTGAAGGGCCTCAAGGACGTCGCCAGGCCCGACGGGGACGAGCCCGCCGTCCCGCTCGCCTCCCCTTCCCGACCGGTGCCCGAGCCGTATCGCGGCCCGACGGCGGGCGAGGTGGGCCACCACCGCGTGCCGCTGGCCGGCTCGTCGGCCGCGGCGTCCGGCGGCCCGGCGGGGACGTCCACCGGGTCCTCGGACGGCCCGGCCGCCGGCGACCTCGACCCCGGGCGCACGAGCCCGAACCTGTGAGTCCGGCCATGAGCGCACGTCCCGACGAGTCGCTGGCCCGGATCCCCGGGCCCTGGACCCATCGTTCCGTCCACGCGGGCAACGGCATGTTCCACGTCGTGGAGGCCGGCGAGGGGCCGCTGGTGCTGTTGCTGCACGGCTTCCCGCAGTTCTGGTGGACCTGGCGGCACCAGCTGGAGTCCCTGGCCGGGGCCGGGTACCGGGCCGTCGCGGTGGACCTGCGGGGGTACGGCGCCAGCGACAAGCCGCCCCGGGGGTACGACCTGCCCTCGCTCGCCGGGAGCATGGCCGGGCTGATCCGCGCGCTCGGCGAGACGTGCGCCGTGGTCGTCGGCCACGACTGGGGCGGCCTGGTGGCGTGGACCATGGGCGCGACCGACCCGAAGGTCGTGCACCGTCTGGTCACCGTGTCCGCCCCGCACCCGCTGCGGCTGCGGCAAGCCATCCTCGGCAACCCGTTCGGGCGGCCCAAGGCCGGCAGGCACCTTCTGGGGTACCAGCTTCCCTTGCTTCCGGAGCGGCGGCTGACCAAGCACGGCGCTGCGCAGGTGGGGCGGCTGCTCGACGCGTGGTCGGGTCCCGGCGGGTTGCAGGAGGAGGTCACGGCGACCTACCGCGACGCCTTCAGCATCCCCACGGTGGCCCACTGCGCCCTTGAGTACCACCGCTGGTTCGTCCGCTCCCAGCTGCGGCCGGACGGCATGCGTTATCGCAAGCTCATGCGCACGGAGCTGGAGATGCCGACGCTGCAGCTCCATGGCGCGGCCGACACCTGCATGCCGCCGCGCGCCGCGCAGGGGTCGAGCCGGTACGTCGCCGCCCCGTACCGCTGGCGGCTGCTGGAGGGCGTGGGACATTTCCCGCACGAGGAGCGTCCTGAGCAGTTCGACGCCGAGCTGCTTGGCTGGCTGGAGGACCCCGAACCCGACAGATGACGATATTTCGTACTGTGGGGTCATAAACCCAGGAGGGACGGACGGTGAGCGGCCACCAGACGGGACAGAACGACCACCACACGGGCCCGCACGCCCACACGGACACAGACGCGGACGCGGACACGCGAGAGACGACTCCGGCCGACCGCGACGCGGACGCGGACGCGGCGGGACGGGACCGGGATCCGGCGGGACGGCCGCGCAACGCCCGGCCGCGTGACGCGCTGGGCCGCCCGCTCCCCAAGGGCGCGCCGGGCGTGGAGCGCGTCCCCGACGACTACGCCCCGGATGCCGGACGGGCCGTCGCCGACGCCCTCGCCTACCTGGTGGAGGAGCGCCCGTTCCACGCCCACGAGGTGCTGGAGGCGCGCTGGAAGACCGGTCCGCAGGACGAGCGCGAGCTGTGGCAGGGGCTGGCCCAGATCTGCGTCGGTCTGACCCACCTCCAGCGGGGCAACACCCGGGGCGCGGCCACGCTGCTCGACCGCGGCGCCGACCGGCTCGCACGGTACGACGCCGGGACCGCCGCCACGCACCGTCGTCCTGTCGACCTCACCGCGGCGGTGCGCGCCGCCCGCGAGCTCACCGAGCATCCGGCGACCCCTGCGGCCGAGGCCATCGCCCAGGTCGCGGACGCCTTCAGAGCCTCTCCCGCCGGCCGGTCCTGACAGATCGCCCGGCCTCGCGCCGGGGAGGTCAGTCGCAGTCCTGGGTGTCGACGCGGGCGACCGAGGCGCTGCCCTCGTCGGCGTCGGGACGCACCTCGGCGGCGGTCAGCGCGTATCCGGTGTCCGGCTGGTCGGTCGCCGCCGCGAAGATCACGCCGTAGACCTGGCCGGTCGGGGTGAGCAGCGGACCGCCGGAGTTGCCCGGCTGCACCAGCCCCCGGATGGCGTACACCTCGCGGGTGACCGTCTTGCGCGAGTAGATGTCGGAGGCCTTCGCGTTCTGCTTGACGCGGATGCGGGCCGGCCGGGTCGTGAACCCCTTGCCCTTCGGGAAACCGGCGATGATCGCGTCGTCCTGACCCTCGGCGGTGAAGTCGAACTTCAGCGGCGGGACGTCCAGGTCGGGGACGTACAAGATGGCGATGTCCCGGTCGGGGTTGTACAGGACGACCTGGGCGTCGTGCCTGATGCGGTTCTCGTCGGTGACCCGCAGCTCCTGGGTGACACCGGCGACCACGTGCGCGTTGGTCATGATGCGGTGCGGCGCGAAGACGAAGCCGGTGCCCTCGATGAGCTTGCGACAGGCGGGAGCCGTCCCCTGCACCTTGACGATCGCCCGGCGGGCCCGCTGGAGCTGTGGGCCGCGCACCACGCTGGCGTCCGGCGGCGGCACATCGACGAACGTGCCGCCGCCGATGGCGTTGAACACCTGCGGGAACTCGGAGTTGTCGACGAACTCCTTGAAGGAGAGCTGCCACTCCTTGGCCTTCTCGGGCATCGCCGCGTCGACGGTCCGCAGGAGCAGCGAGCCGTTGGTCTGCTGGTTGAGCCACGGAAAGGGCGCGACGGAGAGCAGCGAGCCGATCAGCCAGGCGATGATCAGGACCGACAGCGCGCTGGTGAAGGTGCCACCGAGCGCGTCCACGGTGCGGGCGGGCTCCCAGGTGACGTGGCTGCGGACGACCGCGCCGATCGTCGAGGAGGCGAACTGGCCGATCACCGCACCGAGAAAGACGATCACTATGGCGAGCAGGGCCTGCTCGGTGGAGGCGCTCACGACGGCGTGCGCGATCGGCGGCGCGATCAACACCCCGAGGACACCCCCGCCGACGAAGCCGAGGAAGCTGAAAGCCCCGATGATGAACCCCTGCCGATAGCCGGACACGGCAAAGGCGATCACGAGAACAATCAGGATGAAATCGAGGAGATCGCCGCTCACGCCTCAACGGTATCCAGCGCGGCCACGAGCCGTGCACTCGTTGGCTCGATATCGTTGCGGCATGGTATCGATCGGGGGGTCGAACGACGGGCGAGCGGACGGGCGCCCCGGCACGGGCGCCACCGTGCCCGACGGCAGGCCGCAATCCTGGGTCCGCAACCTCCGCTGGATGCGCGCGGACGCGGGCGTGTCTCCGGAGCTGGCGAAACTCGGCGTCGATGAGCTGATCGCCCTCGCTTTGGAGGACGACGACCCTGACGGCCCCCGCAGGTGGAAGGCCGTGGACGCGCTGCACGCCCGGGGCGATCTCGAGACCTTCACCGAGGCCCGGAGGCTGTGCGCGAGCGATTCCCGCGTCGAGCGCGTGCTGGGCGTGGACATCCTGGGTGAGTTGGGCACTCCGCTGCGGCCCTTCGTCGACAAGACGCTGTCGGTCCTGCGTTACCTGGCCGCCTCGGACGACGACGTCCGCGTGCTCCACGCCGTGCTGATCGCGTTCGGGCACCTGCGGGACGGACGAGCCCTCCCGTCGGTCATCGAGTTGTCCACGCATCAGGACGCGACCGTCCGCTACGGCGCGGCGTACGCGTTGTCGCACGTCGTCGGCCGTCCGCCGGACCCGGCCGGGCTCGCGGCGCTCCGCCGGCTCGCCACCGACCCCGACGAGGACGTCGCCGACTGGGCGGCGCTGGGTCTCATCCTGCCGTGACCGTCGCCATCCTGCCGTGATCGTCGCTGCTCCCGCTGGGACGGCCCACAGAGGCCGGCCTAGCGGCGGGCGAGGCGGAGCATCTCGGGGGGCAGTTCCTCGACGCGGCCGCCGTCCCAGGGGCGCTCGAAGCCGGTGGCCGCCAGCAGGTCGTTCAGGATGCCCGCCGTGAACCCCCACACCAGCATTCCGCGCACCTTGAACGCGGGCCCCGCGAAGCCGCCGGGAAGGCGCAGCCGCAGCCGGTTGCCCGGGTCGACCAGTTCGGCGATGGGCACGCGTGCCACGGCGTCGACCTCGTCCGGGGAGGCCGCGTGGACGGCACAGGGCGTGTGCCACCAGCCGAGCACGGGGGTGACCCTGTTGTCGCTCCGCCAGACGTAGAGCTCGGGAAGCGTGCCGACCACCTGCACGCCGCCGGGTTCCAGACCGGTCTCCTCCTGCGCCTCGCGCAGCGCCGCGCCGACCGGGCCGCCGTCGCCCGGGTCCACGCCCCCGCCGGGGAACGCGGGCTGGCCGGCGTGGTTGCGCCCCTTCGCGCTGCGCTGGATCAGCAGGACGTCGGGGCCGAGCGCCGACTCCCCGAACAACAGCAGGACGGCCGCGGCACGCCCTCCGACGGCCGGCGGGCGCAACGCCGCGGGAACGGGATGGTGGACGGCGTTCGCCGCGAGATCGTTCAACCAGCCGGGCACGGGAGCAGTCATGCCATACCTCCTTGCGGGGAGCAACATCGGCCGCATGCGGCAGCTTCCCGCTTCCCGTGCGAAACCTCGGAACCGGGCCTAGGAGAACGGACCGGGGCGGACGAGCTTGGCCGCCTGCTCCGGATCGGTGGGGCCCTCGCCGAAGGACGGGCAGAGGCTCGCCAGCGGGCACACGCCGCACGCGGGCTTGCGGGCGTGGCAGATGCGGCGCCCGTGCCAGATCAGATAGTGCGACATGTCAGTCCACTGGCTCTTGGGGATCAACTCGCCGACCGCGTGCTCGATCTTCACCGGGTCGGTCTCGGTGGTCCACTGGAAGCGCCGGGTGAGGCGCTGGAAGTGGGTGTCGACCGTGATGCCGGGCACGTCGAAGGCGTTGCCAAGGACCACGTTGGCGGTCTTCCTGCCGACTCCGGGCAGTGTGACCAGGTCTTTCAGCTTGCCGGGCACCTCGCCGCCGTAGCGGTCGCAGACGGCCTGGGCCATGCCGAGGATGCTGTTGGCCTTGGCGCGGAAGAACCCGGTCGACCGGATGATCTCTTCGAGCTCGGCCCGATCGGCACCGGCATAGTCGGCTGCGGACCTGTATTTGGCAAAGAGTACTGGAGTAACCATATTGACCCGTTTGTCCGTACACTGCGCTGAGAGGATCGTCGCGACCAGCAGCTCGAGCGGGTTGCCGAAGTCGAGTTCGCAGTGGGCGTCGGGATAGGTTTCCGCCAGGATTCGAGTCATCCGTCGGGCTCGGCGTACCAGGGCGAGCCGGGACTCCCCGGCGGAGGTCACTTTGCGGGGCACCACGTCAGCCTACGCGGACGGGCTCCATGCGACCCCCTTGATGCAGTACGTCACAATGTCTAGCAGCGAGCGCGATCCCCAAATGTGGCGCGCTGTCGTGGTGGCGCGGCCACTGGACGAGGAGGGCACCGTGAATACCGACGACGTGCTGGGTAAGGCCCCTTTGTTCGCCGCGCTCGACCGCGAGAGCGCCGCCGCGCTCCGCACGGGCATCTCCGAGGTCGAGCTTCACAAGGGGCAGACCCTCTTCAGCGAGGGCGAAACGGGTGACCGGCTCTACGTGGTGCTGGACGGAAAGATCAAACTGATCCGCACCGCGCCCGACGGCCGCGAGAACCTGCTTAGCGTGCTCGGCCCGAGCGAGATGTTCGGCGAGCTCTCGCTGTTCGACCCCCGGCCCCGCACGGCGAGCGCCATCGCCCTGACCGACGTCCGGCTGGCCGGGTTAGGGCACGACGACCTGCGCCCCTGGCTCACCGGACGGCCCGAGGTCGCCCTGCACCTGCTCCGCGCCCTCGCCCAGCGGCTGCGCCGCACCAACGACGTGATGGCCGACCTGGTGTTCACCGACGTGCCCGGCCGCGTCGGCAAGGCGCTGCTCGACCTCGCCGAGCGGTTCGGCCAGCGCACCGAGGATGGCCTGCGGGTCCACCACGACCTCACCCAGGAGGAGCTGGCGCAGTACGTGGGCGCCTCCCGCGAGACCGTGAACAAGGCCCTGGCCGACTTCGCGCAGCGCGGCTGGCTCCGCATCGAGGCCAAGGCCGTCGTCATCATGGACGCCGACCGCCTCCAGGCCCGCTCGAGGTAACCGCCAAGACGCCCACCCCACCTCACCCGGCACCAGCGGCAGCCCCGGCCACCCTCGGGTGGTCGTAAGGCTTGATCGGCGATGGACGGACTGGGCGGCTCCAGGCCATCGCGACGGAGACCGGACGAACCGGAGACACAGGCGGACCGGGCGACGCAGGGGCCGGGTGACACAGGCGGACCGGGCGATCGGCTACTGGGGTTCCAGCGCTTCCAGGTACGACAGTTGCGCGCGCACCGACATCTCGGCCGCCGGCCACAGGCTCTCGGGGACCTCCGCGTAGACGACCCGGACGATCTCCTCCGGTGTCCGGGCGCCCTCGCGGCGCGCCCGCCGGATCTGGTCCAGGCGCTCACGCCGGTGGGCGATGTAGCCGTCCAGGGCGGTGACCGGCTCGGGGAGCAGCGGCCCGTGGCCGGGCAGCAGCGCCCGTGCCGCCACGATCTCGGCGCCGGCCCGCAGGCGGTCGAGGCTGCGCAGGTAGTCGCCCAGGTCGCCGTCAGGGGCGATCACGGTGGTGCCGCGGCCGAGGACGGTGTCGCCGGTCAGCATGGCCGCGTCGGCGGGCAGCCAGAAGCACAGGGAGTCGAACGAGTGGCCCGGCGTGCCGATCACCCGCAGCTCCAGATCGCCGGCCGTGACGACGTCGCCGTCACCGAGCCCCTCGTCCCCCAGAACGTGCCGGGGATCGAGCGCGCGGACCCGCGCGCCCACCATCTCGGCGAACCGGCGGGCGCCGCCGCTGTGGTCCTCGTGGCCGTGCGTGAGCAGGATGGCCTCGACCCGCCGCCCGGCGAGGTGACCGGCCACCCGCCGCAGGTGAGCCTCGTCGTCGGGGCCTGGGTCCACGACCAGGGCGCCGGGCGCGCCCGGCTCGGCGATGACCCAGGTGTTGGTGCCGTCGAGCGTCATGGGAGAGGCGTTGGGCGCCAGGACGTTGGTGGCCCGCGCCGTGCCGGCCCCGTCCAGCCCGTCCACGGGGATTGGGAGACCGCTCATGGCAAACGATAATCCTCATCCGGTATGACCAGCCACATCTCGCCGTCCACCTCGGCGGCCCGCGGCTGGAAGGTCACGATCTCGCGCTCGCACGCCAGGACGGCCTCCACCTCGGCGTAGTCGGACATCTCGGTCAACGTGCGGAAGGTCGGCGGCATCAGCAGGATCTCGCCGTTCCTGGCCCGCTCGATCGCCCCGGCCGGGCGCAGCCACGCGACCTCGTCGGCCTCGCCGCCCACGTCGCGGGTGCGCTGGCCGGGCGGCATCGCGGCCACGAAAAAGCGGGTGTCGAACCTCTTGTGCTCGACGTCCGGCGTGATCCAGTGGGCCCAGGGCCGCAGCAGATCGGCGCGCAGGACCAGGCTTCGCTTGTTCAGGAACTCCGCGAGCGACAGGCGTCGATCGATCAGCGCCTCGCGGTCGGCCTCCCAGTCGTCGCCGGTGGTGTCGGCGACCACCGTGTCGGGGCTGGGCCCTGCCAGCAGCACCCCGGACTCCTCGAAGGTCTCGCGCACGGCCGCGCAGACCAGGCCCCGCGCGGTCGTGGTGTCGGCGCCGAGCAGCCGGCCCCATGTCTCGGGCGCCGGACCGGCCCAGGCCACGGCCTGGTCGGCGTCACGCGGATCCACCGACCCGCCGGGAAAGACGTACGCCCCCGCCGCGAACGCCATGCTCGCCGCCCGCCGCAGCATGTAGACCTCGACCCCACCGGCCGAACCCACCCCGACCGGACCGCCCACCTCATCATCGAGCCGCGAACCACCGCCGGACGAACCGGCAGCAGGCGAACCGGCCAAGGACGAACCACTGCCCAACGAAGCAGCCGCAGACGAACCACCGGCGGGCGGGCCGCCGGGGCGGAGGAGGACGACGGTGGCGGCGTCCCTGGCGGGCACCGGGGCGAGCCGCCCGGACAGGATCGCACGGGCGCGCTCGCCGAGTGCTCCAGGGAGCGGGATGCCGTTCATGCCACCTCCGTGGTACGCGGCCGGCTCCATGGTCCAACCGAACGGAACTCGGCCGGACCATGGTGACACGGGCTATCGGACTTCGGCGATGAGCTCCACCTCGACCGGGACGTCCAGCGGGAGAGCGGCGACGCCGACGGCGCTGCGCGCGTGGACGCCCGCGTCGCCGAAGACCTCGCCGAACAGCTCACTGGCCCCGTTGACGACCTTGGGCTGGTCGGTGAAGCCGGGGGCGCTCGCCACGAAGCCGACGACCTTGACGATGCGCACGATGTTCCCCAGCCCGCCCGCGGCTTGCGCCGCGGCCGCGATGCCGTTGAGCGCGCACACCCTCGCCTGCCGCTTGGCCTCCTCGAGCGTCACCTCGGCGCCGACCTTGCCCGTGGCGCCCAGCTTGCCGTCCTCCAGCGGGATCTGCCCCGAGACGTACACATAGTCGCCCGTGCGGACGGCGGGCACGTACGCGGCCAGCGGCTTGACGACCTCGGGCAGGGTGAGCCCGAGCTCCTTCAGACGCTCCTCGGGCGTGCTCATGCCTTCTCCCGCTTCATATAGGCGACAAGCTGCTCCGGGTTGGGACCCGGGATGACGGTGACGAGCTCCCAGCCGTCCTGCCCCCAGTTGTCGAGGATCTGCTTGGTGGCATGGGTCAGCAGAGGGACCGTCGCATATTCGTAGCGCTTCATGGTGGCACTGTAGACGGGCCGGACCAGTCCAGGCGGCCCGGCCGCCACGGTTGTGGACAACTCCGCCGCGGACGGCCGCCCCTGTGGACGACCGGCCGCGCGGCAGTGTGACCTGCGTCCCAGGTGCGCTCTGAAAAGGGCGGACGGCGAATCGAAAAGTGACCGTTGGGTAGCCTTCGGAGGGTGAGCGCTCGCGACACCGATTGGGACGGCGTACGACTGCACGTCGTCACCGGCAAGGGCGGCACGGGCAAGACCACCGTGGCCGCCGCGCTGGCCCTCGCCCTGGCGGCGGGCGGCAGGAAGGTGCTGTTGGTCGAGGTCGAGGGACGCCAGGGCATCGCCCAGGTCTTCGACATCCCGCCCCTGCCGTACGAAGAACGCAAGATCGCCGTGGCCCCGGGCGGCGGTGACGTGTACGCCCTGGCCATCGACCCCGAAGAGGCCATGCTCGAGTACGTCGAGATGTTCTACGGGATGCGCAGGGCCGGCAAGGCACTGAGCAAGATCGGGTTGGTCGACTTCGCGACGACCATCGCCCCCGGGCTGCGCGACGTGCTCGTCACCGGCAAGACGAGCGAGGCCGTGCGCCGCCGCGACAGGGCCGGCAGGCGCGTGTACGACGCCGTCGTCATGGACGCGCCGCCCACCGGGCGCATCACCCGCTTCCTGAACGTGACCACCGAGGTGGCGGGGCTCGCGCGCATCGGCCCGGTGAAGAACCACGCCGACCTGGTCCGCGGGGTCGTCGCCTCACCCGAGACCGCCGTCCACTTCGTCACCCTGCTGGAGGAGATGCCGGTCCAGGAGACGCTGGACGGCATCGAGAGCCTGCACGAGGCCGAGCTCCCCGTCGGTGGCGTGTTCGTCAACATGGTCCGGCCCGAGCTGCTGCCCGAGGCGACCCTGGACGCCGCGGCCGACGGAGGCGTCGATCCCGGCGAGCTGGCCCTCGGGCTCAAGGCCGCCGGGCTCGCCGAGGGCGCCGCCGGCGCGTCCGAGATCGCCGAGGCGCTGGCCGCCGAGGTGACCGAGCACGCGCGGCGCACCGCCCTCGAACGCCGCGAACGGGAGTCCCTGGCCCTGGCCAGGACCCCGCAATACGAGCTGCCGCTCCTGCCCGAGGGCGCCGACCTCGCGGGCCTGTACGAGCTGGCCGAGGCGCTGTGCTCCCAGGGAGCGGCGTGAACCCCTCTCCGGGCACCTCGGCAAAGGCCTGCGCACCTGTGAACTCTCGCCCAGGGGGGACCCTCACATGACCGCCTCCACCGCGGCCGCCACCGGCCATCCCGGGGACGCGCCGCGCCACACCTCGCCGGTCCTGCACATGGACGCCGTCCTGGACGATCCGCACACGCGCATCGTCGTGTGCTGCGGCTCGGGCGGCGTGGGCAAGACCACCACGGCCGCGGCCCTCGGGCTGCGGGCCGCCGAACGAGGCCGGCGCGTCGTCGTGCTGACCGTCGACCCGGCGCGCCGGCTGGCGCAGTCGATGGGGCTCACCGAGCTGGACAACACCCCGCGCCTGGTCGCCGGGGTCGAGGGCCCCGGCGAACTGCACGCGATGATGCTCGACATGAAGCGGACGTTCGACGAGATCATCGAGGCGCACGCCGACCCCGAGCGCGCCCGGCAGATCCTGACCAACCCCTTCTACCAGTCTCTGTCGTCCAGCTTCTCCGGCACGCAGGAGTACATGGCGATGGAGAAGCTCGGCCAGCTCCGCCGGTCGGACGAATGGGATCTGATCATCGTCGACACGCCGCCGTCCCGGTCGGCACTGGACTTCCTGGACGCGCCGGAGCGCCTCGGCCGCTTCCTCGACGGGCGGCTCATCAGGATCCTCATGGCCCCGGCCAAGGCGGGGGGCAGGAGCGCGTTCAAGCTGCTCAACGCGGGGTTCGGCCTGGTGGCGGGCGCGATGACCAAGATCTTGGGGGCGCAGTTCCTCAAGGACATCCAGACCTTCGTCGCCGCCCTCGACGCCGTCTTCGGCGGGTTCCGGCAGCGGGCGGAGCAGACCTACCGTCTGCTCCAGGCTCCCGGCACCGCGTTCCTCGTCGTGGCCGCGCCCGAACGGGACGCGATGCGGGAGGCCTCGTACTTCGTGGAGCGGCTGGCCGAAGAGAGCATGCCCCTGGCAGGTCTGGTGATCAACCGGGTGCACCGCTCATCGGCGCCGTTCCTGTCGGCCGCACGGAGCGCCGCGGCCGCCGAGGAGCTGGAGTCGCGCGGCGAGCATGAACTGACGGCCGCCGTGTTGCGGCTTCACGCCGGACGCATGCAGCTCGCCGCGCGGGAGCACCGGGAGCAGGAGCACTTCGCGTCGGCCCACCCCACGGTGCCGATCGCCGAAGTGCTCGCGATGCCGGAGGACGTGCACGACCTCGCGGGCCTGCGCGAGATCGGCGAACTCCTCGCCTCCTGATGTCGTCCGGCGGCGTGCTCCACGACCGTCCGGACGACGCTTCGATCGCCCCCGATGAGATGACTGAGGGGGGCCGTGACCAGCCCCCCGGCGCCTTGGTGGGCCCGGGGCGACCGCCCCGGCCCCTGAACTCAGCCGGCGATCAACTCGTTGGTCCGCTCGTACTCTTCCTTCGCGACCTCCAGGAGGTCACGCCATGAGGTGACATCCGGCCGGCGCCTCAGCAACGCACGCCGCTCTCGCTCGGTCATCCCGCCCCAGACCCCGAACTCGATGCGGTTGTCCAGTGCGTCCGCGAGGCACTCCGTACGGACCGGGCACCCTCGGCAGATGAGTTTCGCCCTGTTCTGGGCGGCACCCTGCACGAACAACGCGTCAGGATCCGCACCTCGACAGGCGGCACGGGAGGTCCAATCCGTGATCCACATTTCGACCCCACTCCCCTATAGGTGGTCAGTCGTCACTTGGCGGCCGACGGGCGCGGGCGTCGAGCCTCCTTATTCAGTTGCCGCAGAGGAGAACGTACGCAACCAGACGTTGGGACCGACAGACCCCGGGCGGGTCAATTTCCCGCATGGTCATGTCAGGCCATGTGGCCGGGAATGACTAGTCCTGCCCTCGCCGGGTAGCGCCCGAGTCAATGCGAAATGGACTTTGGGTACCTATTGAGTCAGTGGTTCGACATACCCTTGGTCTCGTGCGAGCTCAACGCAAGGGTCTGGGATCCGTAGTAGCGAACCTGGTGCGGCTCATCGCGGCCGCCGTCGCCGCGGGCGTGCTCGCCGCGGCCGTCGCGCTGCCCACCGTCGGCGGGGCCGGCATAGGGGTCAAGAGCGCTTCCGACGTGCTCAATCTCAAGCCCGAAGACCTCAAGGAGCCCGATCTCCCGGAGAAGACGGAGATCAAGGACTCCAAGGGCAAACTGATCGCACAGTTCTACTACCAGAACCGCGAGTCCGTGCCGCTGGACAAGGTGGCCCCGGTCATGCGGCAGGCGATCATCTCCATCGAGGACTTCCGCTTCTACGAGCACGGTGCCCTCGACCTGGAGGGCTTCGCCCGCGCGATGATGAAGAACTTCCAGTCGGGCGGCGTCTCCCAGGGCGGCTCCTCGATCACCCAGCAGTACGTCAAGCAGGTGCTGCTGAACAAGGCGGAAACCAAGGAAGAACAGCTGGCGGCCATCGCGCCGACGGTCTCGCGCAAGCTCAACGAGCTGCGCTACGCCATGGGCATCGAGAAGAAGTACACCAAGGACGAGATCCTCGAGCGCTACCTCAACATCGCCTATTTCGGCGCCAGCGCGTACGGCATCCAGGCCGCGGCCAAGCGGTTCTTCGACAAGCCCGCCTCCAAGCTGAACCTCGAAGAGGCCGCCACGCTCGCCGGAGCGGTGCAGAACCCCAACGCCACCGACCCGAACCTCGGCAAGCAGCATAAGGCTGCCCTGCTGGCCCGCCGCAACACCGTCCTGGACCGCATGCTCGAGCTGAAGAAGATCACGGCCGAGCAGGCGACGGAGGCCAAGGCCAAGAAGCTCGTCTTCAAGGACAAGGACATCCCCGGCGGCTGCGAGGAGAGCAAGTACCCGTACTTCTGCATGTACGTGCAGAACGAGATCCGCAACGACCCGCAGTTCGGCAAGACGCAGAAGGCCCGCGAGGAGTTCCTCAATCGCGGCGGCCTGACCATCAAGACCACGCTCGACACCAAGATGCAGAAGGCCGCCGACAAGGCCATCAAGAAGTGGGTCTTCGCCTCCGACAAGCCCGTCGCCGCCGAGGCGCTGGTCGAGCCGGGCACCGGCGAGATCAAGACCATGGCCGCCAGCCGCAAGTACGGCCGGAGCAAGAAGAAGAACCAGTCCACCTACAACCTGGTCGCCGACGCCGCGCACGGCGGCGGCACCGGCTTCCAGGCCGGTTCCACCTTCAAGGTCTTCACCCTCACCACGGCGCTCAAAGAGGGCATGAAGTTCCACGACGGCATCAACTCCGGCAGCAGCTTCCAGGCCAACGGCTACAGCGACTTCAAGAACTGCAAGGGCGAGAACGTCGGCGACCCGAGCCACGTCGCGCACAACGCCGAGGGCGGAGGCGGCTTCAGGACGCTCCAGACCGGCACCTGGGGGTCGGTCAACACCTTCTTTCTCGCCCTGGAGAAGAAGGTCGGCCTCTGCGACGTGGTCAAGACCGCCAAGGACCTCGGCATCAAGCGCTCCGACGGCGGCAAGCTCCAGGAGGTCGAGACCTTCACCCTCGGCGTCAACGAGATGGACCCCGTCACCGTGGCCAGCGCCTACGCCGCGCTCGGCGCCCGGGGCAAGTACTGCAAGCCGATGGCGATCACCTCGATCACCGACCGCACCGGCAAGACCACCGACTTCAAGCCCTCGTGCAAGCAGGCCATCGACGAGAAGGTCGCCGACGCGGTCTCCGACATCCTGTCCGGCGTGTTCACCAAGGGCACGATGAAGGGCGTCGGCGGCATCGGCCGGGACGCGGCCGGCAAGACCGGCACCACCGACGGCGAGATGACGGCCTGGTTCGCCGGATACACCCCCGACCTCGCCGGCGCGGTGAGCCTGGGCGACCCGCGCGGCTCCTACACCCACCCGCTGCGCAGCATCACCATCGGCGGGCGCTACTACAGCGAGGTGTTCGGCGCCACCATCTCGGGCCAGATCTGGAAGGCCACGATGCTCGACGCCCTGTCCGACATCGCGCCCTCGTCCTTCACCCCGCCGGACATGAGCCGCTTCGGCGGCTGCAGCGGCGGCTGCGCGCCCAAGCCTCCGAAGGACCCGATCGAGAACAACGGCACCGGCTACCCGGTGCCCGACGACCACAGGCCGGACCCGAACCTCGGCGGCCCGGACAACAACCGCGGCAAGGGCAAGCGCGGCGGCGGCAACCGCGGGGCCGACATCACCCCCGTCACCCCCGTGCTGCCCGGCAACTGACCGCCGGCGATCCCTCGAAGCGCCCTCCCCGGGTCACCGGCGGAGGGCGCTCCTCATCTCGGATCTCACTCAGGAGGCCAGCCGGGCGCGGACCGCCTGCGCCACCCGGCCGCCTTCGGCGCGACCGGCGACCTTCGGGTTGAGGACCTTCATGACCTGCCCCATGGCCTTCGGCCCCTCGGCCCCGCTCTCGGAGATGGCCTCCTGGACGAGCCGGTCGAGCTCCTCGTCGCTCAACTGCGCCGGGAGGTACTCCTCGAGCACGGCGTGCTCGTCCTGCTCCGCCCGCGCCTGCTCGGCCCGGCCCGCGCCCGCGAACGCCTCCGCGGCCTCCCGGCGCTTCTTGGCCTCCCTGACCAGGACCTTCACCACTTCGTCGTCGCTGAGCTCGCGCGCCGACCTGCCCGCGACCTCCTCGGTGCTGACGGCGGCGAGGGCCATGCGCAGCGTCCGGGTCCGCACCTCGTCACGGGCCTTCATCGACGTCGTGAGGTCGGCCTTCAGCTTGTCCTTCAAAGCACTCATGAGCACCATCTTGCCGTGTCCCCGCACCACGATCACCGCCATTTCCCCGCTCCCCCGTCAAGCCTCGCCCAGCACGGACCCCCACGGTCCACACTCGGACACCAGCGAGCGCTCAGCACCGCAATCAGGACCACCAGACGTCCAGGCCCACATTGAGTGAGCATCCAGCACCCGGGACCACGGTCGGACATCAGCGAGCAGCAGGGACCGCGCTCGGGCATCATTGAGGGGTGAGGAAAGCTGCCGCGGTACCCCTGTCCCTGCTCGGTCTCGGCGTCGCCGGGCTCGGCTACGCCTCGGTGATCGAGCGCAACTGGTTTCGGCTCCGCCGTTTCGACGTGCCGGTGCTCGCCCCCGGCCAGCGGCCGGTACGCATCCTCCAGATCTCCGACCTGCACCTCACCCCAGGGCGCACCCGCCTGATCAACTGGGTCAGGTCCCTGGACGCGCTCAACCCCGACCTCGTGGTGAACACCGGCGACACCCTCGCCCACCCCGACGCCGTCCCCGCCTACCTGAGCGCCGTCGAGCCCCTGCTTTCGCGCCCAGGCCTGTTCGTCTACGGGTCCAACGACCTGTACGCCCCCCGGCCCAAGAACCCCGCCCGCTACCTCTGGAGCTCCTCCAAGGGCCCCAAGCAGTCCGTCCCCAACCTCCCGTGGCCCGAGCTCGGCGCGGGCATGACCGCCGCGGGCTGGCTCGACATGAACAACACCACGGCGCGGGTCAAGGTCGGCGACCTCGACGTGCACGTGGGCGGCATCCACGACTCCCACATCAACCGCGACCGGTACGACGAGATCGCCGGCCAGGCCCCCGCGGACGCCGACCTCCGCCTCGGCGTGATGCACTCCCCCGATCCCGCCAACATGTCCCGCTTCGCCGCCGACGGCTACCAACTCCTGCTGGCGGGCCACACCCACGGCGGCCAGCTCTGCATCCCCTTCTACGGCGCCCTGGTGACCAACTGCGGCATCGACCGCGCCCGGGTGAAGGGCCTGCACCGCCACGACTCGGCCTGGCTCCACGTCTCCGCCGGCCTCGGCACCTCCCCCTACGCCCCGGTCCGCTTCGCCTGCCCCCCCGAGGCCACCCTGCTCACCCTCGTCCCCCGCCGCCGTCCCACCGCTTCCTGATCTCCGCATCCCCTGTCCCCACGACTGGATGACGCGAGCACCACCAAAGTCCGCTAGACTCATGCGAGCACAAGCAAAGCGCCTGTGCACCGGGGTGTAGCGCAGCTTGGCAGCGCGCTTCGTTCGGGACGAAGAGGCCGTGGGTTCAAATCCCGCCACCCCGACCCAGCAGTACCAGCTCAGAGGCCGGTTCCGATCTTCGGACCCGGCCTTCTGCGTTGCTGGGTGACTAACTGAGTGACTACCCGCGACAAGCCCACAGGGGCGCTACTGCTCCCCGAAGATCTGATCCATAGCGACGGCGCCCGCCTGAAGCACCGGCCGGATCTGCTTCCGGTACACCGCCTCCGTAACCGCCGTGCTGCTATGCCCCACAAGCCAAGAAATCTCCTCCAACGGGATGCCGTTGTCCGAGAGCAATGAGACGAAGCTGTGGCGAAGCTCTCGTGGGGTCCACTGCGACGGATCGATGCCCTGCGCGTCCCTGATGGCGTTACGGAAGTCGCGCCGGACGTGTGACGGATCGAGCGGAGTGCCGACCTTGGACGCGAACACGAGGCCGTTCTCCTGCCACTTCGCCCCTGCTGCCTGCCTCTCCCGTTCCTGTTGCTCTCGTTGCCGCTGTAGCGCGTCCAGGCACCGCCTGGACAGGGCGAGAGTGCGCCGAGATTTGCGGGTCTTGGTGTCGCCGCCCGCACGCACCGACCTCCATACGGCCAGATGAGGCGGGACGGAGGGGTTCGCATCCGGATCACCTTGCAAGTCCACGTGATCCCAGGTCAAGGCCCGTAGTTCTTCAGTCCGGGCACCGGTGAGCAGGGACAGGACTATGTAGGCGTACATCCGTGAGCCCTCCGCCGCCTTGAGCACCGATTCGGCCTGGACGAGGGTGAGCGCCTTCGAGGGACGACCGGCCTTGCCCTGCGGGACCGAGCAGAGCGCCACCACGTTCCGCTTGACCTTGTCGCGGGCCATGGCCCGCTTGATCGCGCGGTTCAGGCACGAGTGAAGTCCTTGCAGAGTGCGAGTGCTGAGTGTCTTCGCCTTGTCGGCGAGCCACTTGTCCACGTCCTCCGCGCTGAGGTCCCGGAGCTTCCGGGCACCGAGGGCGGGGATGACATGGGTGTTGCAGAGGATGGTGCACGCGGCAAGGGTGCCGCTGTGGCGTCCGTTGAGCCCGTAGGCCAGCCAGTCATTGACCGCGCGTTCAACCGTGTAGTCCGCCGGCGCGATGGCCAAGCCGTCTTCGTAATCGCGGATGATCTCTTTCAACTTGGCCTTGGCTTCGGTCTTGGTCTTGCCGCTGGCCTTCTTGACGATGCGCTTTCCGGCGGGGGTGTAGCCGACCGTCACCGAGGCGATCCAGCGTTGACGTGCTTCGTCCCAGTGCAGGCCGCCGTCTCCCCGGCTCCGTCGTGTGGTCATGATGCTCTCGCTTCCTGTTCCAGTAGGGCGATGTAGTCGGAGATGGCCGAGGCGGGGATCAGCCGGGTACGGCCTTGGGTGACCGAGCGGAGACGTCCGGCCCTGATCTGCTCGTAGATGACGGTGCGGCTCATGCTGAGCAGTCGCATGGCGTCGCTGACGCGGTACAGCCGCGGAGGGTCCAGTGCGGGGGATGGGGTCATTCGGCCGCCCGCTGTGCGGCGATGGCGCGCGCGGTCTGGACGCGTTGCCGGATGTGCTCAGCCAAGATCGCCTCACCGGGAGAGTGCCCGATGCCGGCGAAACGCCAGTGACCGACGACCAGCGTTGTGGCGTCACCGAGCGCGGGCAGTTCATGTCGTTCCCGTGACTCCTGCGCACGGTGATCAGAACGGATGCCGCGCAGCTTGCCGAGCGTGACGGAATAGTGGCGGCTCTTGCTGGAGAAGTGGCCCCGAAAGCCCAGCATGTGCGCCCAGGGCCGCAGTCGCAGACCGGCGAACTCGGGACGCGCGCCTAACTCCCAGCACGTGCGGATCATGCGCCGAGCGTGCTCGGTCACCGGAAGCAACTCCAGGTTCAGCCCTGGCCGCAGACCGGTACCCCGGCAGTGCTCGCAAGGGATGAGATCGCTCACCCGTCCGTCTCCCCGGCACCCCTTGCAGGACAGGCGGTGATCGACCGTCCCGGAGGCTTCCGCGCCCTTGGTCGCGTACTTGGCGATGTAACCGGCCACCGCGCGCTCAGACACCCCGTCCAGCGCCTCACTCATGACGATCGGCCGGATGTCGAGCTGATCGCCCCACCCCAGCCGTCGCCGCCCCAGCGCGCTCACAGGGGACACGACTTCCACGCGCCGCGCCGCCGCCGGGATCGCTCGGACGAGCATCCCGTGATCGGTCCACTCCGGGGGAAGATCGGTCGCGCCCTTGGGACCGTCGAGGCGGATGACCGCATGGAAGTGGACCAGGCCCCGCCGCTGGTATTCGGCGACCTTGGCGAACGACACCCGGACCTGTCTGCCGAACGTCGTCCGGCTCATCCCTGCCTGCCTGGCCAGTTCCCGCCGGACCTCCAGCGTGAACCGGTGCCACAACGCCCCGGCATGCGCCTGCCACAGCACGGCCCCGGGGTAGTCGTAGCAGTCCGGACAGATCGGTTGGCCTAAACGATCATCGGCAGGTTCGTGCCGAACGCGGCATCCGACGTCGTTCCCGTGCTCGCAGCGCTTCCCGTACCTACGCGGACGGCAGGCCCGGACCTTGCCGTTCTTCTCGCGCCGGGTATGCACCGGACCGAACGAGGGAGCCGTCAGCGTGGCGAATACGCGGGGGTGGCCGCTCACCTGCTCAGGGACGCCTTTGCCACCGGACAGACCGGCGCGGATGAGTTGGAAGGTGTCGGCCCGGTAGACCTCCGAACAGGAGGCACAGACCGATGCACGCCGGTTGCCGCAGGCCATCAGCAGATGCCCTGAGGGTTCGTCGGCGGTCCGGTAGGAGTGCAGGACCTCGCCGGTAGCCGCTTCGACGATGTGGGACCCGCCGGCGAGGTGGACCGGGTTGGCGCACCCGCCAGTCGCGGCGACCATCGAGCGCCAGCGCTCGTAGCCGGGAGCGTTGATCACTTCTACGAGATCGGCCAGCCATTCCGGATGCCGGCCGGGGGTGATGTGGCGTTCCTCTTTAGTGCTCATCGGGACCTCCTTTGCCTCGCTGCCACAGATGTAGGCCAAGACGTACTACGTGTTGGGTCACATGGACATGTTAGCCAACACGTGCTACCTCTTGTAAAGAGAAAACGTTGAAGGGGTCACCATTGACTGAAGACAAGACCGGCGCGCGCTGGCGGATGATCGCCGACCTGTTGCGGACCGACATCCTGCAACTCCACTACCAGCCAGGTCAGGCGCTCCCAGGAGAGGCTTTCCTCGCCTCCGAGTACGCCACCTCTCGCCCGACGATCCGCAAGGCGATCGCCCAGCTCGCCGGGGAAGGGCTACTCACCATCGCCCACGGACGCGGTACTTTCGTCCGTCCCACCCCGGACCGCCGCATGATCCTCACTGGCTGGCCGGACCATGAAGATCTACTCAGCCCGGCTTACGACCCTGCCAAGCAGCAATGGCAGCACGTCACGGTTCCCAGCGAAGCCGAACGCGCACAGGCCAAGGTCACCCCGAACTCAGCCCTGTTCATGACCGCCGAGGGCAGCAGAGCCGACGTCCTGGCCGTCCGGCGAGGCAGCATGGCCGTCTACCGGTACGCCTACTGGCAGCACACCAAGACCCGCGCCCGTATCCACCTGTGCTCCTACGTCCTGGCCGACCTGGTCGCCACCATCACCGGCGAAGGTGCGGACCGGGAGATCGACCCGCACGTCGAACCGGAGGACTATTACGCCCACCTGGAACGCGAACACGGACCGGTGCGCTGGACCACCTCCGTACACGCCCAGATGCCCTACGGCGAGACCTACGAGGACCTCGGCTTGGAACCGATCGGCACGCCACTACTGGTCATCCGCAGGATCATGCTCAGCCAGCACGGCCGACCCCTGGAGTTCACCGAGATCGAAGCCCCTGGAGATCGATTCGAGGTGGCAGCCGTCAGCGACTACAACTCAGCAGAGCCCAGAGGCCTCTCCGCACTCCGCGTGTAGTGGGCTCAGAGTTTCTTTACTGGTTCAAGGGCAGCCCGCCTGCGGCGGCCTGCCGCGCTTCGGGCGGTCTGCTGGCCGCGCTGCGGCTCTCCGGCCGGTCGCGGCCAGCACCGCCCACGCGCGCAACGCAGCCACCTACATGCCCTGAATCAGCACCTCTGCATCACGGATGAAAAGGGCCCAGTGATCTATGGGAGGATTTTCCCATGGTGTCCGTTAAGCAGATTCAAGTCGCTTTCGATTGCGCTTCACCTGAGCGTGTCGGTCGCTTCTGGTGTGAGGTGTTGGGGTATGTCGCGCCGGCACCGCCTGAGGGGTTCGCCAGTTGGGACGACTTCAATCGCACGCTGCCGCCCGAGCAGCGGGACTCATGGTTCGCATGCAGCGACCCCTCGGGTGTCGGTCCGCGGCTGTACTTCCAGCGCGTTCCCGAAGGCAAGGTCGCCAAGAATCGGCTGCACCTTGACGTGCGGGTCGGCACCGGACTCGTCGGTGCAGAACGCCTGGCAACCCTCGAGGCCGAATGCGCACGATTGATCCCTCTCGGCGCGAAACGCGTGCGGCTCCTGCCCGCCGATGAAGAAAACGAGTCGTGCCTCGTGATGCAGGACATCGAGGGCAACGAGTTCTGCCTGAGCTGACGAACGGCTACCTCGTTGAATGCGACACAGAGCTGACTGGCTGATCGACTCCCACGGGGAAGGCTGTCCGTCAGTTCTCCCTTCGCACCGCACCGCTGTTGATCTTGGGATGGTGTGAAGCGTCGTCAATTGAATGTCGCCGCACTGCGCCGCAGAGGGTGAAGGCGGACGCTCAACGCTCATGCAGCCCTACGATCGCCATGCTATGGCTGGCGCCCACACGGGGTTGGGGGCGATCGAAGGCCCGGCGCTTCGCACCGGTCCACCGGGCGGCATGGTTCTGTCCTGCGCCGGTTCCACACATGGATGAGCCCCCCACCATCGCTTCCCCGTGGGGGGCTCCGTCGTGCCGGACCGCCTATGTCCCTCGCCTGTCCGGCACGACGTGATCATGGTGTTCGGAGTCAGGCATGGTGTCGTGCGTCGCGTGGATGACGTTCCATTCGTCGTCCGAGATCGGCGGAAGGCCCAACGAGGCGGCGGCCCTGTCGAGGTCGGCCCGGGATAGCTGCCACGACTGGATCAGTCCTGCCGCTTGGCATCGCCGGCGCTCGATTTCCAGGATGTCGGCCACTGCCGCAAGAACCCGTCTGGTCGTTTCGCGGTTCGCCTGGCGCTGGTCGTCCGGTAAGTCGGCGGGATCGTAGGGGGGATAGATCATGAGGTCTCGGTGGAGTCGAGGTGAACCATCCCCGCGATGATCGCGGCCCCTTCGCCAGGGGCATCCACCGGGCACAGCACTTGGGGAGGCCGACCCGGTGGACGCATCGAGAAGGTCGTTACCTTCTGGTTGTCATCGACCACGACGATGGCGACGGTTGTGCCGTCGTCGGACCATACGGCCAACTCCGGAGCGTCGTAGTCCACAGAGGACCGCGTCCCATGAGGTGTCGTGTCGATCTTGAGCCTGATGCGCTTGCTCACGAGGTTGGGCACGCCACGCTCCCGGAGGTGGCGCGCCAGCTCGCCGAGCTGTGCACTGTGCTTGTCGATGCGGGCGGCGCCTCGACTGACGGCCATGGTTGCCGGTTCCTCTCCGTACACGGTTGGTAACTGATGCGTGTCACCTTCAGCTAACCCCTCGCGATCAGCGGGCGCAGGATGAGAATTGGGGATAGCAGCAGGCACGGTCGTATCCGCGAATATCCGGGGGTAGCCGATGAGCACCGCAGCGAGTACGCCCGAGTGGGCCGCGAACCTGCGTATGGAGCGCAAGGCCCGCGTCGGGAGCGTCGCGGACATGGCTCGAAGACTGCGGGGCATCGCCCAGGAGCAGGGGATGCAACTTCCGACGCTCCCCGACCTCACACGGACCATCCGAGGGTGGGAGCGTGGTGACCACTACCCCAGCGAGCGATACCGCCTGCTGTGTGCCCGAGCGCTGGAGATGACGGAAGCCGACCTGTTCCCACCCGAGCAGGCCACCGTTGTTCCGGTCCCCGCGTACCCGCTGACGTCCATAGCTCCCGACCCTGACCTGTTCCAGCGGATCACCAAGGCGGTTGAGCAGCCGACCCGCGTCGACGCCGTGACCCTCGATTGGCTCGCGACCTGCCTTGCCGAACACCGCAAGGTGGAGGACAGCATTGGTAGCCGGCCGCTGATCGGCGTGGTGCGCCAGCAACTCGGCGTTGTGGCCGACTTCGCCAACAGCGCGAGAGGTCCCCTGGCGGAACGCATCGTGGATCTCGCCGCCCAGTACGCGCAGTTCATCGCATGGATGTCCCTGGACATCGACGACCAGCCCGCCGCCCTGGCCTGGTACGACCGCGCGCATGACTGGGCACTGGAGATCGGCGACGCCAACATGGCCACCACGACCTTGAGCATGAAAGCGCACCAGGCATGGAGCGCGGGCAACGCCCGTCGCTGCGTCGGCCTGGCCGAGGCCGCCCGCTCCCACAGCGGCCAAGTCACGCCAGGTGTCCGAGGGATGGCAGCGCAGATGGCAGCACGAGGACACGCACTCGCCGGCACCGCCGACCAGGCACACGCACTGCTGGACGAGGCCGAAACACTGATCAGTGGAGCAGCCGAGCACAGTGAAGACGAACCCGCATGGATGTACTTCTACGACGAGACGTGGTTCATGCTCCAACGCGGCATGGCCGAGCTGCACCTCAGCAACTGGGCGCAGTCGGTTGAACTCCTCGCCTCCGGACTCGTCCGGCTACCGGAGGCCTATCGGCGCGACCGCGCGTGGTACGCCTCATGCCTGGCACGCGCACACGCGAAGGCCGGAGACGCCGAGGCGAGCCTGAGCACGGCACTGCCCATCGTGACCGACGCCGTCCAACTCAACCGCCACGCGGTCAAGGAACTCGCCGAGACCGCCGACGAACTCGGCAGCCGAGGCGCGCCACACGCCGTGACCTTGCGCGATGCCCTCGCGGCAGCTCGATAGCCGAGTGACGAACTGAGTGACAACGGCCCCGTACAAGCCCGGACGACCGCGAACACCGAGACACGCTAAGCGCAGGTCAGGCGGCCTTTTGCCGCATCTAGAGATCTCTCTGGGATTGCTTCGGGACGAAGAGGCCGTGGGTTCAAATCCCGCCACCCCGACCCAGAAATGCCAGCTCAGGGCCGGTGTCTCGTAAAGGACACCGGCCCTGACTGGTTCTCCTGAGCCTCTCGGGAGAAATCTGGGAGAAACCCGTGTCTAAGACCTCCCAGTGCGCCCCTACTGGCCCACCCTCAGCAAGGTGTCGAGCACCTTCACGGGCGAGCCCGGTGACATCTCCCGGCGGGCGCCGAGCGACGCCTCCCACACCCTGGTGAGGTCCTCCATCAATGTGCGGCGCATCTCGGCGGTGACGTGGGAATAGCGGGCCTGTACGGATCCGTCCTCGTGCCCCATGAAGTTGCCCCGGTTGTGTGGACAGGTCGGGGTTTGCGGCTATGCGGCAGCGTAGCGGTTGTGTTCGGCGTCGTGTCGGCGTTCGTATTCGGCG
>NZ_JBEXGT010000015.1:18226-183487 GCF_040607475.1 Sphaerisporangium sp. NPDC005288 | reverse complement strand
ACTGTGCCTGGACGCCACCGGACAGGGCACCGCCAACGGCACCACCATCCAGCTCTACACCTGCCACGGCGGCAACAACCAGAAGTGGACCTGGAACAGCTGACCCCGCCGCGACGACAGGGCGCTGACGACCGGTTCGCAGGCCTCTGTCCGATCTAGATGAGGGACGTCTGCGGTGCGGCCGACCCGCCGCACCGCAGACGGCCGGCCCGCCGGCCCACCGCCCGCCGATCGACCGCGGGCACCGTGAGGACCGGCCGTCCGGCCCACGAACCCCCACGCCACCGAGCCTCCCTCGTCAGGGGCTCGGTGGCGTGGGATTCGCATCACAGCCCGCCATGCGCTCAGGGTTCCTGGCGGGCGCCGTTGCGCTCGCGGTCGGACTCGACGATGATGCGCACGGCCTCGTCCACGTCGTCGGTGACCTGGATCAGGTTGACGTCCTCGGGGGAGATCTTGCCGGTCTTCACCAGGGTGCCGCGGATCCAGTCGAGCAGCCCGCCCCAGAACTCGCCGCCCATCAGGATGACCGGGAACGAGGTGACCTTGCGGGTCTGCACCAGCGTCAGCGCCTCGAACAGCTCGTCCAGCGTGCCGAACCCGCCGGGCAGCGCCACGAACCCGCAGGCGTACTTGACGAACATCGTCTTGCGCACGAAGAAGTAGCGGAACTCGATGCCGAGGTCCACGTAGTCGTTCAGCTTCTGCTCGAAGGGCAGCTCGATGCCCAGGCCCACCGAGATGCCACCCGCCTGGCGCGCCCCCTTGTTGGCGGCCTCCATGATGCCGGGCCCGCCGCCGGTGATGACGGCGTAGCCGGCCTCCGCCAGCGCCTGGCCGAGTCTCTCGCCCATGGCGTAGTCGGCGTCGTCGGCATGGGTGCGCGCGGAGCCGAACACGGTGACGGCGGGCGGCAGCTCGCCGAGCTGCCCGAAGCCCTCGACGAACTCGGCCTGGATGCGCAGCACCCGCCAGGGGTCCATGTGCAGCCACTCGGTCGAGCCGCGCCGGTCCAGCAGCCTCTCGTCGTAGGTGGAGTCGGGCAGGAACTTCCCCCGGACGAGGGAGGGGCCCTGACGGCGCTCCTCGCGTGATGCTTTGCTCATGCCGATCACGCTAACCGCCCGCTGGAGTGCGCAAGCCGTACCGGAACGGGACGTCCCGCCGGGGCCGTAAAGAATCTTGGAAAATCTGTCCCGAGCAGCGGAACCGATTCTTCGCGAGGCCACGTCTAAGAGCCGAGGGTGCTGCTCGGGACTGAAAGTGGCTTTCCCCGCCAAATGGCCGGCGAGGAAAGCCACTTTCTTTTGTGCCCACAGCCGGCGTTGATCGGCGCGACGCCCCGGCGAGCGATTCGCGCGCTCGCCCTTCCAGGCCGGGCCGCGCCGCCCGCCCAGGACGCACAGGACGCTCAGGACGCCGCGTCGCCCAGCCAGGCGGTCATCCTGCGCTCGCAGTCGGCGATCATCTCCAGCGAGACGTACTCCCCCTGCTGGTGGGCGAGGTTCGGGTCGCCGGGGCCGTAGTTGACCGCCGGGACGCCGAGCTCGGAGAAGCGCGCGACGTCGGTCCAGCCGAGTTTGGCCCGGGGAGTGCCGCCGATGGCGCCGGCGAACGCCGCGGCCACCGGGTGGGTCAGCCCGGGACGCGCGCCGGGCGACCCGTCGGTGAAGCGCACCGCATACCCCTCGAAGACCTCGCGCACGTGCTCCTCGGCCTGCTCCATCGAGCGGTCGGGGGCGAAGCGGTAGTTCACCGTCACCACGCACTCGTCGGGGATGACGTTGCCCGCGACGCCCCCGGCGATGCCGACGGCGTTCAGGCCCTCGTGGTAGGCCAGGCCGTCCACGACCGGCTCGCGGGCCTGGTAGGCGTTCAGCCGGGCCAGGATGGGCTCGGCGCCGTGCACGGCGTTCACCCCGTACCAGGAGCGGGCGCTGTGGGAGCGCCGGCCCTGGACGGTCACCTGGGCTCGCAGGGTGCCCTGGCAGCCGCCCTCGATCTCGCCGCTGGTGGGCTCCATGAGCACGGCGAAGTCGCCGGCCAGCAGCTCGGGACGGGTGCGGGCCAGGCGCGTCAGGCCGTTGCGCGCGGCCTCGACCTCCTCGCAGTCGTAGAAGACGTAGGTCACGTCCCTGACCGGGGCGGGCACCCCGGCGGCGAGCTTGAGCGCCACGGCGACGCCGCTCTTCATGTCCGAGGTGCCGCACCCGTACAGCAGGTCACCCTCGACCCGGGAGGGCAGGTTGCCCGCGAGCGGCACGGTGTCGATGTGCCCGGCGATCACCACCCGCTCGGCGCGGCCGAGCTCGGTGCGGGCCACCACGGCCTCGCCGTCGCGGACGACGGTGAGGTGCGGCAGCGGCGCGAGCGCGGCCTCGATGGCGTCCGCGAGGGCCTTCTCGCCTCCGCTGACCGACTCGACGTCGACGAGCGCCGCGGTCAGCGCCCGCACGTCCCCGGCCAGGTCGAGCGGCGGGACCTCAGGCATTGACGCCATGCTGGCGCAGCACGTCGTTCAGCGCGGCCTTGTCGTGGCGCTGCCCCTCTTCCAGGCGCTTGAGCACCAGGACGCACGGCAGCCCGAAGGTGCCGCCGGGGAACTCCTTCGGACGCGTGCCGCCGACGGCGACGCACCAGTCGGGGATGCGGCCGCGGGAGAGCTCCTCGCCGGTCTGCACGTCGATGACGGGCATGGAGGCCGACAGGATGGTGCCCGCGCCGACGACGGCGCCCTTGCCCACCCGCGCGCCCTCGACGATCATCGAGCGGCTGCCGATCAGCGCCTCGTCCTCGATGACGACCGGGACGGCGTTCGGGGGCTCCAGCACCCCGCCGATGCCGACGCCGCCCGACAGGTGGACGTCGCGGCCGATCTGCGCGCACGAGCCGACGGTCGCCCAGGTGTCCACCATGGTGCCGCTGTCGACGTAGGCGCCGATGTTGGTGTAGGAGGGCATCAGCACGACGCCCGAGGCGAGGTAGGAGCCCCAGCGCGCGATGGCTCCCGGCACCACGCGGACGCCTTCCAGGGACGTCTTCAGCGGGATGCGGTCGTTGTGGTGGAAGTCGCCCACCTGGCTCCTGACCATGCCGAGAACCCGGAAACTGAGCAGGATGGCGCGCTTGGCGCGCTCGTCCACGACCACCTCGCCGGAGGCGCCGTCGACGAAGGCGACACGCGCCTTGCCGGTGTCGAGCATGTCCACGGCACCGACGATCACACCGCGGGCCTCGCCGTCGTCGGGCGACAGCTCGGCGCGGCGTTCCCACAACTCGTCCACGGTGGCCGGCAAGGGGCTTTCGAAGGTCTCGCTCATGCAAGGGGAGCTTAGTGCCGCACGGGCGACCCGGCGGGGCCGGTAGGTTCTTGTCCGTGGCGCGGCGATTCTCTCGGGCGGTTCTGACGATCACAGGCATCGTCGTCGTGCTGGGCGCTGCCATCTTCTTCGGCGTCTACTACCTGCTCAACCGGGCCAAGCCCCTCGCGATCGGCGAGCACTGCCAGGTGAAGACCGCGCTGGGCACCCTCGACCTGGAGATCGAGCAGGCCCAGGTGGCCGCGACGATCGCCGCGGTCGCCACCGACCGCCGGTTGCCCGAGCGCGCGGTGGAGGTCGCGTACGTGACCGCGATCCAGGAGTCCAAGCTGCTGAACCTCCCCTTCGGCGACCGCGACTCGGTCGGGGTGTTCCAGCAGCGGCCCTCGCAGGGCTGGGGCACCGTCGAGCAGCTGCAGGACCCGGTCTACGCGACCCGCAAGTTCTTCTCCGCGCTGACCAAGGTCAAGCGCTACCAGCGGCTGCCTCTGCACGAGGCGGCGCAGGCGGTGCAGCGCTCCGCCGACGGCTCGGCGTACGCCCAGCACGAGGAGGACGCCAAGATCCTCGCCGCGGCGTTCACCGGCCGGGCGGCCAAGGCCGTGCACTGCTGGTACCCGGCCCCCGACAAGCCGGCGCCCGTGCAGGCCGCCAAGGCCCGCAAGGAGCTGGCCAGGGCCCTCGGCCAGCAGACCAGCCCGGACAACCGCATCACCGCCCCCACCGACCGCAGGGGCTGGCTGATCGCCTCCTGGACGGTCGCCCACGCGCAGAAGTACGGGCTGCGCAAGGTGCGCTTCGCGGGCGTCGCGTGGAGCTCGGCGGCCGGCCAGGACGGCTGGGTGGCCGACGCCAAGGCGGCGGCCAAGACCGTCGAGATCGCCTGACGCCCCGGCCACGGGTACGCCGGAGCGCCTCCACGCACGTCCCATAACAGCCGCAGGCGCTCCGCGTCCCGCACGGCCACAGGATGCGTTCACGTCCCGCACGGCCACAGCATGCGCTCCGCGTCCCGCACGGGCGCGGCGTGCGCTCCGCGCCTCGCGCGGCTAGAGCATGCGCTCCACGTTGATCGAGCCGGGGGCCAGCGGCTGGGCGTAGGCGGCGGTCCACGGCTGGCCCTGCACCCGGTTGAAGCTCAGCAGCCGCCCGTCCGCCGCGAGGTAGTCGACGAAGTCCGCCAGGCCGCGCTCGGGGTAGCCGGTGGTGCCCTCGGAGCGGAAGGTGGCGGTGCCGCGTTCCATCGGGTGGAACTCGACGCCCTCCATGATCAGCATGCTCTTGGCCGGCACCATGCCCTGGGTGGGCACGGGCGTCCAGAGGTAGACCTCGAGGTGCGGCGGGTCGTTGGGGCCGGTGCCCTGCCGTTCTTCGACCGACAGCCACATGTAGTGGCCGAGGCCCTCTTCGAGCAGGTATTCGGTCCACTGGTCGCCCTGCCAGGAAAGGTGCAGGGCGCCCAGGACGCGCGACCTGATGCCCTGGCGGTCGATGACGTCCCCGACCTTGATCGTGCGGGGATCGAGGTACTCGGGGTTCAACACGACCGGGCGGGCCAGGGCCGGGTGCGGCGAAGTCGGCTCGGGTGCCGGCTCAGGGGGTCGGGGAGCCGGTCGAGCCGTCTTGTTCGGCCGCCGCGTGCCGAGGAAAGCGCCCAGCACGACGACGAAAATGGCTGCGCTCACTGCGAGCACGACCGCAACGGTCATGCCGCGGGATCCTACTGGAGGCGGAGCACCGCCGCATTGATCCGTTCGTCAGTCGCCGTCATGGCGATACGGATATGCGACGTGCCCGCTTGCCCGTAAAAGTCGCCCGGCGCGACCAGAATTCCTATTTCGGCCAGTGCGGCGACCTGATCCCAGCAATTACGGTCGTCGGTCGCCCACAGATAAAGGCCCGCCGTCGAGTGCTCCACGCGCCAGCCGGCCTTCTCCAGCACCGGCCGCAGAACGGCGCGGCGGGCGCCGTACAGCTCACGCTGCTCGTCGGCGTGCCGGTCGTCGTCCAGCGCGGCGGCCATCGCGGCCTGGACGGGCGCCGGCATGATCATGCCGGCGTGCTTGCGCACCTCGAGCAGCCGCTTCACCAGCGCGGGGTCGCCGGTGACGAACGCCGCGCGGTAGCCGGCCAGATTGGACCGCTTGGACAGCGAGTGCACGGCCAGCAGGCCCTCGTGGGAGCCGCCGCAGACATCGGGATGCAGGATCGAGACCGGCCGTTCCTCCCAGCCCAGCTCGATGTAGCACTCGTCCGAGGCGACGACCGCGCCGCGCTCACGCGCCCAGTCGACGACCTTGCGCAGGTGCTCGGCGGGCAGCACCCGGCCCGTCGGGTTCGACGGGGAGTTCACCCACACCAGCGGCACCCGCTCGGGGCCGAGCCCCAGCAGGCCGTCGGCGGCGTACGGCTCGGCGCCGGCGATGCGCGCGCCGACGTCGTAGGTGGGGTAGGCCAGGGACGGGATGACCACGCGGTCGCCCGCCCCCACACCCAGCAGGGTGGGCAGCCAGGCGACCAGCTCCTTGGAGCCGATCGTCGGCAGCACGTCGGCCGGGTCGACGCTCACGCCGTGCCGGCGGGCCAGCCAGCCGGCGGCGGAGGCGCGCAGCCGCTGCGTGCCGTGGGTGAGGGGGTATCCGGGGCTGTCGGCCGCGCCCGCGAGCGCCTCGCGCGCCACGGCGGGCACCGGGTCGACGGGAGTGCCGACCGACAGGTCGACGATGCCCTCCGGGTGGGCGAGCGCCCGTTGCTTGTACGGCACCAGCCGGTCCCACGGGAAGTCGGGCAACCCGATCACCGAAACACCCCCAAGGTGGATCTCAGACGTCGGCGCGCGGTGCTGGCGGGTACCGCGACCAGGAGGTCACGGTACCCCGGCGGCGCCAGACGTGCGGTAGGTCAGTGCTCCTCCGCCTGGGGCGGGAGAACGGCCACGATCGGGTGGTCGCGGTTGATCTTGCCGACCTTGGACGCTCCGCCGGGCGAGCCCAACTCGTCGAAGAACTCGACGTTCGCCTTGTAGAAGTCCTTCCACTGATCGGGCGTGTCGTCCTCGTAGAAGATCGCCTCGACCGGGCAGACAGGCTCGCACGCGCCGCAGTCCACGCACTCGTCTGGGTGGATGTACAGCATGCGGTTGCCCTCGTAAATGCAATCGACGGGGCACTCTTCGATGCACGCCTTGTCCAGCACATCAACGCAAGGCTGCGCGATGACGTAGGTCACCTCGGGCTCCTTCTTCTCCGCGCCTTCGCACGACTCGACCGCGGGTTGCTAGACCTAGTATTGCCGTGCTGGCCACGAGTCCGAAACGGGAGGGGGGCGAAGCGTGTGACACCGCACTTTGGCGGAAGGCTCGTGATCGCCGTCTCGCCCGCCGACGTGGGCCGGCGCGTCACCGTGCGCCGCGCCGATCCCGACGGCTTCCGCGACACGGTCGGCGTCCTGGAGTCCTGGCAGGACGGCCTGCTCCAGGTGCGCAAGCGCGACGGCACGCTGGTGAGCGTCCGCGAGGAGGCCCTCGTCGCCGCAAGGGTCGTCCCCGAGCGCTGACCCGCGCCCAGCCCGCCCCGCCGCCCCTTCCCGTCACCTCGCCGCCCCGCGCCCGCCCCTCCCCTCGCGCCGCGCTTCATGCCACGCCCGGCCGCGCACCGCGCTTCACGCCTCAGCCCGGCCGCATCGGCGCGCGTCCGGTCCGCCAATGCTGGCCCAAACTTCCGCGTGCCTCCTCGACGCGGGAGGATATGACGCTGAGTATTCGTTTCGTGACATCACGTGCCGCAGTCGCCGCAGCAGCGCTCCTCGCCACCGCCGTGGCCGGGTGCTCCTCCACGACGTCCAAAGACACCAAGCAGCCTCCGGTCAACCCCAGGGCGGCCAGCCTGGCCCAGGGGTTCGGCACGATGGACCGCCTCGTGGAGGCGGCGCGCAAGGAAGGCTCCCTGAACCTGGTCGGCATCCCCCGCGACTGGGTCAACTACGGCGCCATCATGGACCGCTTCACCGGCGAGTACGGAGTGCGGATCAACGTGCTGGAGCCGGGCGCGAGCAGCCAGCGCGAGATCGACCTGGCCAAGGCCGCGCGCGTCCCCGACAAGGTGCCCGACGTCTTCGACCTCGGGTTCGACGTCGCGGTCGCCAACGCCCAGCGCTTCTCCCCGTACAAGGTGACCGCCTGGCAGGACATCCCCGACGCCGTCAAGGACCTCAAGGGCCAGTGGTACGCGGGCTACGGCGGCTACATGTCCATCGGCTACGACCCGCGCAAGGTCGCCGCCCCGGCCAGGTTCGCCGACCTGGCGGCCAGGCCCGGGTACGCCGTGGCCCTGGCCGGCGACCCGCTCCAGACGGCGGCGGCCTTCTACGGCGTCATGGCGGCCTCGCTCCAGGGCGGCCGGCCGAAGGCCGAGCGCGGCCTCGCCCTGTTCGCCGAGCTGAAGAAAGCCGGCCGCCTCAGCCTGCCCTCCCAGGCCAACGCGCTGGTCGACTGGGACTACGTCAACGCCGCCAAGGCCGCGCAGACCGCCGGGGACGACAAGCCCGCCTGGAAGGTCGTGGTGCCCGCCGACGCGGCGCTCGCGTCCTACTACGTGCAGGCGATCAGCGACAAGGCCCCGCACCCGGCCGCCGCGCGCCTGTGGGAGGAGTTCCTCTACAGCGACGAGGTCCAAAACCTCTTCCTCAAGGGCTTCGCCCGCCCGGCGCGCATGGAGGCGCTGGAGATGTCCGGCAGGCTCGACAAGCAGGCGGCGGCCAAGCTCCCGCCCGTCCCGCGCTCGCCCGTCCTGCTCACCATCCCGCAGACCGACGAGGGCAAGACCTACTTGAAGGCCAACTGGCCCCGGTCGATCGGCTGAGTCCCCGGGGGCAAGCTTTCGGACAGATGTGTCGCAAGGACATCAAGGCTCTAAAGTATTCGTACTTACGGACACGGGGAAGCGATGTCTGAGAATGCGAGCTGATCGCCTTGCGACACGAAACGCCGAGCTTGATGCGGTGGAACGCGCGCGCCTATGACAGCTCCTTCGGCTATGTCTCGGCGCAGGGCGCGCCCCTGATCGAGTTGCTCGACCCGCGGCCGGGCGAGCGCATCCTCGACCTCGGCTGCGGCACAGGGGTGCTGACCGCCGACATCGCGGCCCGGGGCACCACCGCGCTCGGCATCGACGGCTCCCCCACGATGATCGAGGTGGCGCGGGCCCACCATCCCGGGCTGGACTTCATGATCGGCGACGCGGCCAACTTCGGCGTCCCGGCGCCCTGCGACGCGGTGTTCTCCAACGCCGCGCTCCATTGGATGGGACGCGACCCCGACGCGGTGATCCGCTGCGTGCGCATGGCCCTGACCCCGGGCGGGCGGTTCGTCGCCGAGATGGGCGGCGCCGGCAACTGCGCCGCGCTCACCTCGGCCATGCTCACCGCCTGGCGCGAGTACGGGCTGCCCGAGCCCGAGCTGCCGTGGTACTTCCCCACCCCGGCCGAGTACGCCACGCGCCTGGAGAAGGGCGGGTTCACCGTCCGCCTGCTGGAGTACTTCGATCGGCCCACGCCGCTCGACGAGTGCCCCGGCGGCGCCGCCGACTGGGTCCGCATGTTCGCCGGCTCGCTGCTCGACGCCGTGCCGCCCGCCACCGTGGAGCCGCTTCTGCGCCGCGTCAACGAGCTGGCCGCCCCCGCGTTACGCCGCGAATCGGGGTGGATGGCCGACTACGTGAGGCTGCGATTCGCGGCTGTGCGAGCCTAACGGCCGTCTACGATCGCGCGGTTTGCCAGACTATGGTCTGGTCATTGGAATCACCGGAGAGGGAACGGGATGAACTTCTGCCTGAGTGATCTCGTGCCTCCGCTTCGCTGGAGTGACGCGACCGGGTTCGCGCGGCTGCGGGAAGCGCCCGGCCTGCCCGACGCCTGGTGGCGATCGGTGCCGCTCAGCCGGGTGTTCGCCGTGCTCGGCCCCGAGGCGCTCGGCGAGCTGATCACCGAGCTGGCGACCGAGCACTGGCCGGCCGCCGCCGTCGGGGACATCCTGCCCGCGCTGCACGTGATGGACCCCGAGGAGGCCGACGAGCCGCAGGTGTCGATCGCGCTCGACCGTGTCGGCTCCTACACCGGCCTGCTGGCCCTGACCGGCCGCGAGCTCGCCGACCAGCCTTTCATCCGCGCGAAGCCGTTGCTGAACGCGCTGTTCACGGCGGTGTTCACCCGGCTGGCGCCGGCGGGCGACCAGGGCGCCCACTCCGCCGAGGCATCCCCTTCCCGCGCCGATGACGCGGCCGGTGGCCGCGCCTCGTCGTCCCGCGCCGGGCGGTCCGCCAACGGCGTCGCGGCGACGCCGCCGTCCCCCGCGCCCCTCGCCGCTTCCATGCCCGCGTCCGCCGCTTCTTCCGGCGCCGCCGCACCGGCTTCCGCCGCGTCGTTCGCCGCCTCCGCGCCCGCGCCGGCGGACCCGCTCCCGGTACGCCGCCCCGCGCCTCCGCTGCCCAAACGGCGCAGCAACCGCATCGACGCCGGCGACCCGCTCGGCCTGGCCGCGGCCCGGCTGGCCGAGGCGGCCCTGCAGCAGCAGGCCGGCGGCAGGGGCGGCCCCCGCCCGTCGATGTTCACCCCGCCTCCGCGCACCGAGCGGCCCATGCCCGCCATGCCCGCAATGCCGGACGTGGGGCTCGCGCCAGGCCCGCGGCCGTTCGTCCCCGAGCCCGAGCCGTTCAACGCCAACGGCGCCGAACCGTTCAACGCCGACCCGCTCGGCCCTGAACCGTTCAAAGCCGACCCCCTCGGTCCTGAACCGTTCAGAGCGGCCCCGCCCGGCCCTGAGGCGTTGAAGGCCGATCCGCTCGGGCATGAAGCGTTCAGAGCCGACCCGCTCGGCTCTGAGGCGTTCAAAGCCGACCTCCTCGGCTCTGAACCGTTCAAAGCGGTCCCGTCCGGCCCCGAGGCGGGCGCCTCCGGCCGCGACACCGGCCCGTTCGGCGTCGGCCCACGCCCGGCCGAGGCCGACCCGCTCGCCGCCGGCCCCGGTACGGCCCCGAGCGCCCCCGACGCCCCGTCCCCGGCCGGCCGTCCCGGCGAACCCGGCCGGGACCAGGAGGCCGCGGCCGCCGAGACCGGAGAAGGGTCCGAGACGCCCGCCGACGGCGGCGCCGTCCCGGGCGCGAACCCGACCGGCACCGACGAGTTCCACGCCGGCCAGGCCGACAACGACGTCGCGGAGCTCATCGACGCTGCCTTCGCCGACCTGGACGACAAGACGTGGGCGGTGGCGCAGAACCACGTGTTCACCGACGCCCCGGCCGCCCCCGAGGAGCTGGCCAAGCTGTTCGCCGTCCCGCCGGAGGACATCGTCGCCCTGGAGCAGGAGCTGCGCGCCCGGCTGGCCGCCTGGCTGGACAGCGCCGAGGCCGCCCCGTACACCCAGCATCTGGAGAAGCTCCCCGGCACCCTCGGGGTCGCCGCGCCCAAGTCGCGCCTGATGGGCGCGGCCGAGTGGCACACCAGGGAGCTGCGTTCGCTGGACGTCCCCGCCTGGCAGTTCGTCCTCACCACTCTGCCCGGCTACACCGTCCAGGACGACTGGCTGGTCGCCGGCGACATCGCCGACCTGCGCGATCAGACCTGCGCGCTGATACTCAACGCCGACCGTCCGCCGACGGTGGCACGCGCGCTGGAGCTGGTCTCGACGCTGGGCATCCACCCCGAGGTCGCCAAGGAGTGGCTGGAGAACGTCCCGCAGTTGCGCATCCAGAGCACCAAGAAGACCGGCGAGAACTCCGGATCTCCTGGGGTCGCCGAGGCCACGACGACCGGCGAGCGGCCCGCCGAGGCCGCGCCTTCACCGGAGGCCGCGCCGGCCGGTCAGCTCAAGGACGTGTCCATGACCCGCAAGTGCTTCAAGCACCCCGACGGGCTGTGGTGGCTGCGGGTGGACGTCGCCCCCGAGCAGCTCGCCGGCGGCGAGTGCCCGCTGCCGAGCGGGTTCGCCGCCTACCTCGGATTGAGCCCGGGGGACGGCCACACGGTGACCGGCGCGGCCGGAGACGTCACGCTGAGCTGGCAGTCCCGCCCGGTCATCGAGTCGCTCGGGCCGTTACTGCAGGAGATGGGCGCCCAGCCCGGGTCCCACCTGTTCCTGACCGTCGCCGAGGAGGACAAGGTGCTGCGGGCGCGGCTGGTGCCCGCCGCGGCCGGCGACCTGGACAAGAACACCATGGCACTGAGGCTGGCCGGATACACCACCAAGGACAAGGCCGAGTCGCTGGAGGAGACGATCCGGGTGCTGGCCACCCGCGTCGGCATGACGGGCCCGGTGGGGCTGCCCGACCTGATGAACCGGCTGCGCGAACGCGGGGACCGCGACCTGCTGTCCCTGATGGTCTGACGGGAGCCGCATGCCCCGGCTCGCGATCGCCCCTGAGGTCCTCCGGGACCTGGACGCGCTGGCCCAGCCCGTGCGCCGGGACGCGGTGATCGCCATGCGCCGGTTCCTGCGGAACACCACCTCGGCCCCCCACCCCGAGCGGGTGCGCAACACCCGCGACGCGCGGGTGGCCACGCTGCGGCTCGCCGAGCACCACCGCGGGGTGGTGGTCCGCCAGCGGGAGGTGTACTGGATGCTGACCGTCCTGCCGGACGCCGAGGCCTGGTCCTACGCGCAGCGGCACCGCTTCGCCGTCAACGCCGCGATCGGGGTGGCCGAGGTGTGGAACGCCGAGGCGCTCGAACGGGTCGAGCCCGCGCTGCGCCGGTCGGCCGAGACCACCGAGGAACGGCTGTTCGCGCACGTCTGCGACACCGACCTGATCGGGCTCGGCGTGGACACCCTGCTCATCCCCCTGGTGCGCCTGATCACCACCGACGCCAACCTGGACGCGCTGGAGCCCCTGCTGCCCGAGAGTCAGTTCGCCCCGCTCTGGGTGCTCGGCCAGGGTGGGTCGGTGGCCGACGCGTGGCGGGCGCTGGAGGCGCGGACGGCCGTACCGCTGAACGGCGCCGCCGTGGACGTCACCGACCTGCCGGTCGCGCTCGAACGCACCCCCGACCGCGCGGTGTTCGTGGCCGACCCCGAAGCGCTCGATCGCGTCCTCGCCGTCCCGCACTGGTGCACCTTCCTCTACCCCACCCAGTACCGGCTCTCCCACCAGGACGAGTTCGAGGGCTCGGTGCTGGTCACCGGCGGGGCGGGCACCGGCAAGACGCTGGTCGCCCTGCACCGCGCCGCGCACCTGGCCCGCGCCTCCGACGGCCGCATCCTGCTGATCACCTTCTCCCAGGGCGTGGCGGCCGACGTCGCGGCCAAGCTGGACCTGCTGGTCCAGGAGGCCGCCGCCCGGTCGCGCATCGAGGTGGGCAACGTCGAGCGCCTGGCCCACCGCATCGTCGCCGAGGCCGAGGGCCGTCCCCCGCTGCTGGTCGGCGGCCCCGACCTGGCCACCCTGTGGCAGGAGGCGTCGGAGATCTCCGGGGACCTGCACAGCCCGGCCTTCCTGCTGCGCGAGTGGGAGCAGGTCATCCTGGCGCAGAACCTGTGCACCGTCCAGGAGTACCTGGCCGCGCGGCGCCCGGGCCGCAGCGTGGAGCTGGACGACCAGGCGCGCACCGCCGTCTGGAAGGCCATCGAGCACGTGACCGGGCGGCTGCGCGCCGCCGGCAGGCGCACGCTGCTCCAGCTCGCCACCCAGGCCTCCACCCTGCTCGGCCAGGACACCGGCGACCTGCTCGGCGACGACGCGCCGCGGCGCGAGCCGTACCGGCACATCGTGGTGGACGAGGCCCAGGACCTGCACCCGGCGCAGTGGCGCCTGCTGCGGGCCGCCGTGCCGCCCGGGCCGGACGACCTGTTCGTGGTCGGCGACCCCCACCAGCGCGTCTTCGACACCCGGGTGGCGCTCAGCACGCTCGGCATCAAGGCCGAGAGCCACCGCCTGTCGGTCTCCCACCGCCTGCCGCAGGAGATCCTCACCTGGGCGGTGCGGGTGCGCGGAGGCGGGCCGGTCGACGGCCTGGTGGACGGCGTCACCGACCTGGTGGGCTTCCGTGCCACCCGTCCCGGACGGCGGCCGGAGGTGCGCGAGTACACCTCGCCGGCGGCCGAGCTGACCGGGCTGGCCGCGCACGTCGCCGCCTGGCTGGAGGACGGCGTCCCCGCCGACGAGATCGCCGTGGCCGCACGCACCGCCGAGCTGGTCCGCGAGGTGAAGGCGGCCCTCGGACCCTCGGCCGCCGGCGTCCGGGTCAGCACCCTGCACGGGTTGAAGGGCCTGGAGTTCCGCTACGTCGCCCTGGTCGGCGTCGCGGACGGCGTCGTGCCCGCGCAGGACACGCTGACGCCCGCCGACGACGACCCGACCGCGCGAGCCCATGACCTGCAACGAGAACGCGGCCTGCTGTACATGGCGTGTACACGGGCGGCGGAACGGCTGTACGTGTCCTATTCCGGCCGTGCAAGTCCCTTCCTGCCACCATGACCCAATAACCTGAACTGCGGATAAGAGCGAGTCTCATCCCGACTCAAGCCCCATGCCGGTTGGACCCCCATGAATCTGAGCCTTAGCGACATCGTGCCTCCCCTGCGTTGGACATCGCCCAGCCAGGTCGAGCCGATCGCGAGCGACACCCGTCTCCCGGACGCGTGGTGGCAGGCGCTTCCCCTGGACCGGGCCTGCCTGATCGCCGGAACCGCACAGGTGGCGGGACGGCTGACCGATCTCGCCATGACCTGCTGGGGACACCTGCCGCTCGGCGACATCCTCCCCCTGCTCCGCATGACCGACCCGGACAAGTGCCTGCGCACCCCGCAGTCCAGGGACGAGGTGCTCGCCCTGTTCGGCGGCGTGCTGTCGCGGCTGCTGGCCTCCGACACCGGGGCCGTGCCGGAGGGCGCCGCTCCGCTCGCCGGCGGGCGGGACGCCGCCGTCTCGCCGGTCCCGCCCGCCAAGCCCGAACGGCCGATCCCTCAGCTGATCGACGAGATCTTCGCCGAGCTGGACGACCGCCAGCGGGCCATCGCCGCCGACCGCGTCTACGCCGAGCGGCGGGTGACGCTGGACGAGCTGGCGCAGCGGTTCTCGGTCACCCGCGAGCGCATCCGGCAGATCGAGCGCGACCTGCGCGACCACGTGCAGAACCGGCTCGCCACCCCCGAGGCCACCCCGCTCGCCGCCCACCTGGCCTGGCTGCGGGGACGCCTGGGCTCCGCGGTGCCCGCCGAGGACCTGGCGGCGGCGGTGCCCTGGCACCGCACCGAGCTGACCACGCTCGGCGTGCCCGCCTGGCGGTTCATCCGCACCCTGCTGACCGGGTACGACCAGGTCGAGGGCTGGCTGGTCGCCGGCGGCGCCGACGAGCTGAAGGAGAAGACGCGTCAGCTCTTCACCGACGGCCCGGTGAAGTTGCCAGAGGCCGTGACGATGGTCGCCCAGCTCGGCATCCGCGAGGACGTCGCCGAGCGCTGGCTGTCCTCGGTGCCGCACCTGCGCATCCTGGAGGGCCACGTCGTCCCCTGGCCGCGCAGCGTCAACGAGAAGGCCGAGGCCGTGCTGGCCGTCGCCGAGAGCCCGCTCAGCCCCGAGGAGATCCAGAGCCGCATCGGCGAGGACTACAGCCTGGTCGGCATCCGCAACCAGCTCACGGCCGACGACCGGTTCCTGCGCGTCGACCGCAACAGGTACGGGCTGACCCGCTGGGGCGGCGAGGAGTACATCGGCATCCGCGAGATGATCGTCCGCGAGATCGAGCGGGCCGGCGGCGAGGCGTCGGTGAACAGCATCGTCGCCAACCTGACCACCCGCTACGAGGTCAGCGAGAGCTCGGTGCGCGCGTACGCGGGCGGGCCGGGCTTCGAGCGCACCCAGCGCGGCTGGATCCGCGTCGCCGCGCCCGAGCAGGCCGAGCCGTACCAGCCGCGCCGCGACGTGTCGATGACCCGCCGCTCCTTCCGCAGCCGCGACGGGCGGTGGTGGCACCGCGTCGACGTCAACGCCGAGCACCTGCGCGGCTCCGGATCGCCGCTGCCCACCGGTTTCGCCGCCCACCTCGGCATGGCCCCCGGCGGTCAGCTCACCACCTCCACCCCGTCGGGCGACGTCGTCATCAGCTGGCACAACCAGCCGACGATGGGGTCCATCAGGGCGGTGCTGGCCGACTACAACGCCGGCGAGGGCGACTCGATCTTCCTGACCGTGTCCGACGGCGGCGAGCTGCTCACCCGCTACCTGCCGCAGGCCGCCCAGGGGCTGCCGCCGATCAACATGGCGCTGCACCTCATCGGGTACACCGCGCCGGTCGCCTCCGAGGCCGAGGCGCTGCGCCTCATCGGAGCCCGCATCGGCCTGCCCGAGGGCGCCTCCCGCGAGGAGGTCCTCACCCGGCTCCGCGAGCGCGGCGACCGCGACATCCTCGCCTTCCTCGACCCCGAGGCGCCATGACGACGCAGGCGACGTGGGTGGCCGGGAGTGGTCGGACCCCGGACACAGGGTGATCCATCGCCTAAGCTCGAGGCATGTTGCGGCTGTATGACACCCGGTCCAGGCGGCTTGAGCCGATCGTCCCCGACAACGGGCGGGTCGTGCGGGTCTACACCTGCGGGCCGACCGTCTACCGGTTCGCCCACGTGGGCAACCTCCGGTCGTACCTGCTGCCCGACCTGATCCGCCGGGTGCTCGAACGGCACCACATCCGGTCGGTGGTGTGCCAGAACATCACCGACGTCGGCCACCTCGTCGACGACGACGCGATCGACCCCACCGGCGAGGACAAGGTCCTCGCCCAGGCCCGCCGCGAGGGCCGTTCGGCGCTGGAGATCGCCCGCTTCTACGAGGACGCCTTCCGCCGCGACACCGCCGCGCTCAACATGCGCTCCCCCGAGCACACCCCGCGCGCCTCCGAGAGCATCGACCTGATGATCGAGCTCATCGCCAAGCTCATCGACATGGGCCACGCGTACGCCGTGGACGACGGCTCGGTGTTCTTCGACGCCAAGAGCTTCCCCTCCTACGGCGAGATATCGGGCAACCGGCTTGACGCGCTCAAGCCCGGCCACCGGGTCGAGGGGGTCGACCCGCGCAAGCGCTTCCACGCCGACTGGGCGCTGTGGAAGGGCGCC
Source organism: Sphaerisporangium sp. NPDC005288 (assembly GCF_040607475.1). NCBI lineage: Bacteria > Bacillati > Actinomycetota > Actinomycetes > Streptosporangiales > Streptosporangiaceae > Sphaerisporangium > Sphaerisporangium sp. NPDC005288. The sequence continues at coordinate 167,068 of NZ_JBEXGT010000015.1, read as the reverse complement.
GACCGCGAGATGACCTGGCAGACCCCGTGGGGCACCGGCTTCCCCGGCTGGCACATCGAGTGCTCGGCCATGTCCCTGCGCTTCCTCGGCGAGCACATCGACATCCACACCGGTGGAAAAGACCTGCGCTTCCCCCACCACGAGGACGAGCGCGCCCAGTCCAACGCCTCCGTGGGCCACGACGTCGTCAAACACTGGGTGCACGGCGAGCACCTGCTGTTCGACGGCCGCAAGATGGCCAAGTCCACCGGCAACGTCGTCCTGCTCGCGGACGTCGAGAACGCCGGCCTCGATCCCCTCGCGGTGCGGCTGGCCTTCCTCGAGCACCGTTACCGCCAGCAGATGAACCTCACCTGGGACACGCTGCACGCCGCCGACCGCACGCTCCGCCGCTGGCGCCGGCGGGTCGCCGAATGGGCCGAGTCCCCGAGCCGCCCGATCGCCGCCGAGTACGCCCGCCGCGCCCAGGACGCCTTCGACGACGACCTGGACACCTCCACCGCGCTGCGCGCCCTCCGCGAGCTCGAACGCGACGAGTCGGTGGACCCCGGGTCGAAGTTCGAGACGTTCCTGCACCTGGACCACGTCCTCGGCCTGGACCTACCGGCCGACATCGGCAAGCCTCCCCCCGTCCCGGTCCTGCCTCCGGGCGCCGCCGAGCTCCTCGACGCCCGCGCCAAGGCCCGCGAGGCCAGAGACTGGTCCACCTCCGACCGCCTCCGCGACGAGCTCGCCGGCCTCGGCGTCAAAGTGACCGACACCCCCGAAGGCCAGACCTGGTCCTGACCCCACAGCGTCCTCATCGGTCCAGGGGAATCCCTGGTCGTCAGACCGTCACGGCGCTGATGCCCGGCAGGTCATCGAAGCGGGCCTTCGCGTCACGACTCACGACGGTGCGTCCAGACTCAAGCGCATGTGCCGCGATGATCAGGTCGTGCGGCCCACGTGGCACGCCATTTCGGCGCACGTGTGCGATGAGGCGAGCATGATGAGCCGCGGTGACGTCCGTGTAGTCGAGCACGTCCAAGGCGGAGGTGATCGCGGCCAGAGCGCGGGACCGCTGAGCCGCGCGTGCCACCGAGTCGGCGAGCTCGATGCCCACCCGGTACTCGGCGACGGTGACCGCCGCGATGGCCAGGTCATCGTTGTCAAGGGCGCTGCGGTCGATGGAACCGCGCTCGTATGCGATCAGGACGTTGGTGTCCAGGATCAGGCGTCGGCCCACGGGTCACTCTCCTCGCCATGAAGGAGGGTCAAGGCGGCCGCGATGTCCCCCTCGAAGCGATCATCTGGTGGCGGGATGTCCGCCAACGCCGCGCGGAGATCGGCTCCGGTCCGCCGATGGGCCGGTCTGATCTCCGCGACCGCGTGGTTCCCTCGCGTGATCGTGATGGTCTCACCACGCTCGATCGCGTCCAACAGATCAGAGAACCGTCGTGACGCCTCCGTGGCGGTCATAGTCCGCATGCTTCCAGCCTATCTGATTTTCTGATTCGCGGCACGGCACTGATCGGCGATGCGGCTCGTTGTCCTGGACGAGAGGAGCCGATCGAAGGGGCCTCTGTTGTGGCCGACGACGATTCCGCCAAGAAGCTGTTGCCGTGGACGTGGCACGCGACCACGATGCTGTGCCTGGCCTTGGCCGGTTTCGGGGTCGGGCTCGTCGCGATATCGGCCGAAAGCCGCCCGCTGGCGCTCGTCGCCGTCAGCACCGTCGGGGGGCTCAGCACGGTGTTCTACGTCTTGCTGTGCGTGAAGGGGCTTCGCCGGCTGCGACGTGGCAGGACCGAGAGCGGTGCGAGAGGCGCGGTCCGGGGCGTGCGGTGGTTTTTCGAATGGCTCCCTTGACCGGAAATGTGATCCACCCCCACCTGGGACGACCTCCACGCCACATGGGGGCATCCCGGTGCCGGGCTCTTCGTCCCATGACCGGCCGCCGGTGGGGCTACAGTGCTCCGGCATGACGGACATGTCTTTTCTGGATGACACGCGGGCCGGGTATGACGCCATCGCGGCCGACTATGTCGAGATGGTGCGGGGAGATCTGGCTCGCAGCCCGCTCGAGCGGGCGATGCTCGGCGCGTTCGCCGAGGTCGCCGGGGGTGGCGGGCCGGTCGCCGAGGTGGGGTGTGGGACGGGGCGCATCACCGCTCACCTGCGCGAACTGGGGGTGGACATCTTCGGCATCGACCTGTCGCCCGAGATGCTCGCGCTGGCCCGCGAGGCGTACCCCCGCCTGCGGTTCGAGGAAGGCTCGATGACGGCGCTCGACCTGCCGGACGGCGGCCTCGCCGGGCTCGTCTCGTGGTACTCGCTCATCCACATCCCACCGGAGCACCGGCCGGACGTGCTGGCCGAGTTCCGTCGGGTGCTGGCGCCGGGCGGGCACCTGCTGCTCGCCTTCCAGGTCGGCGACGAGCCGCGCGTCTACACCGAGGCGTTCGGCCACCCGGTCTCGCTGGTGTTCCACCGGCTGCCCGTGGACGGTACCGCGGACCTGCTGCGCAAGGCGGGGTTCGAGATGACGGCCCGTCTGGTGCGCGAGCCCCGCGACTCCGAGACCAATCCACAGGGGTTCCTGCTGGCCCGCAAGGAGCCGGGCCCGGCCTGACGGGCATGGCCCCGGCCGAACCGCCGGGCCCGGTCGGGCTCGGCGGGCGTGAGAGGACCTGGCCCTGTCGGATCCTGGCCCGGTCCGGCTCGGCGGGCGTGAGAGGACCTGGCCCGGCCGGATCCGGGCCCGGTCGGGCTCGACGGGTGTGAGAGGGACTCGCCGCGGTGGCGGTCCGGGGGCCGGGTCATCCCGGCGCGGTGGGAGGCGTGATCAGCGTCGGGGTGGACGTGATGAACCTCAGGGGAGCATCGCCGTAGCGTTTCGGCAGTTCGCGGGCGGCTCTGGCGACGTCGCTCGTGCCGATCTCCACGGCGGAGCCGTCCGGGGTGACGGCGATCGTGGTGATGGTGACGCCGCGCGCCTTCCAGTAGTGGACGTCCTGCGTGACGCGCCGGGCGACCGCGTCGAGCTCGTGGGCCGAGTGGGCCGCGTCGCGCGGCCTGATCGGCTGCCCGGGGAAGCGGTCGCGCAGGGCCGCGTCCAGCTTCGCGGACGGCCGCCGGTACACGATGACCGCGTGACCGGGCACGTCGAGGACCACGCCCGCGAACTCGCCCGGAAAGCGGCGCCGCAGGAAGTCCTCGACCTGGGCGGCGAGGGCGGCCAGGCGCTCCTGACCACCCGGCCCCGGCGCCGGACCGCCGGGGGGGCGTGAGGTGCCCTGATTCTGGACGGAGCCGCTCGCCGGGTCCGCGGTGTCCTGACCCGCGGGCGGGTCGTTCGTCGAGGGTGAGGCGCCCTGCCCTGGGGCGGGCGGGGACGTGGAGGGGGGCGGGGTGTCTCCGTCGGAGGGGGTGGGGGCGGTGCAGGCGAGGACGGCGGTGGCGGTGCAGCCGAGGAGCACGATGGCCGTGCCCATGCGACGGGTCTGGTTCATGGTGACGCCTCCTGGCCTACCCGGTTGTCACGCACCTGACGAACATAAGACGAAATTCCACCGCGTGGCGGTTCACCGTATTTCCCGGCGCGCCGGGCATCGCGGCCATCCGCCCGTTTCCGATGGTTTTTTTATTCGGCGCGTGCGGTCCAATCGATTGTTCACCACGATCACCGGTGAATCGCGTGAATCCCAAGGAAAGGGGTCGGCGATCGAGCGCCGGCCCCTTTCCGCCGATCGCTCGGTCAGGGGAGCGTGATTCCCGGGAACGCCGTGGTCGCGTTGCTCCATGGGGAGTAGAAGATGCGCCAGGTGCAGACGCGGCCCGTGGGCCGATAACCGGTGCAGGGGACCTGGGTGCCGTAGTCGGTGGCGGTGATGATGCCCGCCGCGTAGACCTGGTTGGTGTTGCTCGGGTTGGTGACCTCGACCGGGCCGCCGCTGTCCCCGCCGCCGGCCGCGTTGGTGAACGACTGCTGCTCGGCGCGGACGGTGCCCTGGATCAGCCAGCCCACGTTGATCGTGACGTTGACCGCGGTGATCCTGATGGTGCAGTTGGTGCCGGAGAAGCCGCCGGAGGTGCAGACGTACTGGCCGACGACCGAACTCGTGGTGCCGATCACGGCGTTGTTGAACTCCGTGGCGACGCTGTTGACCGGGTTGTTGAAGACCTGACTCCCGGCGCTGGTGCCGATGAGGAGCACGTCACGGGAGGCGTTGCCGTGCGTGACGGTGCCGATGACCTGGCCGGTGGGGTCGGCGGCGGTCTGGCCGACCGACGCGCAGTGCGCCGAGCTCAGCATCTTGCTGACGCCCTGGTAGGTCACCGCGAAACCGGTCGTGCAGGCGGGCGAGGGCGTCCCCCATACCGAACCGCCCCACCACGGCGGGCTGTCGTCCCAGCGGCTGGCCACCTTGGGCCGCACGCCGGGCTCCACGCTGACCGGCACCGCCGCGCCGGGGATCGCCGTGCGGGTCGCGCCGGCCGAGGCCGTGGTGGCGTTCAGGCCGGAACCGTCCTGAAGGGGCTCGATGGAGGTGATCAGATCGCGGTTCGCCCGGATGAGGCGGTTCGCCTCCCCCTCCAGCTCACGCGCCGAGTACCGCGCGGGCAGAACGCTGATCGCCACCTCGCGCCGCAGCCGGCCCACGAGGTCGTCGATCGCCTTGGGCGGCCTGCCCTTCCAGTACACGCGCAGCTCGCGGCTCTCCGGCGCCGCGACGAGGCCGGCGTAGCCGCCGCCGTCGCCGGGCAGCGCGGCGGTGATCCGGTCGGCGGCCCTGACCATCTTCTGCTGGTCGAGCAGCAGGTCCTTCCACGAGGCGTAGCCGCCCGGCACCGGTCCGGTGTGCTCGACGGATCCGGTGGTCCGGGGCTTGACGGGATCGGGGGCGCTCGCGGCCTGGGCGGTGCCCATCCCCGCGGCGGCGAGCATGAGTCCGACCGCCAGGGCGAGGCGGCGTAATCGGGGTGACCTGCGGGAACTCGGGCGGATGTTCACCTGTGCGATCCTCCTGGGCGACGACCTCGGCGTCTCGCGCGAGCGACGGCCGACGGTGTGTGTTTCGTCCACGTCGGCGGGGGGCCTGCCCGGCCGCGTGCGGGCGGCGAGAAGGGGCCGGCGGGTGTGCGCCGGCCCCCGGTCGCTCGGGCTAGATCTTGTGGATCATCCGAGGACGATGGCGATGCCGGGGAAGGCGGCGGTCGCGTTGCTCCACGGGGAGTAGTACATCCGCCAGGCGCAGGTGCGGCCGCTGGTGACGTAGCCGGTGCAGGCCACGGCGGTGCTGCCGTCGATCGCGGTGTTGACGCCCGCCGCGTACACCTGGAGGGTGTTGGACGGGTTGACGACCTCCACCGAGCCGCCGCTGTCGCCCTGGCCGACCGCGTTGGTGTGCGCCGACTGCTCGGCCCGCACCGTACCGGTGATCAGGTAGCCCACGTTGATCGTGACGCCGACCTGCTGCACCTGGATGCTGCAGTTGGTGCCCGAGTACGCGCCGGAGGTGCAGACCCACAGCCCGACGTAGGAGCTGGTGGTGCCGATGACCGGGTTGCTGAACTCCGGCGAGGTGGAGCCGACGTTGTTGTTGAACACCCGGCCCGCGGAGGTGCCGTTGATCAGCAGCACGTCGAGGCCGTTGTTGTCGGGCGAGATCGAGCCGATCACCTGACCGGTCGGGTCGGTGGCCGTCTGACCGGCGTCGCCGCAGTGGCCCGCCGACAGCATCCTGCTCGTGCCGCCGTAGGTGACCGCGAAGCCCGTCGAGCAGCCGCCACCGGTGTTGGCGTTGCGCCAGGCGCCGCCGCCCCACCACGGCGGGGAGTCGTCCCAGCGGGTGGCAAGCGTCGGCTTGACGCCCGCCTCCACGGTGACCGGCACGGCCGAGTCGGCGACCTTGGAGCGGGTCAGGCCGGAGTCGACGCCCGAGACGGTGAGGCCCGAGCCGTCGACGTTCGGCGCGATCGCGGTGATCGCGTCGGGAGACCTGCGGACCAGGCGGTTCATCTCCCGCTCCAGCTCGCGGGCCGAGTAGGCCGCGGGCAGGACGCTGACGGGCACCTCCCGGCGCACCTGGCCGACCAGGTCGCCGATGCGCCTGGGCGTGTCTCCCTTCCAGTAGACCCGCAGTTCGTGGTTCTCCGGCGCGGCCACGATGCCGGCGAACCCGGCGCCGCCCTGCGCCTTGACCGCGGCGGTGATGCGGTCGGCGGCCTTGACGAGCTTCTCCTGGGTGGCCAGCAGGTCCTTCCAGGAGGCGAAACCGCCCGGGACCGCGCCGGCCGGCTCGATCGGGCGGCTGGTGGTGTCCTTGACGGGAGCGGGGGCGGGGGCCGCGGCGGCCTGCCCGGCCGCCATCCCGACAAGAAGAAGGGCGGTGCCAAGCGCCACTGCCAGACGACGGGGGGATCGTGGGGTTCTTGTGGTGCTCGGGGGGTTTTCCACCTGAATGCTCCTCCGTGGCTTGCTTACGCGGATGCATCCGGTATTCCATGCATTAAGGGGCTAATCAATGCCTTGACCCCGGTTTCCAAGGCTGGTAAAAGCGGCGCGTCGGACAGCCGCATGCCGGTATTCCGGCTTCGCACTTATTGGAGGCGATAGCGGAGCAGCGAAGCCCCACCTGCGGACATACACCTACACGCTTCCGCAATTCCAGCAAAAGGCGCATGCCATTCGCTGTCCGCTTCTGGACAGGGCGAAAAGACGCTGATCACCGGCCGGGGACGCCTTATCGGCGGCGGCCCGCCGGGGCCACGCCCGCCGGAGCCTCGCCGGCGCTCCGACGCCCGCGCTGACGCCCACTGCTCACGCTCGCCGAGATGCCGCCGGTGGACGGGGGGAGCGCCGCCGCGAGACGGTCCTCTGACTCGCCTTCGTCACCGCCGCCCGCACCCGTCCCGAGCCGCGTCAGCCGGCGGTCAGGGTCCGGGTCTCGCCGACGGCCAGGTCCCACAGGTCGGTGCGGTCGCGTCCGGCGGCGATCCACGCGGCGCGGGTCTCCTGGACCGGGGCCATCAGCGGCTCGCCGGACAGGACGAAGGTCCCCCAGTGCATGGTCGCCATCCGCCGCGCGCCGACGTCCTGGCACGCCTGGACGGCCTCGGCCGGGTCGACGTGGGTGACGTGCATGAACCAGCGCGGCTCGTACGCGCCGACCGGCATGAGGGCCAGGTCGATGCCGGGGTAGCGCTCGCCGATCTGCTTGAAGCGGTCCCCGTAGGCGGTGTCGCCGGCGAAGTAGATCCGCTGCCGCGGCGAGGTCAGCACCCAGCCGCCCCACAGCGACTTGCAGGTGTCGAACAGCGTCCTGCGGCTCCAGTGGTGCGCCGGCACGAAGTCGAAGCTCACCTCGCCGATCTGGGCGCTCTCCCACCAGTCCAGCTCGGTGACGTTGGTGAACCCTCTCTTGGTGAACCAGCTCGCGAGGTTGGCGGGGACGAACACCGGTGTGTGGCGGGGCAGGCGGCGCATCGTCGGAGCGTCGAGGTGGTCGTAGTGGTTGTGGCTGATCACGACGGCGTCCACCGGCGGCAGGTCGCTCCAGGCGAGCCCGGGCGGGGTGAGCCGCTGGCGCACGCCGGGGATCTTGCGCGACCACACGGGGTCGGTCAGCACGGTCAGCCCGCCGATGCGCAGCACGTAGGTCGCGTGGCCGACCCAGGTGACGGCCGCGTCCTGCGCGGCGACAGGCGGCAGGCCGGCCCGCAGGACCGGGATCTGGTCGACGTCGCCGATGTCCGGCCGCAGCCCGCCGTGCCAGGTGACGCTGACGATCTCCCGGAAGTCGGGCAGCGGGCAGGTCAGCCGGTCCTTGAAGTCGGCCGGGAACCGGCGCGGCGCGGCCGGCCCGCCGGGCGGCGTCGCGGGCTCGTGGGACGGGGCCGGGCCCGGGCGCGTGGCGGGCTCGTAGGACGGGGTGACGGGCGGACGCGTCCCCGGGCCCGGGGACGAGGGCGCGCGCCCGGAGAGCGTCGCGGAGGCGGCCGGCTCCGGGGACGAAGGGGCACGTCCGGGCGACGGCGTGGCGAGCGGGAGCGGCGTGCCGGGCTCACTCGGCTGAACGACCGGGGAGACCTCAGGACTGACGGTTTGCGACATTCGACCCTCCTGTTCGTCACCGAGTGGAGGCGGGTTGTTTCCAGTTGGGGATCACCACTCTGCTGTCATGATCCCCCGTGGGCGGAAAACATGCCTCAGCCGACGGAGGTATCCGTCATGTCCTCCCTGATGCCGACATGGTGGTCGAAAATCTGCTGCTCACCGCAGGTGTGTCGTCCAGTAACGTTCCCGCCTGCGCGGGCTTCCTCCCCGATCTGTCATCTACTGACATTCCCGCCGAAGCGGGATTCCTCTCACTCCAGGGTGCGCCTTCGCCATCGGGCCGGGCGCCTCGGGTAGCCGCCCTCGTCCAGATCGGCGAGCCGCTCGAACGGATTCCACGAGGCGTAGTGGCCGCAGACGACCAGGGAGAACCCGGCCGCCAGCACGTACAGCAGCAGCATGGGCAGGCCGACGCAGAAGGCGTACTGGGTGGCGTGCCGCGCCTCGTGCCGGAGCAGGGCGCCGGTCAGACAGCCCTCCTCCTGGGCCGTCACCACGACATTGCCCACGGTGAAGGCCCCCGCGACCGGGAAGCGGATGCGGTACCCGTGCGCGTACAACAGGCCGTGCTCGCCACGCCGCACCCGGGCCCGCCCGGCCACGGCGATGAGCAACCCGAGCGGCGTCGACAGGTTGACGTAGTTGACGACCTGCCTTGCCCGGTGCCGACCGCGCATGCCTCGATTGTCGCTCAGCCGCCCGGACGGTGGTAGCGGCCCTCGTGGAACAGCAGCGGCGCGACGTCCCGGGGCAGGTCCGCAGAGACGACGCCGCCGACCACGATGGAATGGTCGCCCGCCTCGTGCACGGCCGTCGTCCGGCACTCCAGCGTCGCGATGGCGCTGTCGAACAGGGCCAGTCCGAGCGAGCCGCGCCGGTGGGACCAGCGGTGGAGCTGCCGTTCGAGCGTGAGGCCGCGGGTGGCGAAGGCCCGCGAGGCGTCCTCCCCGTCCTGGCCGAGAATCGAGATGCCGAAAACCCCCGCATCCAGCACGGCGGCGTGGAATCTGGCGATCTTCTCGACGCAGATCAGCACCAGCAGGGGTTCCAGGGAGACCGAAGAGAAGGAGTTGACCGTCATGGCGTGGTCGACACCGCCGGACAGCGTGGTGGCGATGGCGACGCCGGTGGCGAAGCGGCCGGTGACCTTGCGGAAGACCTCTTGATCGAGACGGTTCTCCGCGGGTCCCTGATGCACGCTGGCCAGCTTATGCGGACATACCATCCGAGATGTTCATGGGGCGCGCGTTGCCACCGCCGAACGGCCCCGGGCGCAGCAGCCAGGAGCCCGGTGAGGGGATCATCAGGACGGCGACCACCAGGGCGATGGCCCCGCCGCCGAGATACCAGTAGCCGGCCGGCGTGGCCGCCACGATGAGATCGCCCTCGGGCTGCTTGATCGCGAAGACCAGCGCGATGAGCATCCACCCCATGCCGGTGACGAAGGCGCTCAGCTTGGTGCCCATCAGCCGCCCCGCTCCGTACAGCAGACCGAACAGGATCAGCGACAGGACGATCGGGACAGGCGGCACGAGATCGCCGATGCCCCATGAGTGCTGCAGGCCGGACACCACGCCGTAGACGGCACCGAGCACGAACAGCATGCCGTAGGCGGCGCCGGTGACCACGGCACTGGGCTCGGCCTCCGGCGGGTACTCCTCCCGCCACCTCTCGGTCCAGGACTCAGCCGCCTGCGGCCACTCCCCCTGCGCCGCGACCCCACCGACGGGCCCTTGCCCGCCGGGAGGAACCCACGCTCCCTCGGGCCCACCAGCGGGAACGTGGGCATCTCCCGGACCGCCGCCTGGCACGCCGGGCGTGCCGGGGCCGTCGGGGACGGGGTGGGGAGTGTCGCCCCCTGGGCGGTCGCCCGCACGCGCCACGTCGGCCTCAGCCTGATCACCGGACCGCAGGACGTCGGCCTCGGCCCGGTCGCCGGGGCGGCGGGCATCGGCCCTGGCCTGGCGCGATGGGTCGGCCTTGTCCTGCTCTTCGTCCATGTTCCGAAGGCTAGCCGATGCCCGCGAAGAGATCGTCTTCGCGGTCGCCCGGCTCGCCGAGCCCGCCCTCCTCCTCCGGCAGCGCCTGCCCCGCCGGGCCGCTGACGCCGGCCTTGAGGATGTAGTGCTCGACGCCGAGCGCTCCCTCGCCGGCCTTCTGGGACACCACGAACCACGGCGCGGTGAGGTCGATCTGGGAGCGGTGGGCCCGCATGGCCGCCAGCTTGGCCGGGCCGTACGCCCGGGCGTCGATCACCGTGGTGATCTCGGAGTCCGCGGACCCGAAGGGGATGTCCTCCACATCGTCGGCGAAGAACTCGACGCCGGCCTCGCGCATCGCCTCGCCGACCTTGCGCAGGGACGACTTGGACATGGCCGTGATGTAGAACTTCGCGACCTGCCAGGGCTCGCCCTCGCCGAAGGAGGCGTCGGCGGCCAGCTCGAAGGCCCGCCAGGCGACGCGGTGAGCCTGGATGTGGTCAGGGTGGCCGTAGAAGCCGTTCTCGTCGTAGGTCACCAGCACCTGCGGCCGGACCTCGCGGATGGTCTTCACCAGTTCGCCGGCCGCCTCGTCGAGATCGGCACGCCAGAAACAGGAGGGGTTGTCGTTGGTGGGCTCGCCCATCATGCCGGAGTCGCGCCAGCGGCCGGCGCCGCCGAGGAAACGGTGGTCTTCGACGCCCAGCGCCTTGCAGGCGGCCTCGAGCTCGCCGATGCGGTGCTCGCCAAGCCGGTCTTCCTTGCCGGCGGCGAGATGGGCCAGATCGGGCACGACGATCTCGCCCTCTTCGCCGAGGGTGCAGGTGACCAAGGTGACATGGGCGCCCTCGGCGGCGTACTTCGCCATCGTGGCGCCCGTGCCGCTGGTCTCGTCATCGGGGTGGGCGTGCACGAGCAGCAATCGACAATCTGTCATGCCCGAAGGCTAGCCAACTCGACCGACAGAACGGCGATGCCCTGAGCCCACCTGGCAGGATGAGGGCATGAGTGAGAGCTTTCCCCGTCTTTACGCAAGGACCCGCCGTTTCACGCTGGGAGCGCCCCGTGGGTTCACGATCTCCCCTGACGGCGGCCGTGTCGCCTTCCTGCGCAGCCGGTCGGGCACCGACCCCGTGACGTGCCTGTGGGAGCTCGACCTCACCTCCCGCGCCGAGCGCCTGGTGGTGGACCCCGCCGACCTCGGCGCCGCCGACGAGGACCTGCCGGCCGAGGAGCGGGCCCGGCGCGAGCGGGCCAGGGAGCAGGCGGGCGGCGTCGTCGCCTACGCCACCGACGCCGCCGTGACCTCGGCGGCGTTCGCGCTGTCCGGCGGGCTCTACCTCGCCGACCTGCCGTCGGGCACGGTGCGCCGGCTCGAAACCCCCGGGCCGGTGATCGACCCGCGCCTGTCCCCCGACGGCTCCACGGTCGCGTACGTGACCGGCGGTGCGCTGCACGTGCAGGAGGTCGCCACCGGCGCCGACCGCGCGCTGGCCGCGCCCGAGGCCGAGAACGTCACCTACGGCCTGGCCGAGTTCATCGCCGCCGAGGAGCTCGACCGCATGCGCGGCCACTGGTGGTCGCCTGACGGCACGGCGCTGCTGGCCGAACGCGCCGACGAGTCGCCCGTCCAGGTGTGGCACATCGCCGATCCGGCAAACCCCGGCCGCACCCCCACCGCCGTCGCCTATCCCGCCGCCGGCACGGCGAACGCGACGGTGGAGCTGGTGATCCTCGGGCTGGACGGCTCGCGCGTGCCCGTCCCGTTCGAGGACGAGTACCTGGTGAACGCCTCCTGGGACCGCTACGGGCCGTCGATCGTCACCATGCCCCGCGACCAGAAGGCGATCAGGCTCTGGTCCGTCGACCCGGCCACCGGAGCGGCCACGCTCGTGCGCGAGGACACCGACGAGGCGTGGGTGGACGTCGTCGGCGGGGTCCCCGCGCGGCTGGGGGACGGCACGCTGGTGTGGGTGGCCGACGCCGACGGCGGACGGCGCCTGATCGTCGGCGACGCCCCGGTGACCCCGCCGACCCTGCAGGTGCGGGACGTGCTCGGCGTCGACGGCGACACCGTGCTGTTCCGCGCGAGCGGCGACCCGACCGAGATCCACCTGTGGACGTGGTCGGCCGGCGCGATCACCCCGCTCACCGCCGAGCCCGGCGTGCACAACGGCCGGCTCACCGCGGGCACCCTGCTCATCGCCTCCCAGACCCTGGACGGTCCGGGCACCACGGTCCAGGTCCGGCGCGGCGAGCAGCGCCTGCACATCGCCTCGCTGGCCGAGCGTCCCCGGCTGGAGCCGCGCGTCTCGCTGGTGCGCACGGGTGAGCGCGACCTGGCCACCGCCGTCCTGTTGCCCAGCGGGCACGTGCCCGGCTCGCGGCGGCTGCCCGTCCTCATGGACCCCTACGGCGGGCCGCACGCGCAGCGCGTCATGGCCAACGGCCGCATCTTCCTGGAGCCGCAGTGGTTCGCCGACCAGGGCTTCGCGGTGATCGTGGCCGACGGCCGCGGCACGCCGGGCCGCGGGCCGGCGTTCGAGCGCGAGATCCTGCACAACGTGCCGGGCCCGGTGCTGGAAGACCAGGTGGACGCGCTGCACGGCGCCGCCCGGCTCTACCCCGACGACCTGGACCTGGACCGGGTCGCCATCAAGGGCTGGTCGTTCGGCGGCTACCTGGCGGCGCTGGCCGTGCTGCGCCGCCCTGATGTGTTCCACGCGGCCATCGCCGGCGCCCCGGTCACCGACTGGAGCCTGTACGACACCGCCTACACCGAGCGGTACCTCGGCCACCCCGCCGAGCGGCCGGAGGTGTACGAGCAGACCTCGCTGATGCCCGACGCCGAGAAGCTGTCCCGGCCGCTGCTGCTCATCCACGGCCTGGCCGACGACAACGTGGTGGCGGCCCACACGCTGCGCCTGTCGTCGGCGCTGCTGGCCGCGGGGCGTCCGCACGTCGTGCTGCCGCTGTCGGGCGTCACGCACATGACCCCGCAGGAGGTCGTCGCGGAGAACCTCCTGCACCTCCAGGTCGACTTCCTCAAGAAGTCCCTGGGCGCCTGACCCCGTGGCCGCCGGGCAGGCCCTCCCCCGGAAAGGGGGCCTGCCCGGCGGAATCCCTCCGGTCTCCGGAGGGAGTGACGCACCGGCGTCACGACGACTCCGGCGATGAACGTTTCGCCCGCCGTGGATGGTGACCGGGCGCGCGTCCGTACTCAAAACCGCAGCTAGCACGCCGGGAGATGGATCCCTCCCGCGGAGTGACGTGCCCTTACTTTGTTGACTAACCCAATTTAATCGGCTTAGCTCCCCCCGCGCCTCCGACTTCGCAGGGAAAGGGGTACAGGCCACATGAAGCTGAAGCGGTTGCTGTCGGCCGGCGGAGCGCTGGCCGCCGTATGTTCGGCCTCGGTCCTGCTGCCGCCGCACGCGTCGGCCGCGGCGGGATGCCGGGTGTCCTACGCCATCACCGCGCAGTGGGGCTACGGGTTCAGCGCGGACGTCACGATCACCAACCTGGGCGATCCCATCTCCGGCTGGCAGCTGAAGTGGTCCTTCGACGCCGGCCAGACCGTCACCCAGGGATGGAACGCCTCCATCACCCAGAGCGGCAGCGACGTGACCGCCTCCAGCGTCTCCTACAACGGGTCACTGGCCACCGGGGCCTCCACCGCCTTCGGCTTCAACGGAACCTCGACCGGTTCCAACCCCATCCCCGCGGCCTTCACCCTCAACGGCACCGCCTGCACCGGCTCGCCCACCACCCCGACCCCGACGCCCACCCCCACGCCGACACCCACGCCCAGCCCCACACCGACGCCGACGCCGACGCCCACCCCGACACCCACCCCGACGCCGACGCCCACACCCACGCCCACGCCGGCCGGTCAGCCGACCGTGGCGTCGGACGGCACCGGGAAGTACCGGACCGTGCAGGCGGCCATCAACGCCGTCCCGTCGAACAACACCAGCAGGGTCACCATCACCATCAAGCCCGGCACCTACCGTGAGATCGTCACGGTGAACAAGCCGTACGTCACCCTGCAGGGCCTGGGCTCCTCGCCCGCGAACACCGTGATCGTGAACAACCGGTCGGCGGCCGGCAGCGGCGGCACGTTCAGCAGCTACACCGCCATCGTGTCCGCCCGCGACTTCACCGCGACCAACCTGACCGTCTCCAACGACTACACCGAGAACGGCAGCACGGTCGACCAGCAGGCCGTCGCGTTGCGCCTGGACTCCGACCGCACGACCCTGACGAACGTCCGGCTGCTCGGCGACCAGGACACCCTGCTGGTCAACGACTCCGCCCGCGCGTACGTCAGAGGCTCCTACGTCGAGGGCACGGTCGACTTCATCTTCGGCGGCGGCACCGCCGTGTTCGACAACTGCGACATCTACGAGAAGCGCAGCACCGGCGGTCCGCTCACCGCGGCCCGCACCGCGGCCTCCAAGACCTACGGCCTGCTGATCTACAAGTCCCGGATCACCGGCGCCACCGGCAACACCACCAACCTGGGACGGCCCTGGGGTCCCGACGCCCAGGTGCTCTACCGGGAGTCCTCGCTCAGCGCGACCATCAAGACCTCGCAGCCCTGGACCGACATGTCCGGCAACTCATGGAAGAACGCGCGGTTCCTCGAATACCGGAACACCGGCGCGGGGGCCGGGACGAACTCCAACCGTCCCCAGCTCGCCGACTCCCAGGCGGCCAACTACACCCCGCAGCGGTATCTCGCCGGATCCGACGGCTGGAACCCCATCGGCTGACCGGAGAACCCGCGGACGGCTCCCGGCGGGGCGGCGGGCATCGCCGCGCCGGGCAGGAGATCACCCGGTGACCGGACCGCCCCCGGTCACCGGGCCCCGCCCGGCTCGGCGGGCTGGCGGGAGGCGCCGTGCCAGCTCTCCCAGAGGGCGGCGTAGGCGCCCTGCGCGGCGACGAGCTCATCGTGGGAGCCCAGCTCGCTGACGCGGCCGTCCTCGACGACGGCGACGCGGTCGGCGTCGTGCGCCGTGTACAGCCGGTGGGCGATGGCGATCACGGTGCGGCCCGCGAGGACGGCGGCGAGCGAGCGTTCCAGGTGGCGGGCGGCGCGCGGGTCGATCAGCGAGGTGGCCTCGTCCAGCACCAGCGTGTGCGGGTCGGCGAGCACCAGCCGGGCGAGCGCGACCTGCTGGGCCTGCGCGGGCGACACCGTGACGCCGCCGGAGCCCACGGCGGTGTCCAGGCCATCCGGCAGCGCCCGCACCCATTCGAGGGCGTCCACCGCCGAGAGCGCCTCCTCGACGGCCTCGTCGCCGGCGTCCGGTCGTCCGATGAGCACGTTGTCGCGCAGCGTGCCGCGGAACACGTGGTGCTCCTGGGTGACCAGGGCGACGTGCCCGCGCAGCTCGTCCAGCGGAAGCTCGACCAGGGGGACGCCGCCGACCCGCACCGAACCGGTGCGCGGGCCGTGGATGCCGGCGAGCAGGCGGCCCAGCGTGGACTTGCCCGCGCCGGACGGGCCCACCATGGCCAGCCGCTCCCCGGGGGCCACCTGCAGCGAGACGCCGTGCAGCACGTCGTGGCCCTCGCGGTAGGCGTACCGGACGTCCTGGGCGGCCAGCCGTTCGCCCTCGGGACGCGCGGCGCCGGCGCTGCGGTCGTCGGGGACGTTCGCCACGCCGAGCAGCCGGGCCATGGACGCCCCGCCGACCTGGAGCTCGTCCACCCAGGACAGCAGCCGGTCGAGCGGGTCGATGAGCTGCTGGACGTACAGGGTGGCCGCGGTCACCTGGGCCAGGTCGACCCACCCGCGCAGGTAGAACAGGCCGCCTGCCAGCAGCGTGGCCACGATGGGCAGCACGTAGCCGAACTCGACGGTGGGGAACCACACCGTGCGCAGGCCCAGTGTGTACCGTTCGGCGGCCCACGACCGCGCGATGTCGCGGTCGGTGCGCTCGTGGCGGCGGCGCTGCAGGCCGAACGCCTCGACCGTCCGCGCGCCCTCCACGGTCTCGGTCAGGCCCTCGGTGATCTCGGCGTACGCGGCGTTCTCGCGCAGGTAGCCGTCCCTGGCCCGCTTGAGGTACCACCGGGTGGAGTACCACAGCAGGGGCACGGCGACCAGCGACGGCAGCACCAGCAGCGGCCCGACCAGTGCGAGGGCGCCGATCACGAACGCCCCGGCGACCACGGCGATCAGCGTCTCGGGGACGGCGTGGCGCACGGTGCGCGACAGCGCGTCGACGTCGCGCGACGTCCGGGTGATCAGGTCGCCGGAGCCGGCGCGCTCCACCGTGGACAGCGGCAGGGCCAGGACGCGGTCGACGAACTCCTCGCGCAGCTCGGCCAGGACCTTCTCGCCCAGCTTGGCCGAGGCGTAGACGGCGTAGCGGATCAGCACGGCCTGCAGGACGACGAACCCGGCGATGGCCAGCGCGATCGCGTCGATGTCGGCGCCCGTGCCGGCGCGCACGTCCTCGACCAGCTCGCCGAGGAACCGGGGCCCGGCGAGCCCGGCGACGGCGGCCAGGCCGTGCAGGCCCAGGGCCAGCGCCAGCCGGCCGGGGTACTTCAGCGTCAGCCGCCGCGCGTAGGCCCGCACCTGGGCCTGGTCGGCGACGGGCAGGATCTGTCTCTGGGCGCTCACGTCAGCTCTCCCCGCGGGTCACGGTCGCGGCGTACTCGGGGTCGGATGCCAGCAGGAAGCGGTGGGAACCCTCGGCGCGCACGCGTCCGTCCTCCAGGAAGATCACGGTGTCCGCCCGGTCGAGCACAAGCGGGCTGGTGGTGCAGACCAGCGTCGTGCGGCCCAGGCGGGTCTCGCCGAGCCTCTCGGCGACGCGGGCCTCGGTGTGGGCGTCCACGGCGCTGGTCGGGTCGACCAGGATGAGCACCTCGGGGTCGGCGAGCAGGGCGCGGGCCAGGCGCAGCCGCTGCTGCTGACCGCCGGAGAACTCGCGCCCGGCCTCGGCGACGTGCGAGTCCAGACCGTCGGGCAGGGCGTCGACGATGTCCTCGGCGCAGGCGACGTGCAGGGCCGCGCGCATCTCGTCCTGCGAGCCGCGGCCGGCGACGTCGAGCTGGTCGCGCAGGCGCCCGCTGAACAGCCGCGCCGCGTTGTCGGCCACCAGGATGCGGCGGCGGACCTCCTCGGTGGCCAGGTCGCCCAGGGGAACGCCGCCGAAGGTGACGTCGGCCGCGACGTAGTGGCCGAGCCGCTCCGCCACGGCGATGACGTCCTCGGGGACCGCGCCGGCCAGGGCGGTGAACCGGCCGGCGCGCAGCACCACGCCCGAGGCGGCGTCCACCAGGTCGCCCCCCTCGGCGGTGGCCGTGCCGGCTCCCGCGACCTCGGGCTCAAGTGACAGGATGCGGACGACCCTGCGGGCGGCGACGTGCCCCTTGGTCATCTTGTCGGCGGCCTCGGTGAGCGTGCGCAGCGGGCCCACCAGGAACAGCGCGTAGCCGTAGAAGGCGACGAGCTGGCCCACCGTGATCGTGCCGTCGAGGGCGTAGTGGGCGCCGCGCCAGGTGACGAAGGCGATGAGCATGCCGGGCAGCAGAACCTGGGCGCCGTCCATGGCGGAGTCGACCGAGGCCACGCGCACCCCGGCCTCGCGCACCCCCTGGGACTCCTCGCGGTAGCGGCCGGCGAACACGGCCTCGCCGCCGATGCCGCGCAGCACCCGCAGGCCGGCGACGATGTCGGAGGCCCGGGTCGCCAGGTCGCCCTGCAGGTCGCGCTGGCGGTGCTGCCTGCGGTGCAGCGGCCGGAGCAGTGGGGCGAGCGCCACGGCCATCAGCGGCACGCCGACCAGGACGATGAGGCCGAGCTGCGGGGAGGTGACCAGGAGGATGATCGTCACCGCGCCGATCGCGACGACGGCGCCGACGCCGCGCAGCAGGATGTCCACGGTGTTGCCGATGTGGGCGATGTCGGAGTTGCCGACGCTGATCACCTCGCCGGTGGACAGCAGCTTCGGCAGGGTGGGGCCGAGCCGGGTGGCCTGGCGGACGGTGACCTGCACCGTGCGGTAGGCGGCGGCCAGCCAGTTGTAGACGGCCATGCGGTGGCGCATCACTCCGCCGAAGGCGGTGAGGACGCCGAGGCCGAGCAGTATGGCCGACCAGCGGACCAGGCCGCCGGTGTCGTCGGCGGTGAGGCTGTCGATGGCCTTGCCCAGCGTCAGCGGGACCAGGGCCTGGCTGAGCCACCACAGGATCGCGTAGCCCACGCCGACGCACACGGGGCCCGCCTGCCCACGCGCCACCCACCACAGGTACCGGATCGGACTGCGGGCATCGGGAACGCCGGGATCGGCGACGGGAAGGGAGCGCATGGCCTTTCCAGGCTTCCAGCCGGGGACCCCGCTCGGCAATCGATTTTCCGGCCGTCTTGCGGGGCCACCAGCCAAAACCCTGCACCGTCCCCGATACGCGCAATAGATCTTCCACTTTTCGGCAGGTCGTCAACCACTGTTGACACGCCACACCCTGTCAACCTATATTGACGGCTATGAGCGATACGGCACAGCTGGCCTCCGACGCCGGCAGCCGCGATCCGTCCGTCGGCCTGCGTGCCGTGCGGGCGCTGCGGATTCTGGTCGAGCGGCTCGAGGCACTCCAGGTCGACAACGCCCGCGAACAGGGCTGGACCTGGCAGGAGATCGCGGTCCTGCTCGGCGTCACCAGGCAGGCGGTCCACAAGAAGTACGCGGGCGGCCGCGGACTGCTAAGACGGGAGAAATGAGATGTTCGAACGGTTCCATGCCGACGCCCGGCAGGCCGTGGTCCGCGCCCAGCACGAGGCCACCGTCCTCCACCACGACAAGATCGGAACCGAGCACGTCCTGCTCGGGCTGCTCGCCCAGACCGGCTCGGTCACCGCGCGGGTACTGGCCCGCCACGGTCTCGACCACGACACGGCGGGCGACGCGGTGGCCCGCGTCCTGGGGTCGCACACCGGCGACGGCAGGGACGACATCGACGCCGACGCGCTGGAGTCGATCGGCATCGACCTCGACGCGATACGCCAGAAGGTCGAGGCCGCCTTCGGCCCCGGAGCCCTGGACCGCGACCGGAAGCGCCCCACACGGCGCCTGGGCGGGCACATCCCCTTCAGCCCACGGGCCAAGAAAGTGCTCGAACTGTCGCTGCGCGAGGCCATCAACCTGGGCCACAACTACATCGGCGACGGCCACATCCTCCTCGGCCTGCTCCGCGAGGGCGACGGCCTGGCCGCCCGCGTCATAGCCGACGCCGGCATCGACTTCACCGCCCTGCGCCAGGAGATCCGCGCCGAACTCAACTGAACGCCACCGCCGCCTGTGAACGCCACCGCCGCCTGCCCCTCATCGCACCTCGCCGGCTCGACGCGACGGTGGCCGGACGGCCTCGAGGGCCTGGGGGGTTCGGCCGGCGGGCGGGCGGAGGAAAGCGAGGGGGCGGGACAAGAAGGTGATGGCCACGATTCTCGCCGTCACGTGATTCGGCGTTCTCGTCATTCGTGGCTTCGACGCCTGCCGTCGCCGTCGTCCGGGAGCCGGAAACTTCGTCCGGATGTCAGATGTCCCGGGAATCGCGCGATGCGCTGGTTCGGCGGAGGCTTGAGGAAAGAGGTCCGGTTCGCGGTCGCCATCGCCGCGGTGAATCGATTTTCGTTTTTATCGAAGGGTCGCTCTAGGTCATCTGCGGTTCAGACGGTCTCTCAGTCCCAGGTGGTTCCGGCGGCGCGGGAGTAACCGTCCCAGGTGGTGCCCGCGGTGCGCGAGAAAGAGTCCCAGGTCGTGCCGGCGGAACGGGCGGCGGTGGCGGCGGAGAAAACGGTGGCGGTCATTTCGAATCTCTTTTCTCTGAGTTGTTCTGTTCTGTCCTTGTGAGAACAACTCTCCGGCATCGCGAGCCCCCGGAACAGACGATTCAGCGGCAGCAAACTGCACCGCGTTGACCACTTCCTGCCACCCCGCGGGCGGCCCAGGGCTTCGGGGGCGGCGGCGTCCCGCCACGACGCGGAGGCCGCCGCCGGCCTCCAGCCCCACCCTTGCCTAATCTATCGACATTCGATAGATTCCCATCGTAACTCGATGGGAGGACGGGTCATGGGAAAGTTGGCGGTGCGCGCGCTTCGCGCCGTGCTCGCGGTGCTGCTCGCAGGCACCGTGCTGGTGCAGGTAGGGATGGTGTGGGCCTTGGCCACCGACCCGGAGGAGGGGTCGCTCCCGCTGACCCCGCTGCGCGTGATCGCGATCCTGGGCATGGTGTCGGTCCAGGTCACCCTGGTCTGCGTATGGCGGCTGCTGGCGATGGTGCGACGCGGAACCGTGTTCTCCCACGCCGCCTTCCGGTACGTGGACGCCGTGATCGGCGCCATCGTGGCGGCCGCCCTCCTGTGGTTCGCGGTCACGGCCATCAACGCGCCGGGCCAGCGGGACGACCCGGGCGTCACCGTCATCATGGGCGGCGTCGGCCTGGCCATCCTGGGGGTCGCGCTCATCGTGCTCGTGCTGCGGATGCTGCTCGCCCAGGCCGTCGCGCGCGACGTCGAAGCGGCGCGGATGCAGGCCGAGCTGGACGAGGTGATCTGATGCCGATCGCCGTCGACATCGACGTGATGCTGGCCAAGCGGAAGATGTCGGTGGGCGAACTCGCCGACCGCGTCGGGATCACCCCCGCCAACCTGGCGGTACTGAAGAACGGCCGCGCCAAGGCGGTGCGCTTCACCACGCTCGCCGCCCTCTGCGAGGTGCTCGAGTGCCAGCCGGGCGACCTGCTGCGCTGGGAGGCCGAGGACGCCGCGGGCGGATGACCTGCCCGGGATCAGCCGGCGGCGAGCATGCCGGTCACGGGGGTGAGGTCGCCGGTCCACGAGACCTCGTCCAGCCGCGCCGCCGCCTCCTCCGGCAGGTCGAGGGCGAACCCGGCCATACTGCCCTCCAGGTGGGCGACGGTACGCGGACCGATGATCACCGATGTCACCCCGGCGCGCGCCCGCACCCAGGCGAGCGCGACGGCGGCCGACGTGGCGCCGAGTTCGTCCGCCACCTTCCCCACCTCGGCGGCGACGGCGAGCGTCCGCGGGTTCAGCAGGTCGTCGGCCCAGGCACGCCCCGCGGCGCCGGGGAAGGCCAGCAACCGGCCGATCCGGCTGTCGCGGTCGGGCGCGGTCCCGCCGGCGTACCGGCCGGTCAGGACGCCGCCGCCGAGCGGCGACCACACCAGGGCGCCCAGTCCGTGCCGCTCGCAGGCGGGCAGGATCTCGGCCTCGATGACCCGCCTGATCAGGGAGTACTGGGGCTGGAGACTGACCAGCGGCGTTCCCCCGACCCGCTGGGCCGCCCACTGCGCCTCCACGATCTGGGCGGCCGTGAAGTTGGAGCACCCGATGTACCTGACCTTGCCCGAGCGGACGAAGCCGTCCAGCGTGGCCATGGTCTCCTCGATCGGCGTGTCGGCGTCCCAGGCGTGGCACTGGTAGAGGTCGACGTAGTCGGTGCCGAGCCGGCGCAGGCCGGCCTCCAGCGCCCTGGTGAGGTGGACGCGTGACAGCCCCCGGTCGTTGGGGCCGGGTCCCTGCGGGAAGAACGCCTTGGTGGCGATGACGACCGAGTCGCGCCTGCCTTTGACGGCCCGGCCGACGATCTCCTCGGACTGTCCGCCCGAGTAGTTGCCGGCCGTGTCGATGAAGGTGCCGCCGGCGTCCACGAAGGCGTCGACGATGCGGGCCGCCTCCCTCTCGTCGCAGCTCGCCACCCCTGTGTCGCCGAAGTTCATGGTCCCCAGGCAGGCCCGGGAGACCTTCAGGCCCGAACGGCCCATCGTCGTGTACGTCGTCATCCGTGCTCTCCGACTTCCCCGCGAGGGCTAGGATCGGAACAGTTGTTCCGCTTACGGTCGGCCACCATACGGAACACTTGTTCCGGATGTCAACGAGATGGCGGTGGAGCGGAGATGACCGAGGACGCGGCCGGCAGGCCCCTGCGCGCGGACGCGCGGCGCAACCGCGCGCGCGTGCTGGAGGCCGCCGAGACGGTGCTGGCCCGCGACGGGCTGTCGGCCTCCATGCGAGCCGTCGCCGAGGAGGCCGGAGTGGGGCTCGGCACCATCTACCGGCACTTTCCGACCCAGGAAGCCCTCTACCAGGCGATCATCGCCGACCGGCTGCGCAAGCTCGTCACCGAAGGGGAGACCCTGCTCGCCGCCGGCGACATCGCGCGGGCGTTCTTCGGGTTCCTGACCCGCATCGTCGAGGTGTCGGCGGAGAAGCGGACGCTGTCGGACGCGCTCACCGGCGCGGGCGTCGACGTCAAGGACGGCACGTCCGACATCGCCCGCGACATGCGCGCCCTCATCGAGACCATGCTGACCCGCGCCCAGCGGGAGGGCGCCGTCCGCGACGACCTGCGCATGCCCGAGCTCCTCGCCCTCCTGGCCGCCGCGTGCACGGCCGTGGAACGCGGCCAGTGGCAGGCCCACGTGGCCCCCCGGGCCCTCGCGGTCCTGTTCGACGGCTTCCGCCCGCGCGTACGGCGGGATGTCCCGGAGGGCGAACAGGGCGCGCACCCGGAGCCGTAGAGGCCGTGCGCGTGCGCTGCGCCGGTGGGCGGGGTGAGAGATCTGTGGAGCGGAAGCAGGCGCGGCGCCGCCCTGGAAGTGGCGTCGCCCTCGAGGTGGCGTCGCCCTCGAGGTGGCGTCGAATGTGCTGCGCTCGAATATCCGAGGCCCGGTATTTCCCCGCGGGCCGGGAAATCGGATGCCGCCGGCGCGGCGGCGCTGACCGCGCGTGCGATGCTTATCGGGGTTCTCCGCTTTCGTTCCGCCGGGCGGAGGGCGGTTCCATTGTCTTTCCGTGCGCCCGCGTCGTCGTTCCGGGATTGTTCTGGCTTTCGGTTCCTCTGTGGATTGTCCTCGGCTCCGCCGGTCAGTCCCAGGTGGTGCCGGCGGCGCGGGAGTGACCGTCCCAGGTGGTGCCCGCGGTGCGCGAGAACGCGTCCCAGGTGGTGCCGGCGGAACGGGCCGAGAAAGCGGTGCCGGTCATTTCTCTGTCTCTTTTCTGGAGGGCTTGTCGTTCGTCCTTGCACGAACAACTCTCCGGCATTCCAAGCCCTCGATACAGACAATCTGGCGGCAGCAAGCTGCGCGCCCGCGACCACTTCCTGCCACGCTCCGCGCCATATCACCTCTCCACACCCATGCCGCGCGAGTAGAGACGCCGGCCCACCGGCCGTACAGGCGCGGCGAGCGCCCGCACGACGGCGAGATGGCCCCTCCGACTACCCGGGCGTGGGACGGCGAAACGCGGGCGGGCTCAGGGCAGCAGCAGGACGCGGCCGCGGTGCGCCCGTTCCTCCAGCAGCCGGTGCGCCGCGGACGCCTCGGTCAGCGGCAGCCGGGCGTGGACGACGGCGCGCAACCGCCCGGCCGTGAAGTGACCGGCGAGTTCCTCCATCTCCTCGCGTGCCCGCACCGGGTCGGCCGCCCGCCAGGCCAGCAGGGAGAATCCCGTGACGGATCGCAGCGCGAACAGACCGGCGACCGGGATCTCCGACAGCTCACGGCTCGCGGCCCCGTAGACGACGAGCCGGCCGAAGGGCGCCAGCAGGTCGAGGCCGCTGCGCAGGACACCGCCGCCGACGGAGTCGAGCACGACGTCCACGCCGTCGGGCGCCGCCTTCCGCACCTGGTCGGGCCAGGTGTCGTCGGTGTAGTCGATGGCGACGTCGGCGCCCTGCTCGCGGACGAACTCCAGCTTGTCCGGCGAGCCCGCGGTGCCGATGACCCGTCCCGCGCCGAGCAGCCTGGCGAGTTGGACGGCCAGATGCCCGATGCCGCCCGCGGCGGCGTGCACCAGCACGGTCTCGCCGGGCGCGAGCCGGCCGGCGCGCAGGACGCGCAGCGCAACCGGGGCGGCCATGGGCAGCACGCTCGCCGCGCCGTTATCGAGCCCCGGAGGCACCTCGGCGAGCCACCGGGCGTCCGTCACGACGTGGTCGGCGAACGCGTCCTCGGCCACCAGTGCGGCGACGCGGCGTCCCACGAGTCCGGGGTCGACGCCGGGGCCGACGGCCTCGACGGTGCCCACGACATCGCCGGTGAGCAGGCCGGGCAGGGGACGCTGGAAAGGGGACCCGGCGGCCGGGCCGCGGCGGAACACGGTGTCCACGAAGTTCGCCCCGACGGCCTCGGCCCGGATGAGCACCTGCTCGGCGCCGGGAACGGGGACCTCCACCTCCTCCATGGTCAGGACCTCGGGGCCGCCGTGCTCGTAGTAGCGGATTCGGCGCATGAAGCACTCCTGGGAGTCGCGATGAACTGGACTGCCGGTCAAGTTAACACCGAAGTGGACCGTTGGTCCAGTTGTCCGTTCAGCGAAGGAAGGGCGCCGAGCGGGACCGGCTCGGGCGCGAGCCGCCAGGATGTCCGGCGGAGAAAGCCGGGATGCGACGATCGGGATCCGGGCGAAGCCGCCGGCACGTCCGGACGAGGGGCTGGAGCCTGAACGGAAGAGGAGCCGATGACCGACGGCCGTCATGAGCGCGCCGACGCCGCGCGCAACCGGCGCGCGATTCTGCGGGCGACCGAGGAACTGCTGACGCGCCGCCGGCCCGAGCAGATCACCATCGAGCAGGTGGCCGCCGCGGCCGGCGTCGGCAAGGGGACGGTGTTCCACCGGTTCGGCAACCGCATGGGCTTGATGGTGGCGCTGATGCAGGAACGCGCCCTGGCCCTGCGTGAGGCGGTGCAGAACGACCCGCCGCCCCTGGGGCCGGGGGCGCCGCCGCGTGAGCGGCTGCTCGCCTTCATGGACGCCGTCGTCGAGGTCGCCGGACGCAACAAGGGGCTGCTGGCCGCACTCGGGCACGCGGTCAGCGCGACGCCGAAGCCGGAGGAGACGCAGCGGCGAGAGGACCACCCGGTCTACCGGTTCTGGCACGGACACGTCAGCGCGCTGATCGCCGCGGAGCGGCCCGATCTGGACGCCGAGCTCCTGGCGCACCTGCTGCTCGCCGGCCTGCACAGCGATCCGGTGCTGCAACTGCTGGAGAGGGGCGAGGCCGCGCGCCTGGCCGAGTCCCTGCGCGCCCTGGCCGACGCCTTGCTGCTCTCCCCCCCACGGCCCTGACCCGGCGGTGACCGGTCCCATGCCGCACATGGCGCCACGGTTCACCTCGTGCGTCGGCTGATGCCTTTTGGGCGTGCTCGAACGCCGAGGGAGGCGAGGGGGGGATCTCATGGAGTACGCCGGCCGGACCGGTGGGATTACCACGGCGGTGGCGCTGACACCCGCAGGCTTCGTTGGTGTCCTGCTCGGCCGATGGCGTCGAGGGCGGCGATCGCGCGCCCGACGTTCTCTGTCGGCCGGATGGTGCTCTTCAGATCGGTCTTTCGTCGATGGTTCGTGCGGTCGGATTCAATTCGTCGTCGTTGGATTCAATTCGATGTCGCCGGATTCAACTCGATGTCGCCGGATCGGGCTTTCTGGTTTTCAGTCCCAGGTGGTGCCGGCGGCGCGGGAGTAACCGTCCCAGGTGGTGCCCGCGGCGCGGGAGAAGGAGTCCCAGGTGGTGCCGGCGGAACGGGTGGCGGTGGCGGAGAAAACAGTGGCGGTCATTTCGAATCTCTTTTCTCTGAGTTGTTCTGTTCTGTCCTTGTGAGAACAACTCTCCGGCATTCCGCGCCCTCGGAACAGACGAAACGGCGACAGCAAGCTGCACGCCCCTGACCACTTCCTGCCACGGTTCGCACGCGACGGCTATGCACGACATATTCCCAGGTCAGCGATGGTGTGAGGAGTGCCGGGCGGCGGCCGTGCGGGTGGCTTTCCGACGGGCGTGCCGCGGATGCGGCGGCGGTCCGCTCGATAGGGTGGACCCGTCCGCCCGCCACGGGACCCGCTCGGCGGCCGGCCGCGGATCAGCGAGGCGTTCGCGGCCGCCGGAAGACGCCGGCCGGGAGGGCGTGACCGCTACCGCGGCTTTCCTCGAAGCACGAATACGAATGCCACGCGGTATCCGGGAAACGGGACCGAACACCGAATCTCATTGGCGCCTTAAATGTGTGCCACGTCGGGAACGGGCTCCGCGGACATTCGCCTGACGACCGAGCGCCACATGACGAGTTGCAGCACGCCGAGGACCACGGCGAAGAGCATCAGGGTCCACATTCCGACCTGCTGGGCGACCGTGCCCGCCAGCCAGGGGAACACGGCTCCGCCCATGAGCGACACGCCGTTCGTGACCCCGATGACCGTGGGCACCAGGCGCGCGGCGGTCAGCCTCGGCACCATCGCCATGATCGTGGGGAAGATCGGCCCGAGGAAGAAGCCGAGCAGGACGAACCCGGCGGCGGCCACGGCGGGCACCGGCGCCAGCCAGGTCAGCACGGCGGACGCCGTGACGCCGGTCAGGCACGCGTAGAGCATGCCGGCGGGCCCGAGCCCGACGCGGGCGGCGGCAGGGCTGATGAGGAACCGGCCCAGCGTGAGGCCCAGCCAGTACCCACTGATCGTGTACCCGGCCATCAGGCTCGGCTGCGCCTGCTCCTCGACGAGGTAGGTGAACCCCCAGTTGCCCACACCGAGCTCCAGGCCGACGTAGACGGCCAGGAGCGCGGACGCCAGCAGCACCGCGGGCGATCGCAGGGCACTGACCAGCAGCCCGCGCCCGCCCGGCTCCGCCCCTTGGGAAGCGGCCGAGCCGGTACCCGGGGCCTGGACGCCGCCGCCGGCGGCCGAGCCGGAATCCACGGCCTGGAAGCCGTGGGCGACCGCCGAGCCCGCATCCGCGACGTGGGGGCTCAGATCACCGTGTGTCTCATCGCGTGGAGTCTCGTCACGAGCACTCCGGCCGCGGCGGGCCGGGACGTCGTCCCTGGGGTAGATCGCGAGGAAGCCGGCCAGCAACGGCAGGGCGAGCAGGGCCAGCGCCAGCCACACGGCCGTCCACGGCGCAAGGGTGAGGATCCACGCGGCCAGCAGCGGCCCGAGCAGCGCCCCGACGCCGAAGAAGGCGTGCAGGCGGTTCAGCAGCGTCGTGGCCCTGGGCAGCCTGGTGAGGTAGGTGTTGAGCGCCGCCTCCAGGATGCCGATGCCGTATCCCGCGACCACCTGCACCGCCACGAGCGCCACGAACGGCGGGAGGGTCGCCGTGTACAGCGCGGCCAGCACGGACGCGCCGCAGCCCACGGCGAGGGTCATGCGGATGCCGAGACGCTGGATCAGCGCGCCGGCCGTGGTCCCGGCGAGCATGAAGCCGGCGGAGAAGGTGAAGAACGTGATCCCGATCGTGGCGTTGTCCACGCGGTAGTCGGCGATCTGCGATGGCAGCAGTACGCCCCCGACGCCGGCGCTGACGCCGACGTACACGAAGGCGACGTACGCCAGCACGACCGACGCTCGGCGCGTGCCGCGAGGCATGGCCACGAATCCCCCAGATGACAGCACTCGGCGCGGACAGCCCCGGACGACCGCGCAGGTCGCGGACGCGGTTGGTGCCATCGGCGGATGAATCGAGGCCACCAGGGGGGATGAAGCGGTGCAATGCTACCGAATCACCCCGGACAGGCACAGCACACCAAGGCGCCCTTCACCAGATGCCGAGGTTCGCCGGGGCGCTGCCCCTGCCTTCGCCGGATGGGATCCTTCGCCCGCTCTCGGCGGTCTTTTCCGGCGCCGGGTCGGCGAGAGGGGGGACGGTGAATCCGGCGCCGCTGTACGGCGGGCGACCCGGTACACGTCCGCGGTCACCGCACTCGGTGAGGCGCGGGAAGCCCTGGAGGCCCCGGAGAGCGGAGGGTGGCGTGTGGCCCGGAGAGCGGGTCAGCCGTCCTGGATCGGATCCCGGAAAAGAACCTGCGAAATATCAGGATGAAAGGCCGGGGATCGCGGGAAATGTGCTGCGCTTTCAACGTTTCCTCCGGCGACTCCGTCAGGCCCGCTAGGCGGAGGGTGACGATTCGGGTCGGCCGGGTCGTGCTGTTCATCTCTCAGCGGGGCGTTCCGCCGTCTTGATCGGACGTTACTCGGTGGTTGGTAATTCTTCTCTCGAACTAGGTTTCTCAGTCCCAGGTGGTGCCGGCGGCGCGGGAGTAACCGTCCCAGGTGGTGCCCGCGGTGCGCGAGTACGAGTCCCAGGTGGTGCCGGCGGAACGGGTGGCGGTGGCGGCGGAGAAAGCGGTGGAGGTCATTTCGTTTCTCTTTTCTGGAGGGCTTTCGTGTTCGTCCTTACACGAACAACTCTCCGCCATCGCAAGCCCCGGGAACAGGCAATCCGACGGCAGCAAGCTGCACGCCCGTGACCGCTTCCTGCCACCGCGAGCACGTCGTGCCGACCTCGCGTGCTCACCGCCCAGGACACCGGCGGCACGCCGCCGAAGGACTCCGTGGCACGCTCGCCACCCTCGGCCTGCGCGGCCGTGACCACACGGCGTCCAGGCAGGTGTGCCTCGGGCACAGGAGAAGAAGATGCCTGACGGAAGACGTGGAAAGACGCGGAAGAACGGAGAGAGACGAGGAGAGGCGGGGAGGAGCCGGGTGTGTCGCCGGGCCGCGGTGCGGCGGTCCGGTCCGGCGGGCGGTGGACGCGCAGGGCGCCGGCCTGTCATCGGAGCTCGTCCCGGAAATCGGGGAATGTGCGGCGCGAATCGTCTTCGTCGTCCCGCCGATCCGATGGGACCGGTGATCGGGGACGGGGCCCTCACGGGCGGGTCGGTCTGTTATCTCTTTTCACTTGCGCCGGTTCCGGAGACGGATCTCCAGGAAGTATCGGCTTCGGGTCGCGAAACAACGGGATGGAATTCGCCGTGAGGATTTTCTCAGCCTAGTCCCAGGTGGTGCCGGCGGCGCGGGAGTAACCGTCCCAGGTGGTGCCCGCGGTGCGCGAGTACGAGTCCCAGGTGGTGCCGGCGGAACGGGTGACGGTGGCGGCGGAGAACGCGGTGGCGGTCATTTCGTGTCTCTTTTCTGGAGGGCTTTTGTTCGTGTCCTTGCACAAACAACTCTCCGGCACGGCAAGCCCTCAGAACAGACAATTCGACGGCAGCAAGCTGCACGCCTCTGACCGCTTCCTGCCACCCTCTGCTCGCACTTCCCCCGGCCCGACGGCCAGACCACGCGGAGACACCGCCCCGCCCGGCCTCACCCCCGCTCTGACCTGGGACGATGCACCACCACCTGGTCGCCGCCGGCCGGGTACACCATGACCAGAATGTGCTGCGGCGTCCACGCCTCCCAGTCGGGTTCGCGGTAGTGCACCCGCACGCGGTAGTGGCCCTTGCCGCGGAACGCGAGGTTGGGCAGGTCGCTCTCCCCGCTCATCGGGTCCATGAGCCTGATGTCGCCGGTCGGGCTGTCGTACCCGACCTCCACCACGCGGTCCCATCCCCTACCCTCCACCGGAGGCCTCCTCCGGTAGGTCTCGGCGGTCAGGCAGATGTCGTAGTCGGAGTGGCTGAGCACCATGAGGTGCCCGGGCAGCGACGCGACCAGGCCGTCGCGTTGCGCGATGGTCAGCAGGTCGTCGTCGATGGAGGCCTCCGTCTCGGAGGACTCCAGGACCCCGTAGTCGGTCCACGTGCGCTCACGCGCGACGCGTACCGGTCGCACCAGGGGGCGGTGCCGGGAGGCGTCGCACACCTTCTGGTTCTTCGCATCCTCGGCTTGGTACTCCGCCTCCTCGGCGGCGCGCCTGGCCTCGCCGTCCGCGGCGGCCCGCGGGCAGATGGGCTCGATGTAGTACGGCATGACGTCTTTGCGTGGGTAGACCGCGCACATCGCGCGCCCGTAAGCGACCAGGTGGTGATCGGCCACGTCGTCCAGTCGTCCGGCCCCTCGGTACGCGCAGACGAACGCCCGCTCTCCCACCTCGGGCGTCGTCGACATGGTGCTCGGGGAACCGCACTGCTCCGCCGTGGTGACGACCCCCGCCTCGATGTCACGTGCGGGCACGAACGCCAGCACCCCGAACACCGTGCAGGCCGCCACCCCGCGCCGGAACCACCGGGCGCGCAGCGTCGTCCCCACCAGTCGGCGCACCCGGTGCCGGGGGACCCTGACCGCCGCCAGCACGCAGAGGGCCGCCACCGTCGGGGCCAGGTCGGGCAGGACCAATGCCTCCGCTCCCTGCGGGCCGCCCCAGCCGTCCAGGCAGGCGCGGTCGAACGCCATGTCCACCGCGAACCCCACCGGCGCGGTGCCGTACAGGGCCAGGAGCAGCACGCCGACGGCGCGCCCGCTCACTCTGCCCGCTCGCGGACGGCCCCATCGGATGGACGCCCAGTGCCCGAGCGCCGCGAGCACGACGAGCGGCGCACCGCTGTACCGCACGAGCGGCGCCCACGCCACCACCTCCCACGGCAACGACCCGTAGGAGAAGTACAGCTCCCGCCCTGGGCAGAAGGCCCACCAGCCCATCCACGCGAATCCGCCTGAGGAGAGAGTGAAGCCGTAGGCGACACCCGCGCCGCACGCCACCAGCGCGGCGGCCCACCATAAGCGCGATCTCCACTGCATGATCGCTCACCGTAGCGCCTCCTCCGACAGCCCCCTCAGCCCTGTGCCCCGAAGCCGACAACGCATTGCCACCAGGAGCGACTAGGACGTCTCC
This sequence comes from Sphaerisporangium sp. NPDC005288, assembly GCF_040607475.1. NCBI lineage: Bacteria > Bacillati > Actinomycetota > Actinomycetes > Streptosporangiales > Streptosporangiaceae > Sphaerisporangium > Sphaerisporangium sp. NPDC005288. The sequence goes on along the minus strand of NZ_JBEXGT010000015.1, from coordinate 136,400 downwards.
TTCCGCTTTCCGCGACGGCCGGGATGGCTACAGGTACGACCGCGGAAAAGAACGGCACTCTATACGCTAGCCGAGCTTCAGTTAGACTAACTTGAGTTAGTCTAACTACATGGGGATAACGGAGAAGCCTGCCGAGGTGTTCGGGCGGGACATGGAGTGGCGCGACCTCAGCGAGTTCGTGGAATCGTCCGCACCCGGCCTGCGCATCGGCGTCATCTACGGCCGTCGTCGCCAAGGCAAGAGTTTCCTGCTCAGGCGCCTGGCTCGTGCGGCGTCCGGCCTCTACTCGATGGCGGTCGAGCAGGAAGCACAGCCGGCGCTGCGACGCTTCGCCGACGCCATGGCCCGGGCCGAGGGACGTTCACAGGGTGCGCTCGTGCCGGACAGCTGGGAGACCGCTCTGGACCACGCCCTGCGCCGGCACCGCCTCGTCGTCATCGACGAGTACCCGTTCCTTCTCAAGAACGCCCCAGAACTTTCCTCTCTGGTCCAGTCGGTCTACGACGAATGGGACTACCGTGCGGAGGGCTCGCCGGCCCGCCTGCTGCTGTGCGGCTCGGCGATCTCGGTGATGTCCGAGCTTTTGTCGGGCGCCCATCCCTTGCGAGGCCGCGCCGTCCTGGACATGTGCCTGCAGACGTTCAACTTCCGGGAGTCGGCGGCGTTCTGGCAGGCCGCCGATCCGGAGATCGCCTTCCATCTCCATGCCATCTTCGGTGGGACGCCCGGCTACCGGGCGTTGATCGACCCGCCGGTGCCCGAACGGGTGGAGGATCTCGGCCCCTGGCTGGCGAAGACCGTGCTCAATCCCGCTCACGCGCTTTTCGACGAGAACGACTACCTCCTCCGGGAGGACCCCCGCATCACCGATCGCGCGCTCTATCATTCCATCCTGGCCGCGATCGCCTCAGGAGCAGGCACCCCGAGCCAGATCGGCCGCCAGATCGGCCGGCCGGACCGTGCCCTCGCCCATCCTCTGTCCGTCCTGCGGGCCTCAGGGTTCATCCGACCGGTGCATGACGTGCTGAAACAGCGTGGCACCCAGTTGACTCTCATGGATCCGATCGTCCGCTTCCACAACACGATCATGTGGCGCCGCCTGGCCGATCTCGAAGAACGGCGGGGCGAGGATGTGTGGGCCTCCTCCTCTGACACCTTCCTCCGGCAGGTGCTCGGCCCGCATTTCGAAGACCTCGCCCGGGAGTGGACATCACGGTTCGCCGCCCAGGAGATCATCGGTGCGCCGGTGGGGGCGGTGGGTCAGACGGTCGTCAGCGATCCCACCGGCCGGGCGCAGCACCAGGTCGACGTAGTGGCGCTCGCCGCCGGAGAACCGCTGTTCGCCAAGAACGCCCGCGTCGTCCTGCTCGGTGAGGCCAAGTACACGACCCGGCAACGGACGGTCGCCGACCTGCGCCGCCTGGAACATGTGCGGGCGTTGCTCAGCGGTCGAGGCGTACAGGCGGACCGGGCCGCGTTGGCCGTCTTCTCACGCACCGGCTTCGACGCCGAGCTCCAGCGCGAAGCCGCCGGCCGCCCCGACGTCCATCTGATCACCCTCGCCGACCTCTACGGCGCCTCCGCCTTCTGACGACCCGCCTCACGGCAGGGAGGGTCACGGCGTGTCGGACGGACGCAGACTGTGCCTTATGACAGATGACGCCACCCGTGTCCTTCTCGATCGGTTCCTCGGCGCCGTTCGGCCGTCTCTGCCGTTGGTCGCGTTATGGGCGCACGGGTCACTGGGGGGCGGTGACTACCAGCCCGGGCGCAGCGACCTGGACTTGATCGCCGTCGTCGCCCGGCCGTGCACGGCGGAGGAGGAAAGGGCTGTCGAGGACGCGCATGAGCGCCTGGAGAGAGACATGCCCCTCGCCGCGAAGCTGCACTGCAGCTATGTCGCCGTCCCTGAGGCGGCTGATCCGGGGCAGGACCATCTCACCTGGGCCCACCAGGAGCTGTTCCGCCGCCCCGTCACGCCGGTGACCAGGCGCGAGCTGCACGACTTCGGGCTGGTCATCCACGGTCTCACCCCGGCGTCGATCCTGCCGCCGGTGACCGACGAGGAGCTGAAAGGCTTCGTCGCCGGCGACCTGGCGGGCTACTGGCGTCCGTCCCTGGAGTTCCCCGAGGAGTACCAGGAGGACATCTGGATCGACCTCAGCCTGCTGACCCTGGCCAGAGCGACGGTGACCCTGCGCGAGGGGCGCCTGATCACCAAACGGGAGGCCCTGGACGTGCTCGCCCGGCTCGGCGCCCCGGCCGAGGTCGTCGACGACATCAGGCGACGCCGCTACGAGACGCCCGCGCCCGCCCCGGCCTCCCCGGAATGGCGCACCCGCCGTGCCGCCCTGACCCTCGACTACCTCGCCCCCGCCATCGACCGCACGGTGTCCGCACACGATCTCCAGCGCGGCCATCCCCGGCAAGAGCGGTAGAGGCGTCCACCCCCTGATCGCTCAGCGGTCCACGACCACCGGGACGAGGACCTTCACGTTCCGAGACCGCCGCGCCGTGGAGGGCCCCCGGGCATGGAGGGAGTCCTGCCCGGGGGTGGGGGTTACTTGGCGGCTTTGAGGTAGTCGCGGTTCATTTGGGCGATGGCGTCGAGGCTGATGCCCTTGGGGCAGACCGCGGTGCATTCGCCGGTGTTGGTGCAGCCGCCGAAGCCTTCGAGGTCCATCTGGTCGACCATCGCCACGACGCGGGAGTCGCGTTCTGGCTGCCCCTGCGGGAGCAGGCCGAGGTGGGTGATCTTGGCCGCGGTGAACAGCGAGGCCGAGCCGTTGGGGCAGGCGGCCACGCAGGCGCCGCAGCCGATGCAGGTGGCGGCGTCGAAGGCCGAGTCGGCGTCGTCCTTCTTCACCGGGACGCTGTGCGCGTCCGGCGCCGAGCCCGCGGGCACGGAGATGAAGCCGCCGGCCTGGATGATGCGGTCGAAGGAGCTCCGGTCGACGACCAGGTCCTTGACCACGGGGAACGGCGCGGCGCGCCACGGCTCGATGGTGACGGTGGCGCCGTCCTCGAAGTGGCGCATGTGGAGCTGGCAGGTGGTCGTGGCGCGCTGCTCGCCGTGGGCGACGCCGTTGATGACCATGCCGCACATGCCGCAGATGCCTTCGCGGCAGTCGTGGTCGAACGCGACGGGGTCGTCGCCTTCGAGGATGAGCCGCTCGTTGAGGACGTCCAGCATCTCCAGGAAGGACATGTCCGGCGACACGTCCGTGACCTGATAAGTCACCATCCGTCCGCTGTCGGCGGGGCCGTTCTGCCGCCAGACCTTCAGGGTGAGGTTCATGGTTCCGCTTACCGTTCCTCGGTCGCAGGGCGGGGCTCAGGACGCGTGACCGCGCTCACTTGTAGCTCCGCTGGGTCATCTTGACGTACTCGTACTCGAGCTCTTCCTTGTGCAGCACCGGCGTGCCGCCGGCGCCGTACTCCCACGCCGCCACGTACGCGAAGCCCTCGTCGTCGCGCAGGGCCTCACCGTCCTCGGTCTGCGACTCGGCGCGGAAGTGGCCGCCGCAGGACTCGGTGCGGTGCAGGGCGTCCAGGCACATCAGCTCGGCCAGGTCGAAGAAGTCGGCGACCCGCCCGGCCCGTTCCAGCGCCTGGTTCAGGCCCTCCCCCTCGCCCGGCACCTTGACGTTGTTCCAGAACTCCTCGCGCAGCTCAGGAATGCGCTCAAGGGCCTTGCGCAGGCTCTCCTCGGTGCGCTCCATGCCGCAGTAGTCCCACATGAGCTTGCCCAGCTCGCGGTGGTAGGAGTCGGCGGTGCGGGTGCCGTCGACCGACAGCAGACGGCCGATCTTGCCGGTGACCTGGCCGATCGCCTCGTCCACGTCCGCCTGGCCGACCTCGCCGAACGGGCCGCCGGCCAGGTAGTCGCCGAGCGTGGTCGGCAGGACGAAGTAGCCGTCGGCGAGCCCCTGCATCAGCGCGGAGGCGCCGAGCCGGTTGGCGCCGTGGTCGGAGAAGTTGGCCTCGCCGATCACGAACAGGCCGGGGACGGTGGACTGCAGGTCGTAGTCCACCCACAGACCGCCCATGGTGTAGTGGACGGCCGGGTAGATGCGCATGGGCCGGGTGTAGGGGTCCTCGCCGGTGATGCGCTCGTACATCTCGAAGAGGTTGCCGTACTTCTTCTCGACGGCCTCGCGGCCCAGCCGGCCGATCGCGTCGGCGAAGTCGAGGTACACGCCGAGCCCGCCGGGTCCGACGCCGCGGCCCTCGTCACAGACGTTCTTGGCGGCGCGGGAGGCGATGTCGCGCGGCACCAGGTTGCCGAAAGCGGGATAGATCCGCTCCAGGTAGTAGTCGCGCTCGTCTTCTGGGATGTCCCCCGGCGCCCGGTCGTCGCCCTTGCGCACCGGCACCCACACCCGGCCGTCGTTGCGCAGCGACTCCGACATGAGCGTCAGCTTGGACTGGTAGTCGCCGCTGACCGGGATGCAGGTGGGGTGGATCTGGGTGTAGCACGGGTTGCCGAAGTAGGCGCCGCGCCGGTGGGCCCGCCAGATCGCCGTGGTGTTGCAGCCCTTGGCGTTGGTGGACAGGAAGAACACGTTGCCGTACCCGCCGGTGGCCAGCACGACGGCGTCGGCGAGGTGGGTCTCGATCTCGCCGGTGACCAGGTCGCGGACGATCACGCCGCGGGCCCGGCCGTCGCTGACGACCAGGTCGAGCATCTCGTGGCGGGTGTGCATCTCGACGGTCCCGGCGGCGATCTGCCGCTCCAGCGCCTGGTAGGCGCCGAGCAGGAGCTGCTGTCCCGTCTGGCCTCGCGCGTAGAAGGTGCGCGACACCTGCGCGCCGCCGAAGGAGCGGGTGTCGAGCAGGCCGCCGTACTCGCGGGCGAACGGCACGCCCTGGGCGACCGCCTGGTCGATGATGTTCACGCTGACCTGGGCGAGCCGGTAGACGTTGGACTCTCGGGCGCGGAAGTCGCCGCCCTTGACGGTGTCGTAGAACAGCCGGTAGATCGAGTCGCCGTCGCCGCGGTAGTTCTTGGCCGCGTTGATCCCGCCCTGGGCGGCGATCGAGTGGGCGCGGCGGGGCGAGTCCTGGTAGCAGAACGACTTGACCTTGTACCCCAGCTCGCCGAGCGTCGCGGCGGCGGAGCCGCCCGCCAGGCCGGTGCCGACGACGATGACCGTGAGCTTGCGCTTGTTGGCCGGGTTGACCAGTTTGGCGGAGAAGCGCCGCTTGTCCCAGCGGTCCTCGATGGGGCCTTCTGGGGCCTTGGTGTCGCGGATCGGGTCGCCGATCGTGTAGTTCACTTGACTGCTCCGATCGTCACGGCGATGGGGACGGCGAGGAAGCCGAGGACCAGCACGGCGGCGAGCACGGCCGCGCCGGCGTTGAGCAGGTGCCGGCTGCGTCCGCCGGCCAGGCCCAGGGTCTGGAAGGCGCTCCACAGGCCGTGGCGCAGGTGCAGCCCGATCATGATCAGGGCGACGACGTAGAAGGCGGTCACCCACCAGCGCGAGGGGTCGAAGCCCGCGATCACGCGGTCGTACGGGGTGGCGGCGAAGCCCTTGGGGTTGACCGCGCCGAAGGTCAGGTCGAGCAGGTGCCAGACGACGAACAGCACGATGATGACGCCGCCGTAGCGCATGGTGCGCACGACGTAGCCGCCCGCCTGCGACTTCCGCTTCGCCGCGTACTTGACCGGCCGCGCCTTGGCCGCGCGGCGGGCCAGCGAGACCGCCGCCCACATGTGCAGCACGACGGCGGCGGCGAGCACGATCTCGGTGAGGGTCAGCACGGTGCGGGCCGGCAGGGCCGGCTCGCCGACGGTGCGCAGCCACTCGGCGTAGGAGTTGAAGGTGTCCCTGCCGAGGAACAGCTTGGCGTTGCCGATCATGTGACCGATGAGGAAGAGCACCAGCACGGCGCCGCTGACGGCCATGACGGCCTTCTTGCCGTTGGACGAGCGCAGGAAGCCCTGCCGCCGCCCATGGCGCGCGCCGGGGCGCTTGGAGGACCTGGGGGGCGAGGTGCGCGGCGTCACCACAGCGGTGGCGGCGCCTCGGTCTATCGTCGATGTCACGTCTTCCGACGGTAGAGATGGGGCGTCCAGGCGTCCAAGTCATGAAACGCCTGGTCTCCATAGCCAGGCGCTATCCCCCATGGCTCGCCGGGCACGGCGCGTCCGCGTGCCCGGCGCCGATGCGAGCAATCTCACAGCGGGCGGGCCGACCTGGGAGATGCCGGAGCCGTCCCCGTACGCTGTGAGACGTGCAGCTACAGCAACTCGCGTCTTTCGTGGCTGTGGCCGAGACCTCGCACTTCACGCACGCGGCGGAGCGCATGCGCCTCGCCCAGCCCTCCCTCAGCAAGCAGATCAAGTCCCTGGAGGCCGACCTCGGGGCCGCCCTGTTCAGCCGCGCCCGGGGCAACGTGACGCTGACCCCGGCCGGCGAGGCGCTGCTGCCCCTGGCCCGCCGCATGCTGGCCGACGCCGACACCGCCCGCCGCGAGGTCGCCGAACTGGCCGGGCTGCGCCGCGGCCGGGTGCGCCTGGGGGCGACCCCGTCCCTGTGCGCCGGGCTGCTGGCCGACGCGCTGGCCCGCTTCCACCGCGACTATCCCGGCATCGACCTGCTGGTGGAGGAGGGCGGCTCGCGCGACCTGGTCCGCGACCTCGCCCGGGGCCAGCTCGACCTCGCGCTGATCATCCTGCCGCTGCAGAGCAGCGACCCGTCCCTGGTGACGCAGGAGATCCTCAAGGAGAACCTGGTCGTCGCCTCTCCGTCCGGCTCCACGGGCCGCAGGGCCTACGTCCGCATCGAGGAGCTGCGCGGCCGTCCGCTGGTGATGTTCCGGCGCGGCTACGACCTTCGCGAGGCGACCCTGAACGCCTGCCGCCAGGCGGGGTTCGAGCCGCGGTTCGCCGTCGAGGGCGGCGAGATGGACGCCGTGCTGCGCTTCGTGGAGGCCGGGCTGGGCGTCGCCGTGGTGCCCTCGATGGTGCTGGACGGGCGTCCGGGCCTGGCCGGCACCCCGCTCGCGCCGCCGGGGCTCGGCCGCACGATAGCGCTCGCTCACCGCAAAGACGTCGAACCGACCCGGGCGGCTCAGGCCTTCCGCGCTACGCTGCTCTCTTATCTGTCGCAAGCCGCGGAGGAGGGGTCGCTGCCGCAGGGTGTGGTGCTCGCCGAGCTGCCGGCCGTGTAACGCGTGGGGGTTACAGATCGGTACGTGCACGGCGTTTCATTTCCTATTCGGACCCCCAAGTCAGGGTTTTTCACTTCCATGCGTCAGAACGACTTTCGCTATATGGTGCAGGGCAACAGGCAAGGTCAGTCATCACGTCACAAGAGGAAGCAGTGACCGCGCTCTCGCCCGGCACGCCGGCGGCGCCCCACGAGATGCAGACGATCCTCCTCATCGAGGACGACGCGGGAGACGCGTTCCTCGTCGAGGAGCTGCTCGCCGGTGCGGCGACGCCTCCTAAGATCATTTGGGCGCGCAGCCTCGCCGAGAGCCGCGACCGGCTCACCGACGAGGTCCAGTGCGTGGTGGTCGATCTGTCGCTGCCCGACGCCACCGGCCTCGAGGCCCTCCGCCAGGTGATCACGATGGCGCCGGACACCGCCGTGCTGGTGCTCACCGGGCTCAACGACGCCCACGTCGGCGTCGAGGCCGTCGCCGTGGGCGCGCAGGACTACCTGGTCAAGCAGGACGTCGACGAGCGCCTGCTGGCCCGCGCCATCAGCTACGCCATCGAGCGCAAGCGCGCCGACCTCGCCCAGCGCAAGCTCGCCGACGCCCAGCACCTCAGCCGCGAGAACGCCCGCCTGGAGCACGGCCTGCTGCCCGTCCCCATGCTCAAGCCCGAGCTGGCGCGTGACGGGCTGCAACACCAGGCCCGCTACCTGCCCGGACGCCGCCAGGCCCTGCTGGCGGGCGACTTCTGGGACACCGTCCAGACCCCCGACGGGGCGGTGCACGTGGTCATCGGAGACGTGTGCGGCCACGGCCCGGACGAGGCGGCGCTCGGCGTCGCGCTGCGCATCGCCTGGCGCACGCTCGTGCTGGCCGGCCACACGGGCACCGAGTTGCTGACGACCCTGGAAGCCGTCTTGCGCAACGAACGCAAGTCCCCTGAGATCTTCACCACCATGTGCACGGTCACCATCGACCCCGGCCTGCGCACCGCCAAGCTCCACGTCGTCGGGCACCCGCCCCCCGTGTGGGTGCGCGGCGGGGTCGACGGCGGCGTCCTCGACGTCGTGCCGGACACGCCCTCCGGTCCTCCGCTCGGCATCTTCACCGACGTCGACTGGGCCACGATCGACCTCGAGCTCGGCGACGACTGGTCGATGCTGCTCTACACCGACGGCCTGATCGAGGCGACGGTGGGCGGCGGGCCCGACCTGCTCGGCACCGAGGGGCTCATCCGCCTCATCCGCGAGCAGGGCGAGATCGACCTCGACCGCATCATCACCTCGGTCCAGGAGATGCACAGGGACGCGCTCAGCGACGATCTGGCCGCCGTGCTGGTCGGCCGCAGGCCCCCGCCATGACCGACCTGGCGCCCCTCCCCGCCCCCGCACCGCCGAGCGGCGTCGGGCGCCTGCCCCTCGGACGGTGGTTCGCCATCACCGGGATGCTCGTGGCGCTGGCCTTCGCCCTCGGGTCCGCCGTCACGGTCATGACCGTCGAGCGCCTGCGGGTCGCCCGCGTGTCGGTCGTCGACGTGATCGACCCGGCCGTCCTGCACACCCTGGAGATCTCCACCGCCCTGTCGACGCAGGAGAGCTCCATCCGCGCCTTCGGACGCACGAACGAAGAGCAGTACCTGCGCGACTACCGGCAGGGTCTGCAGGCCGAGGCGGCCGCCACCGCCCGGCTCTCCGCCCTGGTGACCCGCATGGCCGACCCGGCGGTCCGCGCCGACTTCGACCGGCTCACCGTCGCCTCGGCCGCGTGGCGGCGCGACTACGCCGACGTCGTCATCGCCAAGGTGCCCACGCTGAAGACCGGCACCGCGACCACCTACGCCGCCGTCAACACCCTGCGCTTCGGCGCCGTGCGCGCGGCCCTGTCGGAGCAGCAGGACCATCTCGGCGACCTGCACGACGTCGGCAGCGCGCGCATCGAGGCGGGCTGGAAGTTCTTCTACTTCGTGCTCATCGCGATGGGCCTGGTCTTCGTCGGCGCGGCGGTGGCCTTCACGCTCATCGTCAGGTACATCGTGCTGCGGCCGATCTCCCAGCTCACCCACCAGGTGCGGGCGGTGGCGCTGGGCGACTTCGAGCACCAGCTCCAGGTGCGCCGGCCGGCCGAGCTGGCCGAGTTGTCGGGCCGCGTGGACGCCATGCGCGGGCGCATGCTGCGCGAGTGGCGCCGCGCCGCCGAGGCCCAGCGGCTGCTGTCGGACCAGGCGGCCGAGCTGCGCCGCTCCAACGCCGAGCTGGAGCAGTTCGCCTACGTGGCCAGTCACGACCTTCAGGAGCCGCTGCGCAAGGTGGCGAGCTTCACCCAGATGCTGGAGCAGCGGTACGGCCACCAGCTCGACGAGCGGGCCAAGCAGTACGTCACCTTCGCCGTCGACGGCGCCAAGCGTATGCAACTCCTCATCAACGATCTTCTGAACCTTTCCCGTGTGGGCCGGGTGGGCGGCGAGAAGGCCCCGACGGACATGGAGAAGGTGCTGGACACCGCCGTGGGCAACGTCTCGGCGAAGATCGAGGACACCGACGCCGTCGTCTCGCACGACCCGATGCCCACGGTGTTCGGGGACCGCGTGCTGCTCGCCCAGCTTCTGCAGAACCTCATTGGCAATGCCTTGAAGTTCCGTTCGGAACGGACTCCGCGCGTCCACATCTCCGCCCGGCAGGAGGGTGACATGTGGGAGTTCGCCTGCGCGGACAACGGCATAGGCATCGACAGCAAGTACGCTGATCGGATCTTCCTGATATTTCAGCGCTTGCACCCACGGGACGTGTATCCCGGAACCGGCATCGGCCTGGCACTGTGCAGGAAGATCGTCGAGTACCACGGCGGCAAGATCTGGCTGGACGAGCCAGACCCCGGCAACCCCGGCACCACGTTCCGCTGGACCCTGCCCGCGATCACTGGAGATCAGCATGGATGACTACCGCTTCATCGACGTCCTTCTCGTCGAGGACGACCCTGGAGACGTCCTGCTGACCAAGGAGGCGTTCGAGCACAACAAGGTGCAGAACAAGCTCCACGTCGTCAGCGACGGCGAGCAGGCCATGGCCTTCCTGCGCCAGGAGGACCCCTACTTCGACGCGCCGCGGCCCGACCTGATCCTGCTCGACCTCAACCTGCCCCGCAAGGACGGCAGAGAGGTGCTGGAGGACATCAAGGCCGACGCCGCCCTGCGGAGCATCCCGGTGGTGGTGCTCACGACCTCCGAGGCCGAGGAGGACATCCTGCGCAGTTACCACCTGCACGCCAACGCCTACGTGGCCAAGCCGGTCGACTTCGACCAGTTCATCAAAGTGGTCCGTCAGATCGACGATTTCTTCGTGACGGTCGTGAAACTGCCAAAGAACGGTCAACGTCTGTAGCCCCTGACACGGGGGTGACAGGGACGTGACAGGAATCACACGAGGTCGGCGGAAAAAGTGAGTGACCCTTCTCACACGCGGGGTACCCAGGGTCGTAACGTAGAGCCCCACCGGCCCGCGCGCGGCTGTGCGACCGGCGCGAACCACGACGCGCGCGGCATCCAGCCCTACGTGAAAGCCTCGGACCCTCACCTTTGACACCAGAGGGGTCCGCGGGAGGTGGAGAGTTCTCCGATGACCCAGACAACGGCCGGCCGGCCGATCAACGAACCGGGGCAGAGGAAGCAGCGGGCCCAGATCACGGCCCGCACCCTGCGCACGGACCGATGGTGGCTCGCACCGGCCATCACCTTCGCGGCGCTCGCGTCATTCCTCGTCTACGGCTTTTGGGCGATCTTCGATAAAAGTTACTTCATCGAGCCCTACATCGCCCCTTTCTCGTCGCCCTGCCTCGCGACCTCCTGCCCTGAGGGCGCGCGGTTCCTCGGGCTCGCGCCGTTCGGCGACTGGTGGACGCTGCCGCCCGGCATTTTGATCCTCGGCCTGCCGGCCGGTTTCCGTCTCACCTGTTACTACTACCGCAAGGGTTACTACCGCGCGTTCTGGCTCTCGCCGCCCGCCTGCTCGGTGGCCGAGCCGCACAAGAAGTACACCGGTGAGACCCGCCTTCCGCTGATCCTGCAGAACATCCACCGGTACTTCTTCTACGGCGCGATCCTCATCGCCCTGGTGCTCACCTGGGACGCGGTGCTGGCCCTGCGGGACGCGAACGGCAACTGGGGCCATGTGGGCCTCGGCACGGTCATCCTGTGGATCAACGTGGTGCTGATCTGGTCGTACACCTTGAGCTGCCACTCCTGCCGGCACATCACGGCCGGGCGGCTCAACCACTTCTCCAAGCACCCGGTGCGCTACAAGATGTGGACCTTCGTCTCCAAGCTGAACCGGCGGCACATGCTTCTGGCCTGGCTCTCCATGTACTCGGTCATGATCGCCGACCTCTACGTGCGGCTCGTCGCCAAGGGCATCGTCAACTTCCCGTTCGCGTAAGGAACACCAGTGGATATCGAGCGTCACGAATACGACGTCGTCGTCATCGGAGCGGGCGGCGCGGGCCTGCGGGCGGCGATCGAGGCCCGGCAGCAGGGCAAGCGAACGGCCATCGTCTGCAAGTCCCTGTTCGGCAAGGCCCACACGGTCATGGCCGAGGGCGGGGCCGCGGCGGCCATGGGCAACGTCAATCCGGCCGACAACTGGATGGTGCACTTCCGTGACACCATGCGCGGCGGGAAGTTCCTCAACAACTGGCGCATGGCCGAACTGCACGCCAAGGAGGCCCCCGACCGGGTCTGGGAGCTGGAGGCCTGGGGCGCGCTGTTCGACCGCACCAAGGACGGCAAGATCAGCCAGCGCAACTTCGGCGGCCACGAGTACCCGCGCCTGGCCCACGTCGGCGACCGCACCGGCCTGGAGCTGATCCGCACCCTCCAGCAGCGCGTCGTCGCCCTCCAGCAGGAGGACGAGAAGCTGCACGGCGACCCCGAGGCCTACATCAAGGTCTTCGCCGAGTGCACGATCACCCAGCTGCTGAAGGACGGCCCCGGCCCCGAGGCCGCCATCAGCGGCGCCTTCGGCTACTGGCGCGAGACCGGCCGGCTGATCTGCTTCGACGCCCCCGCGGTGGTCCTGGCCACCGGCGGCATCGGCAAGTCCTACGTGGTGACCTCCAACTCCTGGGAGTACACCGGCGACGGGCACGCGCTCGCGCTGCTCGCCGGGGCCAAGCTGATCAACATGGAGTTCATCCAGTTCCACCCGACCGGCATGGTGTGGCCGCCGTCGGTGCGCGGCATCCTCGTCACCGAGTCCGTGCGCGGCGACGGCGGGGTGCTGCGCAACTCCGAGGGCAAGCGGTTCATGTTCGACTACATCCCCGAGGTGTTCAAGGACAAGTACGCCACCACCGAGGAGGAGGCCGACCGCTGGTACGACGACCAGGCGAACAACCGCCGCCCTCCGGAGCTGCTGCCCCGTGACGAGGTCGCCCGGGCGATCAACTCCGAGGTGAAGGCGGGACGCAACTCCCCGCACGGCGGGGTGTTCCTGGACGTGTCGAGCCGGCTGCCCGCCGCCGAGATCATCAAGCGGCTGCCCTCGATGCACCACCAGTTCAAGGAGCTGGCCGACGTCGACATCACCGCCGAGCCGATGGAAGTGGGCCCGACCTGCCACTACATCATGGGCGGCGTGGAGGTCGACGCCGACACCGGCGCCTCCTCGGTGCCCGGCCTGTTCGCGGCCGGCGAGGTCTCCGGCGGCATGCACGGCTCCAACCGGCTCGGCGGCAACTCGCTGTCGGACCTGCTGGTGTTCGGACGCCGCGCCGGCGCCGGCGCCGCCGAGTACATCGACGGCCTCGCCGCCCGTCCGGTCACCCCGGCCGAGACGATGAAGAGCGCCGAGATCGAGGCCGTGGCCCCCCTCTCGCGGACCGGCGGGGAGAACCCCTACGAGGTGCACCACGAGCTGCAGCGCACCATGAACGAGCTCGTCGGCATCATCCGCAAGGCCGAGGAGGTCAAGGAGGCCCTGGAGGTCGTCGAGAAGCTCAAGGAGCGCGCGGCCAACACCGGCGCGCCGGGCGGGCGCATCTACAACCCCGGCTGGCACCTGGCCATCGACCTGCGCAACATGCTGCTGGTGTCGGAGTGCGTGGCGCGCGCGGCGCTGATCCGCGAGGAGAGCCGGGGCGGGCACACCCGCGACGACTTCCCCGCCATGTCGGCCGAGTGGCGCCGCCGGCTGCTGCGGTGCGCGGTCACCCCCGACGGCGAGGTCACCGTCGAGGAGGCCGATCAGCCCTCCATGCGCGACGACCTGATCCAACTGTTCGACCGGGCGGAGCTCAGTAAGTACGTCACCGCCGAGGAGCTGGCGGACTACGACGCGCTCGTTAAGGAGTCCTGATGGGTTACAAGGCCAAGTTCCGCATCTGGCGCGGCGAAGGCGGCGAGGGCAAGCTCGAGGACTTCGTCGTCGAGGTCAACGAGGGCGAGGTGGTCCTCGACGTCATCCACAGGCTCCAGGCCACGCAGACCCCCGACCTGGCGGTGCGCTGGAACTGCAAGGCCGGCAAGTGCGGCTCCTGCTCGATGGAGATCAACGGCAGGCCCCGGCTGGGATGCATGACGCGGATGTCCACCTTCGAGGAGGACGAGACGATCACCGTGACCCCGATGCGGACCTTCCCCGTCATCAAGGACCTGGTCACGGACGTGTCGTTCAACTACCAGAAGGCGCGGGAGATCCCGTCGTTCACCCCGCCGCAGGGCGTCGAGCCCGGCGAGTACCGCATGCAGCAGATCGACGTCGAGCGGTCCCAGGAGTTCCGCAAGTGCATCGAGTGCTTCATGTGCAACAACGTCTGCCACGTGATCCGCGACCACGAGGAGAACAAGGCGGCGTTCGCGGGCCCGCGGTTCCTCATGCGCATCGCCGAGCTGGACATGCACCCCTACGACGTGGCCGACCGCAAGCAGTCGGCGCAGGAGGAGCACGGCCTCGGCTACTGCAACATCACCAAGTGCTGCACCGAGGTCTGCCCCGAGCACATCAAGATCACTGACAACGCGCTGATCCCGATGAAGGAGCGCGTCGTCGACCGCAAGTACGACCCGCTGGTCTGGCTCGGCAACAAGATCTTCAAGCGCTCCGGCGCGTCCGGTTCCACCACCGGCAAGACCGGCTGACCGCAGCCCACCCCCCAGCCCGAGACCGCCGGTCTCGGGCTGGTCCGTTTCCGACGGCCTCGTCTCAGGCCGGTCGGTTTCCGGCGGACTCGTATCTAGTGCGCTGTCCACGAACGTTCACCGGCTCGGGCGCCGTAGCAGGCGCCGGCATCGCCGTACCACGACCCGCCGACCCGGCGCCGATCAGTGCAGCACGTGGCCGAGGGTGGAGAGCCGCGCCCGGTGAACGTATGTGGTCACCGACCAGCTGTTCCGTTTCCGACGGCATTGCAGGGATTTCGCCGCGCCGCGTCCGGCGTCACCGGTGCATGGCAGGCGGACCTGGCGGTGACCGACTCTCGGGGCGGACCAGCCCTTACGACGGTGACCGACTCTCGCGGCGGACCAGCCCTTACGACGGTGACCGACTCTCGCGGCGGACCAGCCCTTACGACGGTGACCGACTCTCGCGGCGGACCAGCCCTAACGGCGGAGGCGGACGGCCGTGGCAGAGGCCGCCGCGGAGACGGGCCGCCGTGGGTCAGCCCTTGCGGCGGAGGCGGCCGAAGAGGCCGAGGAGGCCGGCGCTCGGCTTGTCGGCCGGGACGGCGCCGGGGAGCGGCGCCTGCAGGGTCGTGTCGCGCGCGCCGGCGTCCGGCGACCATGGCCCTGGAGCGAGCTGATCGCCGTTCTGCGGCCCTGTGCCGGGCATGGCGAGGCCGGAACCCGCGCCGGGACCGGCGGGCCCCTGGGCGTCCGCACGGGGCCACGGCTCGGCGGCGCCGGTCATCCCGGCCGGCAGCGCGATCGGGCCGCCGTCGCCCGGGTGCCCGTACCCGGGGTGCCCCTGCTCGTACACCACGCCGTACGCGTCGCCGTACCCATGAGGGTCGTACGGCAGGCCGTACCCCTGCGGGTCCTGGGCGCCGTACCCCTGGGGCGCGCCGGGCACGTTTGGATAGCCCTGCACCGGGACGAAACTGATGATCGGCGCGTACGCCGTGCCGCCGTGGTAGATCGGGTAGCCCGGCATCGGCAGGCCGGCGGGGAGCTCGTCGCCGCGGTGCCTGCCCGGCGAGCGCGGGCCCGCCTTGCGTACCGCCGCCGCGTGCGCCAGCCGCCGCACCCGGCCCTCGAAGATCAGCACGCCGAGCATCACCAGGACGGCCAGCAGCACGCCGGGGATGGCGAGCTTCCTGCTCAGCGTGAGCTGGTCGTACTCGGGAGAGGCGTTGCGGATCTCGATCGGCACCGAGTCGGGCGTCGGGTCGTCGAACGACGCGGCCGCGTCCAGGGACTCCGAGGGGCTCGGCGTCGGCGTCGGGCTCGCCAGGGCCAGCGACACCATCGGGTCGGGCGCCGGCGTCTCCACGGGCTGGGTGGAGGGGGTGATGAGCGGCGCGCTGGACGGGATCGCCGGCGCGGTGTTGAACGGCGTGCTCTCAAGGGTGGGCGGCGGCGCGAGCGGAGCCGTCTTGGTCGCCGTCGCGGTCGGCTTGGGCTTGGGGGGCTTCGTCGCCGTCTTGGTCGGCCGCGGGGTGACGGTCCTGGTGCGGGTGACCGTCGGGTCAGGGCTCGTCGTGATCGTCACCGTCACGGTGGGATCGGGCTCCGGAGTGTCCAGCGGGCCGGCCCCGGGGTCGTCGGTGATGGTCGGGTCGGTCGGCTCCACCTGGTCAGTGGGGTCGGCCATCACGACCTGGGCCGCGTTCGCCCGGGGCGCGGTCATCGGCGCCGTGGCGAGCAGGACGACGCCGGTCAGGCCGAGCGCCCCCAACACCGCGGACACGGCCGTCACATGCACGCGTCCGCTCACCGATGCCGCCTTCCGAGGTGCCACCCTGCCGATCACTACGAAAGTCTAGACCGGCCAAAGTAACAGTAAAGGGTGTTTGAGCCTCAGAGCTCCTTCGACTCCCCGGTTTTCCGCGCCGCGAACCTGCGCCGAAGCCTCATCTGCAACCACAGCGCGCCGACCAGGATCACCACCGCCGCCCCGGCGGCGGGCAGTCCGCGGACCATTTCGAGATCGTCGTCCCCCGCATCGGCCATCAGCCCCTGCCTGGCGGGGCGAGGATCCTGCGGCAGCGGAGCCCCCGCCGAGGACCCCTGTGGCCCTCCTCCGGGCACGGCGCCCGGCAGGACCGCCCCAGGAGCGACCCCCGCGCCTGCCCCGGTACCGCCCCCCGGGACGGCGGACCCGGCCGCGCCCCGCGGACCGGCCCCCGGAGCACCGGGAGCGCCGGGAACGCCGGCCCCAGAAGCACCGCCCGGGACACCCCCGGGGACGCCCCCGGGAACGATGCCCGGAACGCCCCCTGGAACGGCCGCCCCGGGAACAGCCGCTCCCGGCACGCCCCCCGGACCGACGAGGCCCGGAACACCACCCGGAACACCGCCCGGGGCGCCGCCGCCCGGCACACCACCCGGAGCTATGCCACCCGGGGCGCCCATGGCCTGCCCCGGCCGGGGCTGGACGGCGCCCGGCCGTGCTCCCGCCGCCAGCGGAACCGTCCCCACCTGTCCGGGAAGCATCCGTCCCGCACCGCTCTGGCCGGCGACGGCCCCCCGCCCCTGCACCTTGGTCCGCCCCGGCACGCCCGTCCCCGAATGGCCCTTGCCCGGGACGCCCGTCTCAGCACGGCCCTGCCCGGGGACGGCGCCCGGCGCCCGGCCGGGGACCCGGCCCGCGATGACCGTCCCGGCCTGCCCGGCAATCGGGCCCCGCGCCCCGGCCTGCCCGGGGACCCCGCCGTAGGGCTGGACGCGCGGCGCCGCCTTCGCGCTCGGGGCCCTGCCCGCGCCCGGAGCGATGACCGGGCCCCTGACCTGCGCGGGACTCGGCACCGGCGCGGGCGGCATCGCCAGGGGCAGCCGTACGCCGGTGCCCATCGGCGGCATCGCCCGGGGCGCCCACGCCGGCGCCACAAGGGGCATGGGGCCGGGAAGGTGCGCCGGGCCGGCGAAATACGCGGAACGGGGACGAAGCCGCTGATCGGGTTGCGCCGGGACACCCGGGGCCGGGTGCGGGAGAGACGGCATCGGTCCGGCGACGACCGCGTCCGGACGCGCGTCGCCGGAGTCCGTCCCGGCCATGGCCCGTGACGCCTCGGGCCTGATCGCCCGATGCCGCTTGCCCGTCTTGCCCGTCTTGCCGTGGGACTTACCCTCGCCGGCCGCCGAATCTCCGGCCTCACGACCGCCGGCGGGCGACCCCGCGACCTCACCATCACCGGCCGCCGATCCCTCGACCTCACGGCCGCCGACCGCCGCCTCCTCGGCCTCACGGCCACCCGGCTCCGCGCCCACGACGGCACGATCATCGACCGAGGGGACCACGGCCTCAAGGCTCGCGAGCAAGGGAGGTGCGACGCTTTCGGCGGGACGGCCTCCGGCGAGTTCGGGCACGGAGCCCGGCTTGGCGGCCGGGCTCTCGGGCTTGGCCTTGTGGTCGGCTCCGGCCTGCTCGGACCCGGAGCCCTGTGCCGGTTCGGGGCCGGTGGGGCCTGCTGACGGGGTGCGGGGGCGGGCGTCGGGGCGCTGGGGCGGTGACGCCGGAGCCGCGGGAATCTGCTTGCCGGACGTGCCCGGCTTGTCGGCCGAGATATCGGCGTCATCCGTGTCGCCGAGGTCGCGGGTGTCGCCGCCGGTGGTGTCGCCCGTGGTGTCGCCCGTGGTGTCGCCCGTGCCGGTCGTCGCGCCGATGTTCTCCGGGTCGTCATCGTCGCCGCCGGCCGTGGAGCGCCTGCCGCCGGGCTTCACGCCCCACGCCGCGTGATCGGCCAGAAGGGCGGTGCCGTCACCGCGTGCCTCGCCGCCCGCCGGTCCGCTTTCGCCCGCCGCGACGCCGTCCGGCGGGATCTTGCCCGGGGACTGGCTGGCGGCCGGACCGGGGAGCAGGCCGTCGGTGGCCTTGAGGTCCCCGAACCCCTTGTCGTCGATGAGCAGCTTGGCCTCGGCCGTGCGCCGGATCCACTGGACGCCGGCGGGGTCGCGCAGGTGGGCGATGGCGGTGACGCCGACCTGCTCCGCCTCGTGCGGCACCCGCACCGCGACGTCGACGTCCTTGGTGCCGGCGACCTCCTTGAAATCGCACACGCGCAGGCGCGCGTCGGGCCGCACCGGCGTGCGGGCGAGGTCCTCGCAGCCGACGGAGGACAGCGCCCCCTCGGGGCTGGCGGACACCGCCACCCTGGCCCGCCCGGTCTGCGCGTCGAGGCGGACGCGGAAGTGCAGGACGTCCCCCGCCCGGACCGGCCCCGCCTTCTCCGCAGGCCGCCCGGCGAGCATCAGGCGGACGGTGAGCTTGGCGGCATCGACGGACTCCGGCGGGTCCATCGACCCGCGTTCCGCCGCGCGCGCGAGGAGCGGCGAGGTGCCGCTTCCCAGTACCAGCGCGCCGGCGCCGACTCCGACGACGGACATCACCCGAGCACGTTGCCACCAACCGGCCACCGCAGAACCCCGTTCCCCCGATACGATGCGCGACAAACACATCACTGTCCGTGACTGTTATCTCACACCTCGGCGGCGTTCAACCCTGGGGGATCAGATCTTCCACGACCCGGACGACCGGTAGGTCGGCGGGCAACCAGGCGATGTCGTAGAGCTCGTCAGGAGCGAGCCACCGGAGCGCCAAGTGCTCAAGGGGGTGCGGCACGCCGGAGGTGAGCCGGGCCAGCCAGACGCGCATGACGTACCCGGGACTCAGCGGCCAGTCGCCGCCGACACGGTCGCCCACCGCGATGCCGACGCCGAGTTCCTCGTGGCACTCGCGGATCAGCGCCTCCTGGTCGCTCTCTCCCGGATCGACCTTGCCGCCGGGGAACTCCCACCCGCCGGCCATCGCCGGCGGTCCCGCGCGCTGGGCGGCCAGCAGTCTGCCCCCTTCGACGATGGCCGCCGCCACAACAATCTTCTCCATGCGGGTAAAGACTAGGGAGTCTGCCCGGATCGCGCCGCCGGAGGCCGCCAACCGGCGCTCAGATCAAGGGTGACCCCCATCGATCCCCCAGTCGACCTTCGGCCGCGGCGGCGGGCCGCCGGGGGTGATCTCGGGCAGGCCGCCGGGCAGGTGGTACCGGACCCGCCACTTGTACCAGCCGCCCCCGGCCACGGGGCCGCCGTCCGAACCGCGCCCCGGGGTCTGCTCGATCTCGGAGTAGGCGGGCAGCAGCGAACGGGGGTCGATGTAGTAGACCGCGTGGTAGCCGCTGTTCATCGCGCCGCGGTAGCTGTAGGGGTGCGCCTGCGGGTCGAGGCCCGACGCCTTGAACGACCACATCAGCGCCTGCCCGCCGTAGTACAGTCCGTCGGCCCGCTTGACCGGCGTCATGTCCACGACCTGCCGGAGGTACTGCCTGCCCTTGACCTCGGCGAGCCGGGGCGCGGCCGGGTTGACCAGGCCCTTGTACTCCTCCCGCAGGTGCGCGATCCACGCGTCCGCCTGGGCGGCGGTCATGCCGCCGCAGGAGAGGTTGTCGGTGATGTAGCGGTAGGCCGACTTCGTCTGGCACATGGGGTCGCCGGTGCCGCGGTCGGTCCAGTTCTTGAAGCGGTAGCTGTACAGGTAGGCGTGGCCGTCGACGCAGACCGACATCGGAGCCCCCTGGTCGGCCGCTCCCCAGGCCAGGCGCCACTGCTTGGTGCGGTAGTCGAAGCCGCTCTCCCAGACGTAGTCGGGCTTGGCGGCCTGGAACCTGCCGTGATCGGTGTACGACTCCTCGGTGATGCGCATGACCGGTTGCATGGCGGTCGCCTTGAAGCTCGCGAAGAAGAGCGCGGCCGGGTCGATCTTCGCGACGTCCTGCGCGGTGAGCGTGCCCTTTTTGAGCGCCTCGAGCCCGGACCGGCCGGCGTCCGGCCCGGCGCCGCCGCTCAGGTTGCGCCAGACCAGCCAGCCGCCCGTCGCCACCCCGCACACCACGACCAAGGACACCACCACGGCCAGGACCGCCCGTCCCTTCTTCTTCGGCCGGGGCGGGGGCGGCGGCGGGTAGCCCTGCCGCGGCGCGTACGGCGGCTGGGGCGGCGGGTACCAGGTCGGCTGCGGCGGCGGACCCTGCGGTGCCGGACCCTGCGGCGGCGGACCCTGCGGTGGGTGTCCCGGAAGCGGATGCCCCTGAGGCGGGGGTCCCGGAAGCGGATGCCCCTGAGGCGGCGGTCCCGGAAGCGGATGTCCTTGCGGCGGTCCGCCGTGTGGACGCCGGTCGCCCGGCTCGTTCGGATCCCCCGACCACTGCGCCACGCGGCCTCCCCGGTCGTCCCTTCAAGTGCCGGTCGGCCACGCTAGCAGTGTCCCGCCCCCGCCCGGCGATCTACCGCGTATCCCGCGGATCACGACCACGGCGGGGAACCTCATCGGTCCCCGGCGGGGCGCCGCGGGGGCCGTCCTCGCCGTTCTGGCGCCGCTCATGGCCGTCGTGGTCGCCGGAACGCTCCTGGAGGCGTCGCACGCCTCGTCGATGTGGTTCGGCCAGGAGGGAGGCGCCGAGCACGCGGGTCAGGTGCGCAGGCGTTTGAGCTGGGCCAGGACGTCCTCGTTGCGCAGGGGGCGGGTGTAGCCGACGATGTTGGGGCGCTCGCGGTAGGTGGTGACCTTGATCGGGCCGCAGAGGGTGCACCGGGCCTCGATCATCTTGCCCGGAGAGACGACCATGCCGACGTGCCCGGGGTTGTCGGACGACGTCCCCGGGCCGGCGTTGAAGAAGACCAGGTCGCCGGCCTGCTCCTCGCCCTTCTTGATCTTCACGCCGAACGGCCACTGGCCGAAGGTGGTGCGCGGGATGGACAGCCCGGCCGACCGGTAGGCCATGTAGATGATCCCCGAGCAGTCGAACCCCGCCGGTCCCGTGCCGCCCCAGATGTAGGGCTTGCCGCGCTGGGCCAGCGCGTAGGCGAGGATCTCGCGGACGACCTGGTCCGGAGCGGCCTCCACGATCGGGGGGTCGCAGTCGGGGTCGGCCTCGGGCGGCAGGTCGAGCGTGCCGCTGGTCGCGTAGCGGCGCGCGATCTCCAGCACCTGCTCGACGTACCACATGGCGTGGTTGTAGACGAACAGCGCGCGTTTGAGGTCACCGGGAGCGCCGTTGCGCTTGAGCATCTTGGCGGCGCCGAGGATGGCGTCGGCCGGGTTGTAGACGTCGCCCCAGCCGTCGCCGTCGCCGTCGGAGGCGTACCCGCTGAACTTCGACGGGATCTTGATCTTCGCCTTGCCGCCCCACGTGCTGATCAGGAACTGCATGGGGCCCGCGGCGCCCGCGTAGTTCGTCCCGCTCTTCACGCCCGCGAGGGTGGACCGGCCGTGGTCGGTCTCGCGCTTGCCCACGGCCGCGAGCACCGTCCACTGGACGCCGATCTTCTTGCCGTGCTTCTTGTAGAGCTGGAGGTAGTCGGCGGGGATGTCGGAGCGGGCGGTGTCGGACACGTTGGTCACGTTGACGACCCCGCTGTCGCCGTTCGCGCAGTCGGTGGTCACGCCGCTTCCGCCGCCGAGGAAGGAGGGGAAGGTGCTCATGAGCATGGGCGCCATGACGAGCGTGATCAGCACGACTCCGGCCAGCCCCAGGAGGAGCGCGACGCGCACCCGTGAGGTCACTGCGTGGTCCCCTCGCCGGTGTCCCCGTTCTCCCCCGTGTCGGCCCCTCCGGGGTCTCCGTCCTGGCCGGCGTCGGCGGGCTGCAGGTCGAAGACCCGCCAGTCGGTGCCGACCTGGGTGAGGGTGACCGCGTAGTCGGCGCTGCGGTTCTGCGGCCCGCTCTTGGCCGTGATGCGCTGGGCCGCGGTCACCACCAGGACGATCGACCCCGCCGAGATGTCGCGGATGGACTTCAGCCGGCCCGTGCCCTGCGAGACGACCTCGTCGGCGCGGTTCTGCTCCACGGTGGCCGGCGTGGTCACGTCACGGGCCAGGACGGCGCCGAACTCGCCGGTGGTGAACGCCTTCAACCGCTCGGCGTAGGAGGCGGGGTCCTCGTCGTAGCGGTAGGTGGCGTACGAGGCCGCGAACCGCTGGGCGGTGTCGGCCGCCTGGGCGATCTGCTCGCGCGAGAGCGGCAGGTAGCCGTAGATGTCGAACGTGCCGGGGGTGATCGCCGGCGCCGGCGAGGCCGCTGAGGACGGCGGCGGCGCCGCGGTCGTGGTGGTGACCACGCCGGGCGGCAGCTCGCCGTCGCCCCCGGAGGCCGGGCGCATCGACAGATAGATGCCCACGGCCGCCAGGGCGACGACCACCCCGGCGAAGACGAGACCCCGCCGGTCGTTCACCTGCGCCATCGTCAGTCCTTGTCTCCGTCGCCCGGACGCAGCCAGAACGGCGCGGACTCGTCCTCACCGCGCCCGCCGCCCGAGCGCGGTGGCAACCACAGGGGCGGGGCCTCAGAGCGGCCGCCGTCCGAGCGCCCGCCCCGCGAGGACCCGTTGGAGGACCGGCCGCCCGAGCCGCCGCCGAACAGCCCGCCGGACGAACGCGACGACCCGCCGGACGAACGCGAGGAGCCGCCGGACGACCTGCCGGAGGAGCCGCCCGACGAGCGGCCGGACGAGCCGCCGCCGAACAGGCCGCCGGAGGAACGGCCCGATGAGCCGCCTCCGCCGAACAGGCCACCCGAACCACCGGAGGAACCACCCGAACCGCCGGAGGAGCCGCCGCCGGACAGGCCGCGGGGGCCGCCGGCCGTGGAACGCGCCGCGCGCGGCGCCTCGGACCGGCGGGACGACCCGCCACCCGAGGACCCGCCCGACGACCCGCCGGAGGAGCCGCCCGCCGCCGAGGACCGGGACGCCCAGCCGCCCGACCGGCCGCCGAACCAGCCGCCCACCGAACCGCCGCCGCCACCGCCACCGCTGGAGCCCGCCGAAGCGGGCGATCCGCCGCCCGCGCCGGTGCGCGTCGGCGGCCGGGGGCTCGTCTGGCCGCCGCCCGCCCTGCCCGCGCGTCCCGACAGGTTGAGCGGCGGCGCCGCTCCGGGACGCGGGATGGCGGTGCCGCGCCCGGCGGCCCTGCGCCGCGCGCCCGCCTGCCCGTCGGCGTCCAGCGGGGCGGGCTGGGCGCCCACCGGCACGCGGGTGCCCTGCTGCTGCGGGCCGCCCGCGGCGGCCTCCTCGCCCCTGACCCGGCCCTGGGCGACCCCGGACGCGGCCGCCGCCGCGGCGGCTCCCCCGCCCGCCATGGCCGCCGCGTTGATGACCGGCTCGGCCTTGCGCAGGCCCCAGCGGCCCATGCGGGCCGCCGCGACCGGCGGCAGGGCGTTCGCCGCGCGCGACAGGGTCGGCGCGGAGGCCGCCTCGCCGAGCATGCGGGTGGCCAGCGTGTGCCCGTCCATGGACGCGAACAGGTGCTGGAAGGGACGCCGGTAGAAGAACACGGCGATCGTGAGCAGCGCGATGAACATGATCTGCATGCCCCACGGCAGGTTCGTGGAGATGATCAGCGCGTACCCGTACACGAGCACGCCGAGCACCAAGGCCAGCACCGCCTGTCTCAGCAGCGTGCCGACGAGCATCTCGACCCAGCGCATCGCGATGATCCGCCCGGAGCCCGGGTGCACGCCGAGCAGCAGGAACACCGGGCCCAGGATGAGCAGCAGCAGGAACCCGATCTTCAGTGCGATGAGCGACACCGCGACCAGGAAGATCAGCACGCCCGCGACCATGGCGGCCATGAGCGCCCCGATGGCGATGCTGAGCCGGGTGGTCCAGTCCTTGCCCTGGAAGAGGAAGAACATGGAGGTGCTCTCGAGCGGCTTGGCGACCTCCTCCTCGTACCTCGTCTGGTGCGCGCCGGAGGCCTGCTTCTGCCCGGAGACCTGTTCCTGCAGGTCGGTGGCCTGGATGTCGAGCAGCTTCGGCCCCATCACCGCCACCACCGGCGCCTTGGCGTCGGCCGTGCCGAACTCGCCCATCAGCCACGGCTTGCAGACCAGTGTCGACCACAGTGCGTCGGCGTTCTGGTCCACGCCCGGCGTGCCGTTCTGGCCGTAGCCGCCGGGCCCGGCCTTGGGATTGGCCTGACCCTTGGTCGGCAGGCAGGACGCCCCGCCCGCGCCCGGCAGCCCGCTGAACGCCGAGTTGACGACCTCGGCCGTCTTGTCGGTCACGGTCTTGCCCAGGCCGGTGAAGTCGCCGGGGCGGCTGAAGAACCACACGGCGACCGTGACGGCGAGGATCATCCAGATGACGCCCTCGGCCGTGGTGCTGGCGCGTTTGCGGATCAGCCCGTACCAGGCGAGCCAGACCGCCCCGAGCAGGACGATCACCCGCAGGTACGGCCAGTACATGGCGTCGGCCAGGTTGGTGACGATGTCGTCCACCACGTCCTTGATGGACTGGAGCGGTCCCTCGGTGGCCGCCGCCTGGTAGGTGGTGATCGTCATGCGGTCGATGTCCTTGGCCCAGGAGAACACCGAGTTGGCCCAGGCGTTGCCGAGCACCGCCGCGACGTCGTTGCACCCCAGACCGTAGGTGTGCCAGAACTGGCCGGCCATGCCGTACCGGTCGTAGTTGGTGAGCGGCTCGGGGACCGCCGCCTTGCCGACCGTCGCGGACGTGCCGCCCTGCGGCGCCGGGGAGACGCCGGGGACCGCGTTCTGCGCGGCCGGGGACGTCCCGGTCGCGCCGGCGCCGCCGGAGGCGGAGTCGGGCGGGGGCGGCTTGACCAGGCCGTCCATGCCGCCGCCCACGATCTCGGGTGACAGGTCCGGCGAGAGGTCACACGGGCCGGCCGCACCCGCCACGGTCGGCGAGAACGCGATGGGCAGCACGACGATGCCGACGAGAACGGCCAGGATCAGCACGACCCTGCGGCGCAGCCGCCTGCCGCGTCCACCCTCGCCCGCCGCGCCTCCGCGACGCCCGGACGCCCTCGCCGCGCCCGCACGCCACACCGCCGCCCTCCCCGCGCCCGCACGCGACACCGACGCTCCCGCCATGCCCGCACGCCACACCGACGCCCTCGCCATGCCCGCACGCCACACGGACGTCCTGCCGCCGCTTCCAAGGTGACTCATGACCGCACCTCCTGCGCAGCTCCCGGCCTGTTGGTCCGCCCGCGAGGATCATGCGCGCCCTCGCCGGGCCTGTCGTGGGTCGGATTGGTGTCCAGCCAGCGCAGCAGGTCCTCGGAGATGAGATCCACCCCGATGCGGCCCGCGCGGCCGTCCAGATCGCGGAAGACGCACTCGCCGTTGCCCAGCGCCCGCAACGCGGCCTTGTGCTCCTCGGAGGGCTCCACACCCAGCAGCGCCATCACGTGGTCCACCTCGACGCGCTCGGTCGAGCGGAAGGCGAACACCGAGGACAGACAGTTGGTGACCTGCTCGTTCAGCAGGTCACCCGCGTTCTGCGAGACCAGCACCAGCGCGGTGTTCCTGGAACGGCCCATGCGCGACACCTCGGGCACCAGCTTGGCGCCCTCCGGTGTCGAGGTGATCGCCCACGCCTCGTCCAGGAAGATCGCCTTGGGCGCGCGGCGGTCCAGGCCGTTCATCAGGCGCCGGGCGAACTGCGACACCAGGTAGAGCAGGGCGACCGACAGGCGCTGCTCGTAGGAGTAGTCGTCCCGGGCCGTGGCGACGTCGGGAAGGGTCAGCCCGCCGAGGGTGAACACCGTGGTCCACCCCTCGGAGTCGATCTGGTCGCCACCGGAGGGGTCGAAGCAGAGCCGGGCCAGGTGCATCTCGGCCATGGACCGCAGCACCGCGCCGAGGTTGCGCGAGGCGGCGTCCTCGGCCTGCTCCAGGTGGTCGACGACCTTGCCCAGCGACGGGTCGGCGCCGTTGGACACCGTCGCGACGGCCTGGATCATCGCCGACTCGCGTTCCTCCGACATGCGCGGCAGCAGCAGCCGCAGCGTCTCGGTGGCCATGGTCTTCTTGGCCGCGATGTCGTCCCCGAACGAGAAGGGGTCCAGCAGGCCGGGCGCCGCCGAGCCCAGCGGGATGATGCGGGCCTTGCGCCCACGCTTCTGCAGGAGCTGGACCAGCGACTCGGCGTCGCCCTTGGGGTCGATGACCGCGACGGTGACCCCGCGCACCGCCATCTGGTAGATGAGCAGCAGCGCCAGGGTCGTCTTGCCGCCGCCCGGCTCGCCGGTGATGGCGATGGCCGTCGGCCGGTTGCGCGTCGCGGCCACGAGCGGGTCGAAGTGGACGATCGACCGCGCCCGGCCGAGCGTCTCGCCGATGTACGGGCCGGCCCACCCGGCGCCGGTCTCGTCGATGCGGTCGCCGAGGTCGACGGTGGCCGTCGCCATGCCGCCCGCGATCGTGCGCAGCGGCTGCCGCTGGGCGTAGGCGTTGACCCGCACCCGCTCGCCCGGCAGCGCCTCGCAGAACAGCGAGAACTGGTCGCCGGTCGAGTTGACGATGTCGATGCCCATGTCGCGGTAGTGCTCCACGACCGCCTCGACCCGCTGCAGGCAGATCTCCTGGCTCGGCGCGGCCACGATCAGCCGGTGCCACCCGTAGACGAACGGCAGGCGCTCCTTGGTGATGCCGTGTTCCAGCATGCGGGCCGCGTCGATCTGCTCGGCCAGGGCGATCGGCGCCTCGGCCCCCGCTTCACGAATGTGGATGTCCATGTCGCGGGCGTGCGCCAGCTTGCGGGCGACGTCCTTGCTCGCCTTGGTGGGCGGGATGAGGCGCATCCGCGAGCTGACCTCGACCGGGAACGGTAACTGGTCGATGAAGTGCAGCCACGGCTCGCCGTCCGGGAACGGCATCAGGTCGGGGAACCTGGCGAACGACAGGTGGGCGACGTAGGAGTCGCCCTCGGGCTGCTCGACGCGCAGGAACGACCGGCCGTTGTGGATCTGCCCCTCGACCAGCGACTCGATCTCGCCCTTCCCCCACCGCCTGGACGGGGTGGCCGAGGACGGCGGGTCGCCCAGCGACCCGGAGGCGGCGTGCCGGAACAGCCAGGCGATCTCGCCGGAGCTGGCGTGGCGCGCGTACAGGGCGCTGGAGCCGAGGGCGCGGCCCAGTCGCTCGGCCTGGACGGTCCACTTGTCGATCTCGGCGTCCGGGACGTGGTCGTCGTCCAGGCCCAGACCCTTCTCGCCGCGCTGGTAGTAGCCGAGCAACTGCGCCAGCACGCCCGTGCCGAGCTGCGCGCCCCGCGGTCCGAGCCGCACGCCGAGGTAGACCTCCTTGGTCCAGAAGTCCTTGGCCCAGACGTGGCGGTACATCTCCTCCAGGTAGTCGCGCCAGCCCTCGCCCTCGTCGGAGGTCGCGTTCAGCGCCATCGCCCACTCGGCGGCGGGATAGGCCCGGTGGGCCACCCGCAGATGCACCTCGGCGTCGGTCATGCGGATCGCCGCCAGGGCGATGGTGATGTTGGTGGCCAGCGCCTCCCGCTCCTCGGCGGTCACGAACTCGTAGCTGACCGTCGGAAGCCGGAAATACGCCCATGCCGACGTGTCGGTGAGGAGGATCCGATCGTCGAAGTAGCGTACGGCCAGCCTGCTCCTCGACCGCGACGATCTTCCCATCAGGCGGACCGCTCCCCGCACCGCGCTGGCTTGCTGGTCACTGAGCCACTACCTCCCCGCACCGCGCCGGCATGCTGCTCACTGGGCCACTTCCTCCTCGCTCGGGCGGTTCGCCACCGCCAGGCCGCTTGCCACAACTCCCGCGAGGGCGACGTACGCCCTGCGTCCCGAGGCCCGCAGATGCGCGAGCTGGACCGGGCCGGCGTGCCCGGGGGCCAGTTCGTCCTCCCACGGGACGCGGACGATGGCGCGGCAGCGGCCGCGGGCCACCGCCTCCGCCTGCTCCACCCCGGCCATGCTCCGCCGGCTCACGCCGTTGATCACCATGACCGCGCGCCGGCGCAACTCGGTGGAGCCGTGCCCGTCGAGCCAGTCGAAGGTCATCGCAACCGCGTCCGGCGCGTCCTCGCTGGCGGGGGCCACCAGCACGAGCTGGTCGGCGTGGGCGAGCATGCGCGCCGCCATCGAGGCGGCCGGGTCGACGATGATCAGCCTGTAGTGGCGGTCCAGCACGCGCATGGCGTGCGCGAGACGCTCGTCGGAGAACAACCCGCGGTCGGCGAGCCGCCGGGCCGCGGCCGCGTCGGAGTCGGAGCCGACGACCTCCAGGCCCGACTCGCAGCGCGTCGTGTACGCCCGCATGCTCAGGTAGCCGCTCACACCGTCGAGCCCGGCCAGAAGCGAGGTCAGCGTCTCGGGCGAGTCGGTGGCGATGCGGCCGGTCAGCGTGTGGTCGCCGGTGTTGGCGTCCACCGCGACCACGCGGTCCTCGCGGTAGCGGGCCAGGGTGTGGCCGAGCATCAGCGTGGTCGTGGTCTGTCCCGCACCGCCCGTGCAGCCGAGGACGACGACGCGGCGGCTGCCCGCGAGCGTCGTGCGGGCCCTGGCCTCGTCCATCTCGATGCCGTCGTTGCGGTTCGGGCCGCCGCCGCCGACCACCACCTGGGCCAGCCGTCGCCAGCCGCCCGACTGGTCGCGCCCGACGACGGACTCGACGCGACGGACGCGCGGCTCGTCTCCCGGGCGGGGCACGGGCACGGGGACCGACGGCGCCGCCGGGTCGGCGGGCGCGCCCGGACCCGTGGGCACGGCGCGGATGGACAGCGGCGGCGCCGCCTGCTCGCGCGCGGCCGGCCGCGCCGGAACCCGCGGCACGGCGGTCCTCGGAGCCTCGGCCTCGACACCCTCGGCCCCGATGCCCTCGGCCCCGCGACCACCCGCCCCCTCGGACGGGCGCGGCGCCGGCTCCGACCGCGAACCGGCCGCCTCGGAGGAACGCGGGGCGAAGGACGCGGCCTCGGACGGACGCGGCTCGAAAGCGGGGCTCTGAGACGCGGCCTTGGACAGACGCGGCTCGGAAGCGGGGCTCTGAGACGCGCCCGGCGCCGAAGCCGGGGCCTCGGAGTAGCGCGGTTCAGAGGCGGGGCTCTGGGACGGACGCTCCGAAGTGAGGGCCCGGGAGGGGTGTGGCTCGGAGGCGGGAGTCTCGAAGGGGGAAGTCTCGGAGGGGCGGGTGCGGGAGACCGGCCAGACCGTACGAGACTCGGGCAGCCGGTACTGCGGGGCGGTGGCACGAGGCGGCTGCCCCTTGCGGTGCTGCTCGCGGACGTCGGTCTCTCCGGCACCGGCCCGCGTACCGGCCACCGGCTCGCCCTGGCTCGGCTCCACCCCAGGACGCCCGGTCACGGCGGTCCCGGCGACGCCGGCGGGCCCTGCGACGCGAGAAGCGTCCGGAGCACCCGCCGTACCCGCCGTGGCGGCAGTGCCCTCCCTACCTGCCGCGGGCGCCGTACCCGCCGTACCCGCTGCGGGCGCCGTATCCGCCGTACCCGCTGCGGGCGCCGTATCCGCCGTGCCTGCCGCGGGGAGCGTACCGGCCGTGGGCGCCGCACCAGCCGAGGACGGCGTGCCCGTCGTGGGCGCCGCACCAGCCGAGGCCGGCGTACTCGCTGTGCGCGCCGCACCAGCAGTGGGGGACGTGCTTGTCGTGCTTGTCGTGCCTGCCGGGCTTGCCGGGCTTGCCGTGGCGGCCGGATCCGGGGCAGGGGCGCCCGGGACGGGGATGCCCCCGGCAGGGATGCCGAGGCGACCGATACCCGAGGCAGGGGTGCTGCCGGGGATGCTGGTCGTGCCGCGGCTTTCCGCGGAGGCCGCGAGCCGGCGCAGGCGGCGCAGCGCCTCGGTGCCTATCGGCGGCGGGGTGGCCGAGATGCCCTGGCCCGGGGCGGGAGTCGCCTCGGCCTTCGCGCCGGACCGCTCCGGCGGAACGGCGGCACGGTCACGCGAGACCCCTTGCCGCTCCGAGGCAGGGTCACGCGACAGGCCCTGGTGCTCGGGAGCACGGTCACGCGAGACCCCTTGCCGCTCGGAGGCACGCTCACGCGACAGGCCCCGTCCCTCAGCGACGCGGTCGCCTGAGGGGCCCTGTGTCTCAGCGACGCGGTCACCACCTGACGGGCCCTGCGCCTCGAGGGCGCGGTCGCGTGAGAGGCCCTGCGCCTCGGTGACCCGGTCGCGTGAGAGGCCCCGCTCGGGGGCGGGGCGGCCCGGCGAGGGCAGGCGCGGGACGACGAGCCGGTCAGGGGCCGGATCGCGGCGGACGACGATGCGATCAGGGGTGGAGACGCGAGGCCGTGAAGGACCGGCGGGAGCCTCGGAGCCGGCCGGGGTGAGGCCGGAGACCGGCGTCGCCGAGCCGATGACCGGTGTGGCAGGGCCGATGGCGGACCCGGGAGCGGACGTCGCGGGGCCGATGGCCGGTGTCGCGCGGCCGATGCCGGACCCCGGAGGGGACGTCGCGGGGCCGGTGGCGGGCGTGGCCGGGGTGGGTGTCGCGGGGCCGGTCGCCCGGGTCGCGGGGTCGTGGACGGGGGGTGCGATGGCGGGGAGGGCCGCGGCGGGCTGGGCGGCGGCTGTTCCCCGGGTGACGCGGGGGCGTTCGGCCTGACGGGCGGGGGGCTCGGCGGCCGGCAGCGAGGTCACGGCCGCCGCGGCGGCGGCCACGGACGGGCGCACCTCGCCCGGGCGTGCCTTGATGGAGGGGACCTGCCGTGCCGGGGCCCAGGACGGGACGGCCCGCTTGCGGGGGGCGGTGTGCTTGGGCTTGGCGCGGGCGCCGCGCCGGGACCTGGAGGCGGGCTTCGCGGTCTCGGCCGAGGCAAGGAGCGCGGCCTGCGGAGCCGACCGCCAGACCTTGGCGGTGAAGGTGATCTCGTCGGGCTCGTCGGCCGGCGCCAGGCGGCACCAGGTCTTCGGCTCGCCGAAGTAGCGGAGCTGGGACTGGAGCAGTTCGTTGAGCCGCTTGCTCTCGATCACCGGCCGGGTGGACAGCCACGTCACGATGCCCGGAGGCACCAGGTACAGCACGTGCCAGGGCATCTCCATGGGGACCTGGAGAAGGCGCAGGAGCACCGACCAGGGGACCAGCACGCCCAAGAACACACCGATCCAGACGATCGGAAGCGGCATCGGCAGCCGAAGGTCGTACAGCTTGTAGAGCCGCTTCTCAATGCGCCAGATATTGGTATAGGTAGGCAGGTCCACCCGATCCTCCTCTCCCTGTCACGGCAACCTGGTCGCGCTCATCTGATGCCGAGCGCTCCCGCGATCGCCCTGGCCGTCACCTCGATGACGTTGGGCACGTAGAAGATCACACCGATCGCGACCGCCAGAATGATGAACTGGACGAATCTGGTGATCTCCCGCGTGAAGAGGAAGAAAATGGCGACGACGGAGACCACGACGAGGAACAGCGGGGCGAAGAACCTCCGGAGGAAGTCCGCGAGCCCCGCGGTGTTCACGCCGCCGGTCGGTGGCGCCGACGGCGTCATGACCTCCAGCGCGTTCTCCACGATCATTTTCACTATCAACTCTGGTCCTCCTGCTCATGGTCGCGCTCGCCGGTCGGCCGACCCGCTGGGGATCGTCGCGCTTCCTTGGCCGCTCCCTCGCCGCCTCCCATAGCCGCCGCGGTCTCATTCAACGGTCCGTGTCCCGCCGCGAATGTCCTTGACGTACCAGTTGCCGCCTTGCTTGACCACCGTGAGCCGGTAGGCCTGGTCAAGCGCGCCGGTGCCTCCGGCCTGGTCGCCCGAGGTGGCGGCCGGAGACGGTGCCGCGCCCTGGGCGAACGTCCACTTGACCACGGCGGTGATCTCGCGGGTGGCGCCGCCCGGAGGAGCGCTGACGCTCTTCAGCTCGGCCAGTGTGACCTTTCCGTCGAAACCGTCGAGCGTCTCGCCTTGGATGACATAACGCTGCAACTGGGTCGGATCGCCGGCCGCATAGGCCTTGAAGAAGTTCTCGAGTTGCGGTCGCAGCTCGTTTTCCGCGGTGTCGTCGTGGTCGGCCTGCGGAAGCTGGGGCAGGTTCGCCGGGCCGCCCGCGGGCATCAGCCCCGGTTGACCGGAGACGACGAACTTGCCCTCGGAGTAGTAGACCGGGACCGAGAGCTTCCAGCGCTGCGCGCCGGACTGGGCGAAAAGCGTCACAACCGCATTTTGCGCGTCACTCACTTCAATGCCAGAAAGCTGGAAATTACCGGCGGACATTCGCCCCACACCGTCCCAGCCGAATTGAGTGTCCGCCCCTACCGGGAGAAAAGGCTTCAATCGCTCGGCCCGGTCGTCGGGCTTGGCGGCGTCGTAATTCAAATACGCGAGCGCGAACTGGCTGGCGAACGCGGCGGCGTCGGCCTCCGGGAAGCCCGTGCCCGTGGGCGCGGCCGGCGCGCCGGTGGGCTGGTCACCCTGAGTGATGCGCTCGATGGGCGCGCGGACGCCGTTGACGACGATCACGATGATCAACGCCCACAGCACCGCTCTGCCCGTCCACACGAGCCAGCGCCCGCCCCCACCGGACCACCCGCCACGGCGTGGCGCGCTGCGTACGCGACCCGGCACGGGGTCAAGGTCCGGGTCGTAGGGCGAGGGAGGGTACGTCGAATGCTCGGGTTCGCCAGCGGTCCGCGGACCGTGCTGGACGTTTGACCTGCGAGCCATCACGCCTCCGCTCGCGCCGATCCCCCCGGCTGGCGCGGTGTCGTCTTACTATCGATCCTGTTATCCATGGTGAAGTATTCACTTTAGCGGCCTCACCAATTGTTCCAGGAAAGCCACGCCCATGGTGCAGGCATCGCCGTAGCAGACCAAGTCGGTCTTCCTCCGGTATCAGGAACGCCACTACCGAGTTCACGCAGGACAGAGTGCCCTTGTTCGTCCGCGAGCCTGGACTCACCTCCCCGACGAGATTCGCATTAAGGACAAAGCTCGCACCTGACAAGAAACCATCGTGAACCGGACATGCTGTGGAGGCATAACCGCTGCTCAGGCAGATGATGGGATCGCGTTCGCCGATCCATGGGGAGGTCGCGAAGTGCCCGCACGCACTGCCTCCCTTCCGCCAGGCCGCCCGCGCGGTCGGGCGCGCGGCGGCACGTACATGGCCGGCGGCCCCGGCGGAGCGCATGACCGACCCAAACACTGGAGAGTACGCGGGGCGCGCCGCCCTGCCGATCACCTGACGGCCACGCCTTACTATCCGCAGGTCACAGGCTCACGCACCGTCAGGCGCGTTTCGTGATGGGTGACGGCCGCACGGCCGACCCCGCTGCCTCGCACTATGTTGCCCTCTGTGGATACGCCATCCCCTCGCTTCCTCGTCGGGCGCTATCGGCTCATCTCCCTCCTCGGCAAGGGAGGCATGGGAACCGTCTGGCTGGCCTCCGACGACCTGCTGCGCCAGCACGTCGCCATCAAAGAGGTGCGGCTGCCGCCCGACCTGGACGAGGGCACGCGCGCCGAACTGCGCGAGCGCACCTTGCGCGAGGCCCGGGCGGCGGCCCGGCTGCGCGCTCACCCTTCGATCGTCACCGTGCACGACATCGTCATCGACGACGAGCGGCCCTGGATCGTCATGGAACTGGTCCAGGGCCGCTCGCTCCACCAGTTGATCCGCGATCACGGACCGCTGCCCCCGCAGCGGGTCGCCGAAATCGGGCTGCGCCTGCTCGACGCCCTCGGCGCCGCCCACAGCTCCGGCGTCCTCCATCGGGACCTCAAGCCGGCCAACATCCTGGTCACCGACGAGGGCCGGGTCGTACTCACCGACTTCGGCATCGCCACCCTGTCCGGAGACCCGTCTCTCACCCAGAGCGGCATGCTGACCGGCTCACCGGGGTTCATCGCCCCCGAGCGGCTCAGGGGCGAGGTCGACGGGCCGGCGTCCGATCTCTGGTCGCTCGGCGCCACTCTGTTCACCGCGGTCGAGGGCCATGCCCCCTACTCGCGGGAGAATCCGACGGCCGTGCTCGCCGCCGTGCTCATGCAGGAACCCCATCCGATGAGGCGAGCCGGGCCCCTCACGCCCGTTCTGGCCGGCCTGCTCGAAAAGGATCCCGCTCGGCGGGCCACCGGCGACCAGGCGATCCGGCAGCTACGGCCCGTCGCGGCCGGTGCCGCGCCACCGCCCATGCACCTCCCCAGGCCCGGCGGTCCGCCTTACCTGATCCCGGCAGGCCCGGCGACGCCTTCGGGGCAGGGCAGCGGCGTCCCGACCACCCAACCCTCTTCGAGCTCCGTGCCACCCCGACGGCCGACGCCGCGCGGCAAGTCGGTGCTTCTGGGATCGATACTCGCGGTGGTCATGGTCACCGCGGCCGGGGTCGCGACCCGCGGCGTGTGGCTGAAGACGCCGACGACGACGCCGAGAGGAAACACCGCCGCGCCAAAGAGCTCCGCGGCGCGCTCGTCCCCGGTCCAGGCCGAGAAGGGCCTGTACAAGGGAGACCCGGAGGCCTGCTCGCTGCTGACCGCCCAGCAGGCCGGGCGGCTCCTCGGCACTCCGGTGAAACGCCAGTTCCAGACCCACGGTTCCTGCATGTGGATAAGGGAGGACATCGGGGTCTTCGTCAATCTGACGCTGATCCGCTCGGCGACATCGGACTTCGCCCACTCGTTCTTCGCCGCCACGCGCACCAGCATGGCGGAAGAGCCGAGAAGGAACCCTGGGACGCGGGTCCGCCAGGGACCGCCCGTGGGCGACGAGGCCTTCAGCCACACCCGAGGCGAGGTCATCGTCAGCACCCACATCTACCGGACGCAGGTCCTCTTCCGTAAGGACAACATGACGGCCGTCGTGTACCTCACGCTGCGCACGCCCGGGTACCGCCGTCCCGACCTGGCCGCGACGTGGGTGGCGGACAACCTGGAGTCATATCGATGACTACACGTTGAAGCGGAACTCCACCACGTCGCCGTCGCGCATGACGTAGTCCTTGCCCTCGATGCGGGCCTTGCCCGCCGAGCGGGCGGCGGGCATCGAGCCGGCCTCGACCAGGTCGTCGAAGGAGATGACCTCGGCCTTGATGAACCCGCGCTGGAAGTCGGTGTGGATGACCCCGGCGGCCTCGGGGGCCGTGGCGCCCTTGCGGATCGTCCAGGCCCGGGTCTCCTTCGGCCCGGCCGTCAGGTAGGTCTGCAGGCCGAGCGTCTCGAAGCCCACGCGGGCGAGCTGGGTGAGGCCCGACTCCTCCTGGCCCACCGACTGCAGCAGTTCGAGCGCCTCGTCGTCGGGCAGCTCGACCAGCTCGGACTCGATCTTGGCGTCCAGGAACACCGCCTCGGCCGGGGCCACCACCTGCGACAGGCGGGCGCGCAGCCCCTCGTCGGCGAGTTCGTCGGAGTCGAGGTTGAACACGTACAGGAACGGCTTGGCCGTCAGCAGGTGCAGCTCGCGCAGGTCGGTGAGGTCCATGCCGGAGGCGTACAGCGTCGTGCCGCCGTCCAGGACCTTGGAGGCGGCCTCGGCGGCCTCCAGGACGGCCTTGCGGTCTTTGTTGGTCCGCGACTCCTTGGTGAGCCGCGGCAGGGCCTTCTCGATGGTCTGCAGGTCGGCCAGGATGAGCTCGGTGTTGATCGTCTCGATGTCGCGGCTCGGGGAGATGTCGCCGTCGACGTGCGTGACGTCGGGGTCGGTGAAGACCCGGATCACCTGGCAGATCGCATCGGTCTCGCGGATGTTGGCCAGGAACTGGTTGCCCCGCCCCTGCCCGACCGAGGCGCCCTTGACCAGGCCCGCGATGTCGACGAACTCGACCTTCGCCGGGATGATCTTGGCGGAGGAGTAGATCTCGGCCAGTGCGGCCAGCCGGGAGTCCGGCACGCCGACGATGCCCACGTTGGGCTCGATCGTGGCGAACGGATAGTTCGCCGCGAGGGCGTTGCCGCTCTTGGTCAGCGCGTTGAAAAGCGTGGACTTGCCGACGTTGGGCAGGCCGACGATGCCGATGCTCAAGCTCACGTTCGCCGAGTTTACGGTGCCCCGGCGCCGTTCCTGACACCCGTGGGGGCGATGGGCCTGGAATCATGCGGAGATGGACGTGATGGCACTCGCCTTCCAGCTGGCGGTGGGGCTGGCCGCCGGGCTGGTCATCGGCTTCGCCCTCGCCCGGTCGCGGGCGGCCGCCCGGCTGGCCGGCGCCGAGAGCCGGCTCGCGCTGGCCGAGGCCCGCGCGCAGGCCGCCGACGAGAAGGTCGCCTACGTCGAGGAGCAGATGACCCAGCGCTTCCAGTCGCTGTCCAACCGGGCGCTGGACGTCAACAACCTGCGCTTCCTGGAGCTGGCCGAGAGCCGGTTCGCCGCCTCCAGGGCCGACGCCGCGGGCGACCTGGAGCAGCGAAGGCAGGCCGTCGAGAATCTGGTCGCCCCGCTGCGCGAGACCCTGGCCAAGGTGCAGGAGCAGCTCCGCGAGAGCGAGACGGGGCAGCGGGTGGCGCAGGCCGAGCTGGGCAAGCAGATGGAGTTCGTACGGCACAGCTCCGAGCAGCTCAAGGCGCAGACCGGCGCCCTGGTGCGCGCCCTGCGCCGCCCCGAGGCGCGCGGGCGCTGGGGCGAACTGCAACTGCGGCGGGTCGCCGAGATCGCGGGCATGGCGCGGTTCTGCGACTTCGACGAGCAGGCGTCCGCCGTGACCGCCGACGGCGTCGTACGGCCCGACATGGTGGTCCGCCTGGCGGGCGGCAAGAACATCGTCGTGGACTCCAAGGTGTCCCTGGCCGCCTACCTGGAGGCCGCGGAGGCCGCCGAGGCGGGGGCGCAGGAGGTCAGGCTGGACGCGCACGCCCGCCATCTGCGCGACCACGTCGACCGGCTGGCCGCCAAGACGTACTGGCAGGCGTTCAGCCCGGCCCCCGAGTTCGTGGTGCTGTTCATCCCCGGCGAGGCGTTCCTGGCCCCTGCGCTCGAGCGCGACCCGGGGCTGCTGGAGTACGCCATGCGCAGGCGCGTGCACATCGCCACCCCGACGACGCTGATCACCATGCTGCGCACCGCCCAGTACGCCTGGCAGCAGCAGGCGCTGAGCGAGAACGCCCGCGCGGTGTTCGACCTGGGCAAGGAGCTGTACGAGCGGCTCGGGGCGCTCGGCCGCAACGTCGACGCGGTGGGCAAGGCGCTCGGCCGGGCCGTCGTGGCCTACAACAAGACCGTCGGCTCGCTGGAGGGCCGCGTGCTCGTCACGGCGCGCAGGCTGAACGACCTGGGCGTGGTCGACGCCCCCCTCCCCCAGCCCGACCTGGTGGAGGACCTCCCCCGCACCCCCTCCATGCCCGAGCTCATCGGCGATGAGCCCTTCCCCGGCGAAGCGGACGCGTCCCCCGACGGAGAACCGGAAGACGAGAGCGGAATGCCCGGCGACGGCGGGCCGGCGGGTGAGGGAGGGACGCGGAGGGACGCGGAGGGACGGCGGGCAGGGACGGGAGGCAGAGACGCCGCCAGCCGCTGGTGAAGAGACGGCAAGCACGTTCCCGGCCCCTCGCCTGAACGGTAAGTTGACGCGAGACTTGTCATGAGGCCGGCCGGAGCGGCCGTGGGGCCCGGGCCCGGAGGGGGCGGCGGTGGTGGCACAGGAGCGAGCGCGACCAGGGGTCAGGCTGACCGCCCGCGGTGCCGTAGCGCTCATTTTCGTCGCGACGCTCGCCTCCCGGCCGACCGGGTCGATGCTGGTCATCGGGCTGGTCTTCTGCGCCGCGTGCCTGGCCGCCGTCCTGCTCGTCCAGCCGCGTGACCTGCTCGCGCTGGTGGTCGCCCCGCCGCTGGTGTTCTTCGCCGCCACCCTGGTGAGCGCCCTGTTCGGCGGGTTCGGCGCGCCGTCGCTGCTCCAGGCGCTCGGTCTCGGCCTGTTCACCGGGCTGTCGGCCGCCGCGCCGTGGCTGTTCGGCGGCTCCGCGCTCGTGCTGGCCGTCGCCTGGTTCCGTGGGCTGCCCGACAACGTCAGCGAGCTGCGCGCCGAGCTGCGGGCCGGCCGCTCCACCTCCGCGGCCACCGCGGCCGGAGCTCCCCGCCGAGCGAGGCCGGGCGCCGAGCAGGGCTACGTCCCCGAGCCCGAGGGCTATTTCGAGCCCCGCGTGTACGGCACGCCACGAGAGCCCGAGGCCTGACCGTGCGCGGGCGCCCGGCCGGGGTCATCGCCGTGGACGGGCCGTCGGGGTCGGGCAAGACGACGCTGGGCGGCGCGCTCGCCGGCGAGCTGGGCGCCACCCTGGTCCACATGGACGACCTGTACCCGGGCTGGGACGGGCTGCTCGGCGGCGCCGATCGGCTCGTCCGGTGGATCCTGCGCCCGCGCGCCGAGGGCCGTCCCGCCCGCTGGCGGCGCTACGACTGGACGCGGGGCGCGTACGCCGAGTGGCACGAGGTGCCCTCGCCGTCGCCGCTGGTGGTCGAGGGCGCCGGCGCGGGGTCCGTGGCCGCCGCGCCGTACCTCTCGCGCCTGATCTGGGTGGAGGCCCCGCCCGAGGTGCGCCGCACGCGGGCGCTGAGCCGCGACGGCGATGCCTACCGGCCGCACTGGGAGCGCTGGGCCCGCCAGGAACGGGCCTACTTCGCCGCCGACCGCGTGCGCGACCGCGCCGACCTGGTCATCGACACCTCGCTGGTGCCCGACGCGCTGGGCGCCGTCCTCGGCACCCGCTGACCCGCCGGCCGGAGGTGGAAAAGGGCCGTCAGCGGGAGGCGGCGGGGCGCAGGTCGCGGCGCAGCTCGTGGGGCAGGGCGAAGCGGACGTTCTCGGGGACCGACTCGACCTCCTCGACGTCGCCGAAGCCGCGCTCGGCCAGCCGGGCCAGCACGCCCTCGACCAGCTCCTCGGGCACCGAGGCGCCGCTGGTGACGCCGACCGTGGTGACGCCCTCCAGCCAGGCGTCCTGGATGAAGGAGGCGTTGTCCACCAGGTAGGAGGCGTCGGCTCCGGCGTCCTTGGCGACCTCGACCAGGCGCTTGGAGTTGGAGGAGTTGGTGGAGCCGACGACGATGACGAGCTGCGCCTCGCGCGCGATCTCCTTGACCGCGACCTGGCGGTTCTGCGTGGCGTAGCAGATGTCGTCGCTCGGCGGGTCGATGAGGTTCGGGAAGCGCTCGCGCAGACGGGTCACCGTCTCGTTGGTCTCGTCGACCGACAGCGTGGTCTGGGACAGCCAGACGAGCCGCTCGGGGTCGCGCACCTGGACCCGGCCGACCCCGTCGAGGCCGTCGACGAGCTGGATGTGCTCGGGGGCCTCACCCGCGGTGCCCTCGACCTCCTCGTGGCCCTCGTGGCCGATGAGCAGGATGTCGTAGTCCTTGGCGGCGAAGCGCTTGGCCTCGTTGTGGACCTTGGTGACCAGCGGGCAGGTGGCGTCGATCGTCTTCAGCGACCGCCGGGCGGCCTCCTCGTGGACGGCCGGGGCCACGCCGTGGGCGGAGAAGACGACGATGGCGCCCTCGGGGACCTCCTCGGTCTCCTCCACGAAGACCGCGCCGCGCTCTTCGAGCGTCTTGACGACGTGGGTGTTGTGCACGATCTGCTTACGGACGTAGATGGGGGCGCCGTAGCGTTCCAGAGCCTTCTCGACGGCCTGCACGGCGCGGTCGACCCCCGCGCAGTAACCGCGTGGCTTGGCCACCAGGACACGTCGGCTCGCAGAGGTCTCCGAAATCATGTGCTCATGGTATGTGCTCTCGCCGTCCTGGGTGGCCGTGGGCCCGGGTTCCGGCGGCACGCACGGTATATCTGCTTTCCTATGCTTGGGTGCGTGTGCGACGGCCCTGTCCGTCCGCCCCTTGACCTCATGCGGTCCAGTCCGATCAGACTGGTCGTCCAATATCAGACCCTCTGAGGGAGCCGGCATGTCACTGACCGACATCGTCCGCACCATAGCCAAAAACGTCCGGCAAACCGTCACAGACCCCCGGGAACTGAAGGAGAAGGCCAAGGACCTGCCGCTCAACGTGCTGCAGACCGCGCTCAGCGGGGTCGGGCAGGCCCTGATGCTGGGCGACCGCGTCCGCACCGGCATCAAGCGGCTCATCAGCGACGACGACAAGGCCGCCGCCGACGAGCGGGCCTCCGGCGTGACGTCCCCGCAGGTCGTCATGGACGAGCGCGAGGAGCGGGAGGAGAAGCCCGCCAGGCGCGAGCCGGTCATCTTCGCCCCCCGGCCCAGGGTGTCCGCCGACCACCAGAACGGCGCGGCCGCCAAGCCCTCGGACGGCGCCGCCACCACGGCCCCGACCACGGCCGCGTCCGCGTCCGCGTCCGTGGCTCCCGCCGAGGCCGCGCCCCCGGCTCCCGTCGCGAAGCCCGCCGCCGGGACTCCTGCCCCGGCCGCCGCGGAACCGGCCGCCGCCGAGCCCGCCACGGAGCCCGCCACCGCGGAGTCCGCTGTCACCGAGCCCGCTGCCACGCCCGCGGAACCCGCCGCCGCCACCGCCGAGCCCGCCGCCGCCCCCGAGCCGGCCGCTGCTCCGGAACCCGCCGCCGCCACCGCCGAGCCCGCCGTCGCGCCCGAGCCCGCGGCGCCCGCCGCGCCCGCCGGTGTCACGGCCGAGCCCGCGGCCGAGGCGCCCGCCGCGCCCGCGAAGCGCGCGTCGCGGGCCGCCGCCAAGCCCCGCACGGCCGCGTCCGCCGCGAAGGCCGGGACCTCCCCCGCCGAACCCAAGGCCAGGGCCACCAGGACCACCAAGGCCGCCAAGGCCGCACAGAGCGCCGAGAGCACCGAGAGCACGGCCACCGGCGAGACCGCCGCGCCCAAGCCGCGGGCGCGCAGGGCCAAGACCCCGGAAGGCAAGCTCGCCGACGCCGTGACCACCACCGCCGCCGAAGTCGCCTCCGCGGCGCCTTCCCCCGCCGGCGACACGCCGACGCTCGCCGAGCCGATGCCCGGCTACTCCGAGATGACCATGGCCTCGCTGCGCGCCCGGCTCCGCGGCAAGTCCGCCGACCAGATCCGGTCGCTGATCGAGTACGAGCGGCAGACCGCCGCGCGGGACGACATCGTGCAGATGTACGCCAAGCGCCTGGCGAAGCTCGAAGCGGCCGAATAGCCAAGGACGGTTTGTAGGCTGCCCGCATGACGGCCAAGACCTCACCCGAGCAGCCACTGCCGATCCGGTCGGTGCTGCAGATGGTGGCCCAGTGGATCGGCAAGCTCGGCACCGTGTGGGCCGAGGGGCAGATCACCGAGCTGTCGTCGCGTGGCGGCACGGTGTTCCTGACCTTGCGCGATCCGGTGGCCAACGTGTCGGCGCGCGTGACCTGCCCGCGCAACGTCTACGAGGCGACCGTCCCCCGGCCGGTGGACGGCGCACGGGTCGTTGTGCTCGTCAAACCGGACTTCTGGGTCAACCGGGGCTCCTTCGCGTTCACCGCCCTGGAGATCCGTCCCGTGGGCATCGGCGAGCTGCTGGCCCGGCTCGAGCGGCTGCGGCAGGTCATCGTCGCCGAGGGCCTGGCCAACGCCGAGCGCAAGCGCCGCCTGCCCTTCCTGCCCGGCACCATCGGCCTGATCTGCGGGCGCGACTCGGCGGCCGAGCGCGACGTGCTGGAGAACGCCCGCCGCCGCTGGCCCGCCGTGCGGTTCAAGGTCGAGGCCGTCGCCGTCCAGGGGCCGTACGCCGTGGGCGAGGTCACCGAGGCACTGCGCAGGTTCGACCTGGACCGCGAGATCGACGTGATCATCATCGCGCGGGGCGGCGGCTCCCTTGAGGACCTGCTGCCGTTCTCCGACGAGTCTCTGGTGCGCGCCGTCTCCGCCTGCCGCACGCCGGTGGTGAGCGCCATCGGCCACGAGCAGGACAATCCCCTGGTGGACCTGGTCGCCGACGTGCGCGCCTCGACGCCGACCGACGCCGCCAAGAAGGTCGTCCCGGACGTCGGCGAGCAGCTCGCCCTGGTGCGCCAGCTCCGCGACCGGGGGCGGCGCGTGGTGGGCGGCCGGCTCGACCGCGAGCTGTCCTGGGTGGCGGCACTGCGGTCCCGTCCCTCGCTGGCCGACCCGGTCCGCGAGGTCGAGCGCCGGGCGGAGCAGGTGGAGGGCCTTCGCGACCGGGCGCGCCGCTGCCTCACCTCCTCCCTCGACCGGGCCGAGGACTCCCTGGAGCACCTGCGGGCCCGCCTCGTCGCGCTGTCGCCCGCCGCGACGCTCGAACGGGGCTACGCCATCGTGCAACTGCCCTCCGGCGACGTCGTACGGCAGGCGGCGGGCCTGACGTCCGGAGACGGGCTGAGCCTGCGCTTCTCCGACGGCCGGGTCGAGGTCACCGTGGACAAGCCCGCCACCTGACCGGCCGGCGGGTCCGGATGCCCATAGGGTGGGACCCGTGGCTGAGGAGAAAGACGGGACGCCGTCGTACGAGCAGGCCCGCGAGGAGCTGACCGAGGTCGTGCGGCGCCTGGAGGCCGGCGGCCTCACCCTGGAGCAGTCGATCGAGCTGTGGGAACGGGGCGAGAAGCTCGCCGCCATCTGCGAGGAGTGGCTGCAGGGCGCGCGGGTCAGGCTGGCCGCGGCCATGGCCCGTCGCGAGGCCCCCGAGTCCCAGGCAGAGGCGGAGAACACCCCCTTCTGAGGCGAGGGCTCGGCTCCCCTTCTGAGGCAGGGCTCGGCTCGCCTCCCGAGGCGGGGTCCGGCTTCCCTTCCGCCGCAGGGATCAGCTCGCCTTCCGAGGCGGGGTTCGGCCGCCCTTTCGAGGAAGGGCTCAGCTCGCCGTGGGGGTGGCGGTGATCTTGGGTTGCGCCTTGAGGGAGCCCGCGAGCTGTGTCAGCTCGTCCCAGTCGGCCAGACCGGTGACCACGACGGTCACGCCCGGCTGGACGAGCACGAGCGAGCGCTGCTTCTTGTCCGGGCGGTAGCGCTCCTGCCAGGTCTGGCCGCCGATCTGCCGGCTTCCCGTGCTCTTGTCGGTGTTGGCCAGCCGGCTCGCGAACGCCTGGCCGGGCTCGTCGCTCTGGGCGAGCAGGGCGTGCGAGCGCTTGGCGGTGGCGAACCCCAGCCGCCAGGTGACGTGCCCCTTCTGGTCGACCTCGGAGCTGTTGGGCACCCAGCCGGCCGGCACCGGGTCGGGCACCCGCACCTCATACGGGGCGACGCGGCGGAGGTTGGCGACGGTGATCGTGTAGTCCACCCGCGGGATGTGCTCTTCGCGGCTCTGGGGCGCTATGAGCAGGAAGATGCCCACGATCGCCAGGCAGAAGAGCACGGCGAACGCGTACCCGTAGAACCCTTGGGTGAATCGGCGCACAGCCAGGGAGAATACCGGCCGCGGCGGGCGCCCCCCGACTCAGCCCGCGCGGCGCGGACTACGGGCGCGGGATCTGCCCGATGATCGCCAGGACCTCCTCGGAGAACTTCCGCGCCGCGGCGACGTCCTGCGAGAGCACGACCTCCGACACCGCGGCGGCCAGGGCGCCGGTCACCACGATGACCAGGGGGCCCTTGTCCTCCTCGAAGAGGGCGGCGTTGCGGCGCGCCCATTGGCGCATGCGGTCGCGCATGATCACCTCGAAGCCGGGCGGCCCGTCCCCGCGCAGGAACAGCGCGGCCAGTTCGCGCTCGTCGAAGCAGCCCTCCAGATAGGCGCGGGCGCCGGAGATGAACAGCCGCATCGGGTCGGTCTCGCCGTCGCCGCGGGCGGCCTGGACGGCCTGCTTGGTGCGCTGCGTCTGACGGCCCTGGAACTCCTCGAACAGGGTCAGGTAGAGATCGGCCTTGCCGGAGAAGTGGTGATAGAGGCTGCCGACACTGGCCCCCGCGCGGGAGACGACATCGATGACCCCCGCGTCGGCGAAGCCCCGTGTGACGAAGATCTCTCTGGCGGCGTCCAGGAGCGCGCCTCGCGTGGCGGCGCCGCGTTCGGAGGTGCGCACAGTCACCGGTCGTTCCGTGTCGCTGCTCATGCGGTGACAGTATCCCTCCGTCGGCCGCCGAAGGGGGACAACTACGATCGTGACGGCGTCCGCATCACGACGCCTGGATTAGACGGCGGGGAACCTGGTAGGTCCACTACAGGGCGTCCCGATCGCCATCATCCAACTCAGAGGGGCTCGCACCATGTCGGAAGAGACGTCCGTACCCGCCGCGCTGGCCACCGAGGAGCGCGCGCCCGATCGCAACCTGGCCCTTGAGCTGGTCCGCGTGACCGAGGCCGCCGCGATGGCCGGGGCCCGCTGGGTCGGCCGAGGGGACAAGAACGGCGCCGACGGCGCGGCGGTCAACGCGATGCGCCAGCTCATCAACACCGTCTCCATGGACGGCACCGTGGTCATCGGCGAGGGCGAGAAGGACAACGCGCCGATGCTTTACAACGGCGAGCGGGTGGGCGACGGCAGCGGCGCCGAGTGCGACGTGGCGGTCGACCCGATCGACGGCACGCGGCTGACCGCACTAGGCATGCCGAACGCGATCTCGGTGATCGCGGTGAGCCCGCGCGGGTCGATGTACGACCCATCGGCGGTGTTCTACATGGACAAGCTGGTGACCGGCCCGGAGGCCGCCGACGCGGTGGACATCGACGCGCCCGTGGCCGCGAACGTCGCCGCCGTCGCCCGGGCCAAGGGCTGCTCGCGGTCGGACGTCACGGTGGTCCTCCTCGACCGGCCCCGGCACGAGCGGCTGGCCAAGGAGGTCCGCGACACCGGGGCCCGCATCAAGTTCATCACCGACGGCGACGTGGCCGGCGCGATCATGGCGGCCCGCCGGG
The DNA here is from genome assembly GCF_040607475.1 of Sphaerisporangium sp. NPDC005288. Taxonomy (NCBI): domain Bacteria; kingdom Bacillati; phylum Actinomycetota; class Actinomycetes; order Streptosporangiales; family Streptosporangiaceae; genus Sphaerisporangium; species Sphaerisporangium sp. NPDC005288. Next base: position 91,629 of record NZ_JBEXGT010000015.1, on the reverse strand, counting down.
ACACCGGCGTCGACCTGATGCTCGGCGTCGGCGGCACCCCCGAGGGCATCATCGCGGCCTGCGCCCTGAAGTGCCTGGGCGGGGTGATCCAGGGCAAGCTGTGGCCGCGGGACGACGACGAGCGCCGCCGGGCGCTGGAGGCCGGGCACGACCTGAACCGCGTGCTCACCACCGACGACCTGGTGACCTCCGACGATGTGTTCTTCGCCGCCTCGGGCATCACCGACGGCGAGCTGATGGGCGGGGTCCGCTATCGCGGCGGGGTCGCCGTCACCTACTCGCTGGTCATGCGCGGCAGGTCGGGCACGGTGCGCAAGGTCGAGAGCGAGCACCAGCTCTGGAAGCTCCGGGCCTACAGCGCGATCAACTTCGACACCGCCACCTGATCACCGGCCGCCCGCCGTCCGCCGCGCTACGGCCTGCGGCGGCGCTACGGCCTGCGGCGGCGCGCCCAGCCGCGTCTCGGCGGCCTGGGCGACTTGGCCACGACGTTGCCCATCATGATCACGCCGGTGACCTCGATGACGGGCGCGTCCAGCGCGGTCGTCTCGGGCACCTGGTTCCGCTTCCCGCCGACGACCGCCGAGGCCGGGATGACCACCCGCACGCCCTCGGGGACGATCAGCGTGAGCGTGGCGCCGACGACGGTGGCCTGCACGGTGATGTGGCTGCTCTGCAGCAGCGCCTCGCACAGGTCCAGCGTGACGCCGCTGCCGACGGCCGTGACCGAGTAGTGCGAGGGGACCACCCAGCGGCCCTCGCGCTGTTCGGAGCGGAACAGCGCCATCACCGGACGCCCGTCGGCGCGCAGCGGCTGCAGGTGCTCGGGCAGCAGGTCGGCGGTGAGGACGGCCAGCTCGCCGAGCGTGCGGGCGGCGAACACCGCCTCGACGCGCTCCTCGTGCTCGTCGTGGGTGAGCCTGCCGTCGGCGACGGCGTCGCGCAGCACGGTGACCACGCGTTCGCGGTCGTCGTCGGACGCCCTGAGTTCCTGGGGCGCGGGCCCGCCGGCGTTGGACCGGCCGGCGGCGATGAAACCCGCCAGCAGTTGCCGCAGCACGGGAGCCCCCTGCTGCTGCCAGCGGCCGTTCCAACGGTCGTAGTGCGCTCCGCGCTCGGCTTCCACGCCTCGACACTAACTCCCGAGCCGACCCCGGACCTACCCCTCACCACAGGTCACCTGGAGGAACACGGCCGGGGAAAAGCACATTGAGCCGTGAGATCAGTCAGAATCGTACCTCGGCCCTGTTCAGGCCGCCTTGCTCCATTGGCGGCCGCCCGTGATGACCGCCGACCCGTCCACGAAGGAGCCGAAACCGTGAACAACCGGGACGATGCCGCCTTCTGGGCGTGCCCCCACGGGCAGGACGCCCGCCGGGGCTGCGTCGCCTGTTACGAGGACGCGGCCACGCAGGAGCCTGAGGTCCCCATGTGGGACGTCGCCGTGTGGTTCACCTCCCGCCGCCCCATCCCCATCAAGGCCCTGAAGGACGTCCACCGGCACGGCAGCCGTTTCTTGCTGGACAAGCTCTCCGCTCCCTACATCTACCTGCTGACCGGCCACGCCCGCGCCGACCAGGGTGTGCAGGCCGTCGCCGGGCTCGTCGGCTTCCTGGTACACAACCGGCACGTGGTGGACGAGTTCTCGGTGCAGGAGACGCGAGCGGTGCGCATCTCGCCGTCCCCCGACACCCCCGTGACCGACCGGGTGTGGCCCTGACCTCTGGAGCGGCGTCAACAGACCATTGACCGGCGGGGGGCGCGACCGTAGCCTTGGCCAATCTTGAACCCTCCTCATGTTCTTCCGGAGCCGCAGTGCCCACCCCCCGTGACCGGCGTGCGCGCCTTTCCACCTTCGCGGTCTTCTTCGTCCAGGGTCTGACCTTCGCCACTCTGCTCACCCAGGTGGCCCAGCTACAGCAGAAACACCACCTGAGCGACGGCGAACTGTCGATCCTCCTGCTGGTGGTCCCCGTGATCGCGGGCGTCGGCAGCGTGCTCGCCGGCGAGATCGCCAAGCGGTACGGCAGCCGCCGGGTGCTGCGCGCCGCCCAGCCGGCGGCGGGACTCGCCGTGGTGTGCGCCGGCCTGGCGGCCGACGTGCCGCAGCTCGTCGCGGCCAACGTGCTGTTCGGCCTGTGTCTCGGCGCCGTCGACGCCGGCATGAACATGCAGGCGGTCACGGCCGAGCGCAGGTACGGCCGCCCCATCCTCACCGGTTTCCACGCCCTGTGGAGCGCGGCGGCGGTCGTCGGGGCCGGGTGGGCGTCGGTGGGAGGCGCCATGCGGCTGACCCTGCCGGCCATCTTCACCGTCGCCATGGTCGTCGGCGTCGCCATCGCCCTGATCGCCGGCCGCACCCTGTTCACGGCCGAAGAAGAACACGTCGCCACACCGGCAGGCGACACCGGTCCGGCGGCCGATGCCACGCCGGTCACCGTGGCGGGCGCTGACGCCTTCCCCGCCGCGGTACCGGTCAGGGACGCCGTCCCCGCCGTACCGGTCACGGACGTCGTCCCCGCCGCCGTGGCGGGGAACGGGCGCGCGCGGGCCGCGGGCGGGGTGCGGGTGCCGTGGGGGCCGATCCTGCCGTTGTGCCTGGCGATGGCCTTCCTGTACGTGGGCGACGCGTCGATCTCGAACTTCGGCTCCGTCTACATGGAGAAGATCATGCATGCGACGGCGGCCGTCGTGCCGCTGGCGCTCGGGGCCTACCAGGCGGCCACCTTCGTCGTGCGCGTCGGCGGCGACTTCGCCGTGCGACGGTACGGACCCGCGGCGATCGTCCGCATCGGCGGCGCGCTCGCCGCGCTCGGCTTCGCCGGGATCGTCGCCGCGCCCGACCAGCCGCTGGCCATCGTGGCTTTCGGCCTCGCCGGGGTCGGCCTGTCGGTGGTGGCCCCGCAATCCTTCTCGGCCGCCGGACGGCTGGACCCGGCGGGCACGGGCGTCGCCATCGCCCGGGTCAACATGTTCAACTACGTCGGTTTCATCGTGGGAGCCGCCCTCGTCGGCGGCATCGCCGAGGCCGCCGACTACCAGATCGCCTTCGCCGCCCCCCTGATCCTCGCCACCGCCATCATCGCCCTCGCCCGAGGCTTCCACCCCAAAGCCTCCCATCCGGCCCCCCAACCCACCCGACCCGGACCCACCGGACGCACCGGACCCACCGAAGCCTGATCAACCCCAGGCCCGCCGGCGCATTCCCCCGCCTGGTCACCGGTGTCGCTCGTCGGCGCCGACGCGGGGGGAAGGTGGTCGGCGGTATCGGCGCCGAAGTACGGCGGGACACCCGGCGACCTTCGGACGAAGCTGTGCCTGTTGCGCCCCGTAGCAGGGCGCCGGCTTCGCCGTACTGCGGCCCGCCGCCGCGGCGCCCCGATGGAGGCCGTGAGTGGCGGACGGGTGTGCAGCCCCGTAGTAGGGCGCCGGCTTCGCCGTACTGCGACTCGCCGCTGCGGCGCCCCGATGGAGGCCGTGAGTGGCGGACAGGGCGCGTGCAGCCCCGTAGCAGGGCGCCGGCTTCGCCGTACTGCGACTCGCCGCCGCGGCGCCCCGATGAAGGCCGTGAGTGGCGGACGGGTGTGCAGCCCCGTAGCAGGGCGCCGGCTTCGCCGTACTGCGACTCGCCGCCGCGGCGCCCCGATGGAGGCCGTGAGTGGCGGACGGGGTGTGGGGGTTTGTGGTGGGGGCGAGGGTGATGAGGGGGTTACAGGTAGGGGCGTTGGGTGCGTTTTTGGTGTTCGTAGCGTTTGTGGAGTTCGGGGGTGGTGGAGATCTCGGCGATGGGGACGTCCCACCAGGCGGTGGTCCGCGGGGAGGGGCCGGGGACGGTCTCGACGTGGACGACGGTGGTGCCGGTCGCCTCGCGGGCCTTGGTGAGGGCGACGCGCAGCGAATCGGGGTCGGAGGCGCGAAGGACGTCCGCGCCGAGGCTGGCCGCGTTGGCCGCCAGGTCGACGGGCAGGAAGTCGCCCTCCAGCCGGCCGTCCGCCGACCGCGCCCGGTAGGCCGTGCCCAGCCGCCGCGCGCCCACCGACTCCGACAGGCCGCCGATGGAGGCGAAGCCGTGGTTGTCCACGATCACGATGACGAGCTTGACGCCCTCCTGCACGGCCGTGGCGATCTCCTGGGCCATCATGAGGTACGACCCGTCGCCGACCAGGACGAACACCTCGCGCTCCGGAGCGGCGAGCTTGACGCCGAGGCCGCCGGCGATCTCGTAGCCCATGCAGGAGTAGCCGTACTCGACGTGGTAGGCCTTCGGGTCGCGGGCCCGCCACAGTTTGTGCAGGTCGCCGGGCATGGAGCCGGCGGCGTTGACGACCACCCCGTCGGCGCCGGCGACCTGGTTGACGACGCCGAGCATGACCGGCTGGGTGAGCTCGTCGCCCGCGTACAGCTTCGCGACCTCGTCCTGCCATTCGCGCCCCAGCTCGGCGGCCCGGGACGTCCATGACGGGTCGGCCTTCCAGCCGGCGAGGTCCAGGACGGCCAGCCCTTCGCGGGCGTCGCCGACGAGCATGACGGCGGAGTGCTTGGCGGCGTCGAAGGCGGTGACGTTGAGGTTGACGAAGGGCACGTCCCCGAACAGCGTGCGCGAGGCCGTGGTGAAGTCGGTGTACCGGGTGCCGACGCCGATGACCAGGTCGGCGTCGCGGGCGATGGCGTTGGCGGCGGCCGTGCCGGTGTGCCCGATGGCGCCGAGCGCGCGCGGGTGGTCATAGGGCAGGACGCCCTTGCCGGCCTGGGTCTCCCCGACCGGGATGCCGTGCTCCTCGGCGAACCGCGCCAGCTCGTCCCATGCCTCGCTGTAGACGACGCCGCCGCCCGCGACGATGACCGGCCGCCGCGACGCCTTGATCGCCTCCACGGCGCGCTCGACGGCGGCGGAGTCGGGCAGGGGCCGGGCGACGTGCCAGACGCGCCTGCGGAACAGCTCGACCGGCCAGTCGTGGGCCTCGGCCTGGACGTCCTGTGGCAGGGCGATGGTGACGGCGCCGGTCTCGGCGGGGTCGGTGAGCACGCGCATGGCGGCCATGAGGGCGGCGGGGAGCTGCTCGGGCCGGTTGATCCGGTCGAAGAAGCGCGACACGGGCCGCAGGCAGTCGTTGACGCTGACGTCGTAGGAGCGGGGGTCTTCCAGCTCCTGCAGGACGGCGCCGGCGGCGCGGGTGGCGAAGATGTCGCCGGGCAGCAGGAGCACGGGGATGCGGTTGATCGTGGCCAGCGCGGCGCCGGTGACCATGTTGGTCGCGCCTGGGCCGATCGAGGAGGTGCAGGCGAAGGCCGACAGGCGGTTGCGCGCCTTGGCGAAGCCCACGGCCGTGTGCACCATGGCCTGCTCGTTCCTGGCCAGGTAGTAGGGCAGCGGGTCGCGCAGCCCGCCTCCCTGTTCGGCGAGGGCCTGCCCGACGCCGGCGACGTTGCCGTGGCCGAAGATGCCGAAACAGCCCTCGATGAGCCGCTGTTCGACGCCGTCGCGCTCGCTCCACTGCTCGGCGAGGAACCGCACCAGCGCCTGGGCGACGGTGAGCCGTATCGTCGTCATGCCGGGGTCTCCGTCTCGCTCGTGCCGTCGGGGCCGTTCGCGGTGGCCGTGGTCATGGGGACGCGGGGGTCCACGGCCTGCCCCTGCCAGCCGGCGCGGATCCAGGCGTGGCGGGGGTCGTCGCAGAAGGCCATGGACCGCTCGCCGGCCGGGCCGGCCAGGACGTTCAGGTAGTACAGGTCGTAGCCGGGGGCGGCCATCGACGGGCCGTGGTAGCCGTGCGGGACGAGCACGACGTCTCCGCAGCCGACCTCGGCGAGCACGTCGATGGGCTTGCCCGGCGAGCCGTACACCCGCTGGTAGCCGGGGCCGCCCTCGAAGTAGTAGATCTCCTCCAGCACCGCCTCGCCCTCGCCGGGGGTGTCGTGCTTGTGCGGAGGGTAGGACGACCAGTTGCCCTCGGGGGTGAGGACCTCGACGGCGACGAGCTTGTCGCACTCGAACGCGTCCGGCGCGCAGAAGTTGTTGACCTGCCGGCTGGCCTGCCCGGCCCCCCGGACCTCCACCGGCACCTTGCCCGCGGGCCCGTACCGCACCGGGAGCCGCCGGGTGGCGCGGGCGGACGGCAGGGCGAACCGGCCCTCCCCGGTGACGCGGACGGTCGCCTCCACGGGCACGTAGGCGAAGTCGGAGACGCCCTCGAACACCGACGGGCGGCCGTGGAGCGAAAGGCGCTCTCCGTCGCACTCGACCGTGCACGACCCGGAAAGCGGCAGGACGAGCATCTCCTCCGGGCCGGTGGTGAACTCGACGGTCTCGCCGGACAGGTTGAGCGCGCGCAACCCGGCGTAGGTCCATCCCGCGAGCTCGGGCGTCACGCGCAGCGCCCAGGGAGCGGCGGCGGTCGAGCCGGCGGGGATGTAGGACATCAGGACACCTCCAGCAGCCCGGCGGCGGTGTCGACGGCCGCCGCCACGTCGTCGTCAGGAGGGTAGAGCAGGGCGCGCCCGACCACGAGCCCCCGGACGCCGGGAAGGCGCAGCGCCTTGCCCCACGAGGAGTACACCTCGTCGGGCGCCTTGGTGGGATCGCCGCCGAGCAGCAGGGTGGGAAGGGTGGTGGCGTCCATGACCTGCTCCATGTCGGCGATCACCGGGATCTTCAGCCAGGTGTGCGCGGAGGTGGCGCCGAGCGCCTGGCCGACGTGGATGGCGTGGATCATGCCCTCCGGCGACAGGTCGTGGTGGACCACGCCCTCGTCCCGGTGGGACCAGAACGGCTCGATCATCGCCATCAGGCCCTGTCCGGCCAGGCTCGTGACGGCGCGCGCGCACGATTCGAGCGTGACGGCGGTCTCGGGCGAGCGCAGCCCGACGCGGCACAGCATCTTGCCGCCGTCGAGCCGCATCCGCACGATGGAGTCGGTGTCGTAGGCGGTGAAGCGGTCGTCGAACTCGAAGGCGCTGCCGTGGATGCCGCCGCGGTTCATCGAGCCGATGACGACCTTGTCGTGGAGCGCGCCGAGCAGCAGCAGGTCCTCGACGATGTCGGGGGTGGCGAGCAGGCCGTCCACCCCGGGGCGGGCCAGGGCCGCGCACAGCCGGTCGAGCAGGTCGACGCGGCTGGCAATGGCCATCGGGCGGCCCCGAACGCTGAGCGCGCCGCGGGCGGCGTGGTCGGCGGCGATGATGAGCAGCTGGCCGCGGTCGCGCAGCAACGGCCTACGGCGGCGTTCGGCCGCGGCCTGCGCGATCTTCTCCGGATGCCTGGCGCGGTACTCCGCCAGGCTCCTGCGGTCCTCGTCACGCATGGGCTTCCCCCGAGAGCACGGCCTCGACCTCCTTGACTGTGGGCATGGCCGGGGCGCAGGCGAGGCGTCCGGCCACGATGGCCCCGGCCGCGTTGGCGTACCGGAGGGTCTGTTCCAGGTCACGCCCGGCGAGCAGGCCGTCGCAGAGCGCGCCGCCGAACGCGTCGCCGGCGCCGAGCCCGTTGACGACCTCGACGGGCACGGGCGGGACCTCCACGGTGCGCTCCGCCGTCATGCCGAGCACGCCGCCGGAGCCCTGCTTGACGACGGCGACCTCGACGCCCATGTCGAGCAGCGCCCTGGCGGCCTCGCGCGGCTCGCGGGCGCCGGTGGCGACCTCGCACTCCTCCAGGTTGCCCACGGCCACCGTGACGTGCCGCAACGCCTTGCGCACCCATTCTCCCGCGGCCCGCGCCGACTCCCAGAACATGGGGCGGTAGTCCAGGTCCAGGACGGTCAGCGGCGCCCGGCCGCGCGCCTCCCAGGCGGCGAAGTGGGCGCTCCTGGACGGCTCCTGGGACAGCCCGGTGACCGTCGCCCAGAACAGGTCGGCGTCCCTGACGGCGGCGAAGTCGAGTTCTCCGGCGCGGATCTCCAGGTCAGGGGCCTTGGGGAAGCGGTAGAAGTACAGCGGGAAGTCCTCCGGCGGGCGGATCTCGCAGAAGGTCACCGGCGTCGGCAGCCCGGGCACCTCGGTGACGTACCGGTCGTCCACGTCGTAGGAGCGCAGCGCGTCGTGGATGAAGGCCCCGAACGGGTCGGCCCCGGTGCGGGTGATCACCGCGGCCCTGCGGCCGAGCCGGGCGGCGGCGACCGCGACGTTGGTGGCGCTGCCGCCGAGGTACTTGCCGAAGGTCTCCACCTCGCGCAGCGACACGCCGACCTGGAGCGGGTAGATGTCGACGCCGACCCTGCCCATCGTGAGCACCTCGAAGGCGTCCCCGCCGTGGGCGATCCCGGGACGGGGTTCGCTCATGACGCTCTGGCCGATCCCGGGACGGGGTTCGCTCATGACGCTCTGGCCGATCCCGGGACGGGGTTCGCTCATGACCCTGTGACCGATCCCGGGACGGGGTTCGGTCATGAGAGCGCCGCGAGGTAGGCGAGGCTCTCGCGGACCGCGATCTCGGGGCCTTCTCCCCGCGGGGGTTCGCCGGACAGCACGACGTCCTGCTCCATGACGTACCAGCCCTGGTAGCCGGCCGCGCCGAGCCCGGCGACGATGCCGGCCACGTCCACGTCGCCGCGCCCGAGGGGGCGGTAGACGCCGGCGCGGACGGCGTCGGTGTAGGTCAGCTTTCCGGTGCGGACCTGCTCGGCGAGCGTGGCGTCCACGTCTTTGAGGTGCACGTGTGCGACCCTTGCTGCTGCCCTGGACACCAGGTCGAGCGGGTCGGTGCCCCCGATGAGAAGGTGACCGGTGTCCAGGCAGAGCGGCATCGCCGAGCCGTCGAGCACCCGGTCGACCTCGTCCCGCGTCTCGATCATGGTGCCGACGTGCGGGTGGAGCGTGACGGCGCGGCCGAACGGCTCGGCCTCCGACAGCAGCCGCCCGAGGTTGCCGAGCAGCGTCGCCCAGCCTTCGGCGTCCAGCGCCGGGCGTTCGTCGTAGCCGTCGGCGCCGGTGGCGGCGGCCAGGACGACGGTGTCCACGTCCCCCTCGGAGAAGGAGCGGAACATCGCCTTCGCCTCGGGCACCGGGTCGTAGGCCGGTTCGTGCAGCACGACCGGGACGAAACCGCCGATGGCCCGCAGGCCGTAGGAGTCCAGCAGCGAGCGGCGGTGCCCGGGGGACGGCGGCAGGAACCCGTCGGGCCCGAGTTCGGTGGCCGTGAGGCCGAGCGCGCGCATCTCGCCGAGGACGCGCTCGCGGTCGAGCTGGTGACCCCAGTCGGGCACCTCGCACACGCCCCAGCTGATCGGCGCTCCCGCGATGCGCAGGGCCCCGCCCTGGCCGGTCTCCGTCGTGCGGCTCACGTTCACCTCTCCGGTCGGGTCGTTCATGCCGTCACCTGGGCGATCTCGGCGACGCGGACGGGACGTCCGTCACGGCGCGACAGCTCGGCCGCCTCGGCGACGCGCAGCGCCGCGAGCGCGTCGCGGACGCCGCACAGGCTGGGCCCGCCGTCGCGCACGCTCGCCAGGAACGCGCCGATCTCGGCCACGTACGCCGGCTCGAAGCGCGCCCCGAAGTCGGGCCACGGCTCGCCGCCGGGGAAGGCGACCCCGGGCTCCGCCGAGGCGAGGGGCAGCCGCTCGTCCAGGCCGACCGAGAGGGTGCGCCGGGTGCCGGCCAGCTCCATGCGGACGTCGTACCCGGCGCCGTTGTAGCGGGAGCCCTGGAGCGTGACGAGCGTGCCGTCATCCAGGGTGAGCAGGGCGGCGCTGGTGTCCACGTCGCCCGCCTCGGCGAAGAACGCGGCGCCGCGGTTGGCGCCCGTCGCGTAGACCGACTCGACCTCGCGGCCGGTCACCCAGCGCAGGATGTCGAAGTCGTGGATGTGGCAGTCGCGGTAGATGCCGCCCGACAGCGGGATGTACTCGGCGGCCGGGGGGCGCGGGTCGGCGGTGAGCATGTGCACGCGGTGCAGGTCGCCGAGCTCGCCGCCGGCCAGCGCTCGGCGGGCCTCGGCGTACCCGGCGTCGAAGCGCCGCTGGAAGCCGATGTGCACGAGCACGCCGCTGCGGTCGGCGGCGCGCAGGACGCGCGCGGTCTCCTCGATGGTGGGGGCGACGGGCTTCTCGCAGAAGACGGGGACGCCGGCCTCGCAGGCCCGCAGGATCAGCTCGGCGTGAGTGGAGGTCGGGGTGGCGACGACCACGGCGTCGGTCTGGAAGGCGTCCCCCACGAGCGCCCCGACCCGGCCGGCCACCTCCTTCGCCCTGACTTCGTCCGCGTCGGACACGATCAGCTCGTCCACCTCCGGGTGGGCGGCCAGCGTCATCGCGTGGAACGCGCCGATACGGCCAAGACCCAACAGACCCACACGCATACTGCCTCCGGCGCTCCGATCACCTCATGACGGTTCGTCCCCAGTTCTAAGGATCAGAATGCCGCGAGTCAAGACTTTGTCCTGACATTCGGACGATCTATCCTCATGGCGGCCGGCCACCCGGAGGGGAGGCCAGGGGGGCGGACGGCCGACGGGCCCGGCAGCCCCGTGGAAGAGTTCCGGGCCCGTCGCAGGGGAGGCGTGGCGCGGCTCACCACCACCGCGCCCGCCCCGGCAGGGCGTGCTTCTCGTCACGGGCGCCGGCCGGGCGCAGGTCGTCGCCGGCCAGGTCCCTGCCGGTCCATTCCGGGTGCTCGCCGCCCTCGCGGGGACCCGCGCCCTCGCCGCTCTCGATGCCCTCGCGCCGCCGCGTCTCGATCTCGCGCCGCCGGGCCCGGCCGTCGGGGGCCACCGGCCACTGGACCGGCTCGCCCCTGATGCCGCGGAGCACGATGGTGACGAGCGCGACGCCCAGGACGGCCGCGACCACCGACACGCCGAAGATGACCACCACGATGTAGCCCGGGTCCATGATTTCCCCCCGATCTCGGACACGTGCCTACGTCCATTATCGAACGCGCACTTATCGACCTTCGGAGGGTGCCCTACCGGCGGACGTCATCTCCTTCCCACGAATGCCCCAGGTGACACGGCCCGGCCACCACAGATTCCCCGCCCGGGGCCCCGGCACGGCGCGGCCCCGGGTCGGCGGGCGACCACGGAGAGCCTTACCCTGCAACAGGACGGCGGCGAGCACGCCACACTACGGAGGAGCACGAGCGATGCCCGAGTTCGACTACACCGACCTTCTCCCGCTGGGTCCGGATGAGACGGAGTACCGTCTGATCACGGCGGAGGGGGTGCGCAAGGTCGAGGCGGCGGGCCGCACGTTCCTGGAGGTGGACCCGGAGGCGCTCCGGCTGCTGACCGCGACCGCGATCCACGACATCTCCCACTATCTGCGCTCGTCCCACCTCGCCCAGCTCCGCAAGATCATCGACGATCCGGAGTCCAGCGGCAACGACCGCTTCGTGGCCCTCGACCTGCTGAAGAACGCGAGCATCTCGGCCGGCGGCGTGCTCCCCATGTGCCAGGACACCGGCACCGCCATCGTGATGGGCAAGCGCGGCCGCCACGTGCTGACCGACGGCGCCGACGCCGAGCACATCGCGCACGGCGTGTACGACGCCTACACCGAGCTGAACCTGCGCTACTCGCAGATGGCCCCGCTGACCATGTGGGACGAGAAGAACACCGGCAGCAACCTGCCGGCCCAGATCGAGCTGTACGCCGAGGACCCGCACGGCCACCCCGACGAGTACAAGCTGCTGTTCATGGCCAAGGGCGGCGGCAGCGCCAACAAGTCGTTCCTGTACCAGGAGACCAAGGCCGTCCTCAACGAGAAGCGGATGCTGGAGTTCCTGGAGGAGAAGATCCGCTCTCTCGGCACCGCCGCCTGCCCGCCGTACCACCTGGCCGTGGTCGTGGGCGGCACGAGCGCCGAGTACGCGCTGAAGACCGCCAAGTACGCCTCGGCCCGCTACCTGGACGCGATCCCCACCGAGGGCTCGACCTCCGGCCACGGCTTCCGCGACCTTGAGATGGAGAAGAAGGTCTTCGAGCTGACGCAGAGGCTCGGCATCGGCGCCCAGTTCGGCGGCAAGTACTTCTGCCACGACGTTCGGGTGATCCGCCTGCCCCGGCACGGCGCCTCCTGCCCGGTGGCCATCGCGGTCTCGTGCAGCGCCGACCGGCAGGCCCTGGCCAAGATCACGCCGGAGGGGGTCTTCCTGGAGAAGCTGGAGACCGACCCCGCCCGCTTCCTGCCCGACACCACCGACGAGCACCTGTCGGACGACGTGGTGCCGGTCGACCTGAACCGGCCGATGGCCGAGATCCTCGCCGAGCTGTCGCGGTACCCGGTCAAGACCCGGCTGTCCCTGACCGGCCCGCTGGTCGTGGCTCGCGACATCGCGCACGCCAAGATCGCCGAACGGCTGGACGCCGGCGAGGAGATGCCGCAGTACCTCAAGGACCACGCGGTCTACTACGCCGGACCGGCCAAGACGCCCGAGGGGTACGCCTCGGGCTCCTTCGGCCCGACGACGGCCGGCCGCATGGACTCCTACGTGGAGCGCTTCCAGGCGGCGGGCGGCTCGCTGGTCATGCTGGCCAAGGGGAACCGTTCCAAGCAGGTCACCGAGGCGTGCCGGGCGCACGGCGGCTTCTACCTCGGCTCCATCGGCGGCCCGGCGGCCCGCCTCGCGCAGGACTGCATCAAGAAGGTCGAGGTCATCGAGTATCCGGAGCTCGGCATGGAGGCCGTCTGGAAGATCGAGGTGGAGGACTTCCCCGCCTTCATCGTGGTGGACGACAAGGGTGACGACTTCTTCCAGGACACCAGTGGTCCCGTGCTCACGATCGGTCGCCGAACCTGACCAAATCTGACCGAAGATCTCAACAGAGAATCGGCATGGCCTCTACAGGCGGCGATGAACAAATCGGTAAGCTGCCACCCATGCGCGCGCCAGTCGGATACGAGCTAGCCTCGCGATACCGGCTTGTGGAGCCGGTGGGGCGTGGCGGCATGGGCACGGTCTGGCGCGCCCACGATGTCCTTTTGGACCGTGACGTGGCTGTCAAGGAGGTCCGCCTCCCGCTCGTGCTGGACGAGGAGCTGCGGGCCGAGCTGTGCGCCCGCACCGAACGCGAGGGCAGGGCGACCGCCATGGTCGCCCACCCGTCGGTGATCACCGTCTTCGACGTCGTGACCGACGACGACCGGCCCTGGATCGTCATGGAGCTGCTGCGCGCGCAGTCTCTGGAGGAGATGGTCAAGGAGCAGGGGCCGCTGCCGCCGCGCCGCGTGGCCGAGATCGGCCGCCAGGTGCTCGGGGCGCTGCGCGCCGTGCACGCCAAGGGCATCCTGCACCGCGACGTCAAGCCCAGCAACGTCCTGGTCACCGAGGACCGCGCCGTACTGACCGACTTCGGCCTGGCCGCCCTCGAAGGCGACGCGTCCATCACCCAGGCCGGCATCGTGCTCGGCTCGGCCGGCTACATCGCGCCCGAGCGGGTCCTCGGCGACCGGGCCAGCCCCGCGGGCGACCTGTGGTCGCTCGGCGCCACCTTGTACACGGCGGTGGAGGGCCGGGGCCTGCACGGACGCCGCACGGCCGCCGCCGCGCTGGCCGCGCTCACCAGCGGCGAGCCGATCCCCATGGAACGCGCCGGGCCGCTCGCCCCCATCTTGAGCGGCCTGCTGCAGATCGACCCGGACGCGCGGCTCGACGGCATGCGCGCCTCGCTCATGCTGGCGCGCGTCGCCGCCGGAGGCTCGGCGGAGGAGCCGCTCGGCGGTCCCGCCCAGCGCACGGGCCGCACGCCGGTGACGTCGTCCGGCGGCCCGCAGGCGCCGCACGCCGCGATGGGCGCGCACGACACCGTGCGGGGCGGACGACGGGGCGGGCCGCACGACTCCCCGAACGGCGATCCCGGCGAGGGCGACGGGCCTCGGGACGGCGGCGGCCGGGTGTCGACCTCGCCGCGCCGCACGGCGCACCGAGGCCAGCACCGCGCGGACGCCCGGCCCGAACGGGCGTTCACCGCGCCTTCCGACAGGCCCTCCGAGAGCCCGGCCCCCGTGCCTGCGCCGCGTGGGCCGCGCAGGCCCGCCGAGGGCGTGCACCGCAAACCGGTGGACCCCGCGGCCGGTCGCCGGCGCGCTCCGGCCAACCCCGAAGTGGGCCAGATGATCCGCCAGCTGTCCGATATCGTGCGGATGGTGCTTCCCCGTCGGTTTTGGCCGAGAAATATGCGTAAGTAAGGGGAAAGCAAGGCTCAAGGCACTATCGCTATCTTCTTAGTCATGCCCGAACAGCAGAGGCGGCTGCTCGCCGACCGGTATGAGTTGATCGCCGCCCTCGGGCGGGGGACGATGGGCACGGTCTGGCGGGCGCACGACCGCCTCCTCGGCCGTGACGTCGCCGTCAAGGAGATCCGGCACGACTCGGGTCTCACCAAGGAACAGCGCGAAGAGCTGCGCGAGCGCATGATCCGCGAGGGGCGCAACGCCGCCAAGATCGTGCATCCCTCGGTGGCGACCGTCCACGACGCCATCCTGGTGGACGGCAGCCCGTGGATCGTCATGGAGCTCGTCGAAGCCCGGTCGCTGGAGCAGGTGGTCGACGAGGAGGGCCCGCTGCCGCCACGGCTCGTCGCCGAGATCGGGCTCGACCTGCTCGGGGCGCTCGGCGCGGCCCACAAGCAGGGCGTCCTGCACCGCGACGTCAAGCCCAGCAACGTGCTGCTCACCGACACCGGCCGGGTCGTCCTCACCGACTTCGGCATCGCCAAGTCCGAGGGCGACAGCAACATCACCAGGACCGGCATGGTCATCGGCTCCCCCGGCTACACCGCGCCCGAGCGGGCCAGGGGCGACCACACCGGCCCCGAGTCGGACCTGTGGTCGCTGGGCGCGACACTGTACTTCGCGGTCGAGGGACGTCCCGCGTACGAGCGCAAGTCGGTCAGCGAGACCCTGGCGGCCTTAATGACCGAGCAGGCCGACCCGCCCACGCAGGCCGGGCCGCTGCGCCCCGCGCTGGAAGGGCTGCTGGAGAAGGACCACACCAAACGCCTCAGCTTCGACCTGGCCGTCGCCATGCTCCGCCGCGTGGCCAAGACCTCCTCCGCCCCGCCGCCCTCCCCGGCGTCCACCCCCGCCGGATCCCGCCCCACCCCGACCCCCTCCCCCGGCGCGTCACCCTCCGCTCCGTCATCGACCTCGGGCACGTCGCCGTCCGCTCCGGCGCCGTCCCCGGCCGCCTCGCCCTCCGGTCCGCGCCCCGCCGCCTCCTCCACTCCGGAGTCCGACCGGCGGGCCTCCGCCGCCACGGGACGGGACGCCGGTCCGCGCGACTCCTCCGCCACAGGTCAGGCATCCGCCGCCGAGGGGCGGGACGCGCGGACCACCGTCCCGAAGGTCCAGGCCCCCGTCCCCGACCCGCAGACCACCGTCCCCAAGGCCCAGGCCGCCGCCGCGTCCGCCGAGGGTGAGCCGGACACCGACCAGACCATGATGGTCATCCGTCCCAAGGGCGGCCTGCGCATCCCTGGCGGCCCTGGCGGCCCTGGCGGCCCTGGGCGGCCTCCCGGGACGGACGAGCCGTCCGACGGCCCCGCGGGAGCCGCCGGGGCCGACCAGGCGACCGTGGTCAGCCCGCTTCCCGCCGCGCCCCCCGCCCCCTCCCGGACGCACGGCCCCGCGTCCCCGCCGCACGGACCCGCTTCTCCGCCGCCCGGCCCCGCGTCCGGGGGACCCGGCCGGCCGCCGGGCGCCGCGCCTGGACGGCCGGGTAGCGCCCCGGCCGGGATGCCGCCCGCCTCGCGGGCGCCGGGCGCCCGTCCCGGGCCGGGAGCGTACGCACCCGGCGAACCGGCGGCGCCGTACTCGGCCGGCATGGGCGCGCCGGACGGCGCGGGCGGCCTCGGTGGCCCCGCCTCGTCAGGCGGTCCGGGCGGTCCCGGCGGTCCCGGCGGTCCGGGCCTCATGGGCGGACCGGGCGGGACCGGTGTGCCCGGCGGGACCGGTGTGCCGGGCGGCTCTCATCCGCCGACCGGGCCGGGCGGGGCGTGGAGCGGGGACGGGGACGTCGCGACCCCGCCCAGCGGCCTCGGCACCGATCTGTTCTCCTTCCAGGGCACCGCGCCGCCGAGGGGCAGCAGCCCCGTCGGGATGATCGTCCTGGTGGTCGTCGCCCTGCTCGGCCTGGCCACCATCGTCATGCTCGTCGCCTCGGCGGTCTCCGGCGGCGGTTCGCCGTCGCGCCCCGGCGGCGCGAAGGCGCCCGCCGGAGCCGGTTCCGTCCAGGCGCCCGCCACCGCCGTCGATGCGCGCGCGAGCACGACGCTCGGTCCAGGAGGCGGCGCCGACCTCAGTACCCGGGACGGCGCCTCCCCGGCCACGGCGGACGGCACGACTCCCGGGACGGGTGACAACGCGTCCCCGGGGACGGCGGGCGGTGCGACTCCCGGGGCGGCGGCGGAGGAGGTGTCGTCGGCCGCCGGCCAGGCCGGGGAGGGCGCCGCACCGGCGCCGGGGATGCGCCGCTACATGGACAGGTCCGGCTTCGCCATCGACGTGCCGGCCCCCCTGCGGGCGGTGGCCAAGGGCTCCGGAGTCGCCTTCGCCGCCCCCGGCGATGCGCGCGCGGTCCGCGTCGCCCGGTCGGCGGACGGCTCCGCCGACGTGCTGAACTCCGCCAAGGCCGCCCAGGCCCGGGCGCTCGCGGCCGGCACCTACCCCGGGTACGCGCTCATCCGCCTGGCCGCGACCCGCCCCGCGCCGTACACGGGGACGGACGTGGCCGACTGGGAGTTCCGCTACACCTCGGCCACGGGTTCGACGCGCGTGCTGTCGCGCTGGGTGTCGGTGCCGGGCGGCTCGCTGTACGCGATCTCCTGGTCGGCGCCCGACGCGCGCTGGCAGGCACAGCACGCCCAGCGCGACGCCGTGCTCTCTTCGTTCCGACCGGCCCGCGAGGACACGCCCGGGGGTTCGTAGAGCAAGACTGGGGTCATGGAGGATTTCCGGATCGAACATGACTCGATGGGCGAAGTGCAAGTCCCGGCCGCGGCCAAGTGGCGGGCGCAGACGCAACGGGCGGTGGAGAACTTCCCGATATCCGGGCGCGGCCTCGAGCCCGCCCACATCGCGGCGCTCGGGCTGATCAAGGCCGTGGCCGCCGAGGTGAACGGCGAGCTGGGCGTCCTCACGCCCGACATGGCCGAGGCGATCTCCGAGGCGGCCACCGACGTCGCCGAGGGCGAGTGGAACGACGAGTTCCCGATCGACGTCTTCCAGACCGGGTCGGGCACCTCGTCCAACATGAACGCCAACGAGGTGATCGCCACCCTCGCCGAGAAGCGCCTGGGCCGGCCGGTGCACCCGAACGACCACGTCAACGCCTCGCAGTCGTCCAACGACGTGTTTCCCTCGTCCATCCACGTGGCGGCGACGGTGGACGTGGTCTACGAGCTGATGCCCGCGCTGGACCATCTGGCCGTCGCGTTGCGCCAGAAGGCCGAGGTGTTCGGCACGACGGTGAAGGCCGGGCGCACCCACCTGATGGACGCCACGCCCGTGACGCTCGGCCAGGAGTTCGGCGGGTACGCGACGCAGATCGAGAACGGCATCGCGCGGCTGCGGGCGACGCTGCCGCGCGTCGCCGAGCTGCCCCTGGGCGGGACGGCGGTCGGGACGGGCATCAACACCCCGCCCGGCTTCGCCGCCAAGGTGATCGAGAAGCTGCGGGAGGCCACGGAGCTGCCGTTCACCGAGGCGCGCGACCACTTCGAGGCGCAGGGCGCCCGTGACGCCCTTGTCGAGCTGTCCGGGCAGCTCAAGGTGATCGCGGTGTCCCTCACCAAGATCGCCAACGACCTGCGCTGGATGGGCTCGGGGCCGAGAGCGGGGCTGGGCGAGGTCAACCTGCCGGACCTCCAGCCGGGCTCGTCGATCATGCCAGGCAAGGTCAATCCGGTGATCCCCGAGGCGGTGTGCATGGTGGCGGCCCAGGTCATCGGCAACGACACCGCCGTGACCTTCGCCGGGGCCTCGGGCAACTTCGAGCTCAACGTGATGATGCCGGTGATCGCGCGCAACGTGCTGGAGTCCACGCGGCTGCTGGCCAGCGTGTCCCGGCTGCTCGCCGACCGCTGCGTCCACCGGCTCACCGCCAACCCCGAGCGGCTTCGCGAGTACGCCGAGTCCTCGCCGTCCATCGTCACCCCGCTCAACCGCCACCTGGGGTACGAGGAGGCGGCGAGCATCGCCAAGCAGTCGCTCAAGGAGCGCAGGACCATCCGTGAGGTCGTGATCGAGCGCGGCCACGTGGCCTCGGGCAAGCTGACCGAGGAGGCCCTCGACGCCGCCCTCGACGTCCTCGCCATGACCCGCCCGCCCCAGCCCACCACCCCCGAGGACCCCGCTCCCGAGGACCCCGGCCCGTCCTGACCCGCGAACCGCCCAAGGCGCCGTACCGCCGTGACCGCGAACCGGGCCGCCGTACCGTCGCGACCAGCGAATCGGGGGCGCCCTACCGTCGTGACCCGCGAGCATCCCGGGGCGCCGTTCCGGCCCCTGGGCTCCACCGCGCCAGAGGGCCCGGGATCGTCGGTGGGGGTGGTCGTCGTTCCGGCCCCGGGGCTCCACCCCGCCGGAGGGTCACGGATTTGTCGGTCGGGGTGATTAGGGTGCGGGGTGTGGACGGGCGGCAGGGGCCGGCCGGCCGCGTCGCCGAGGAGGCGGCGGCACGAGGAGGTCGGTCATGACGGTGCTGGACACCAGGGCGCTCAACCGCGCCACGCTCGAACGGCAGCTACTGCTGCGCCGGGCCTCACTGACCGCGCTGGAGGCCGTCGAGCGCCTGGTCGGCATGCAGGCCCAGGCGCCGTTCCCGCCGTACACCGGGCTGTGGACCCGCCTTTCCGGCTTCCAGCCCGACGAGCTGTCCAAGCTGCTCATCGACCGCGGCGTCGTGCGCCTCGCGCTCATGCGCAGCACGGTCCACCTGGTCAGCGCGGCCGACTGCCTGGCCCTGCGCCCGGTGGTCCAGCCCATGCTCGAACGCACCCTGCGCGCGGCCCACGCGGGGCAGCTCGCCGCCCTCGACGTCCAGGAGGTCGTCGCCTTCGGCCGCGCCCTGGTCGAAGAGCGGCCGCGCGACACCGGCGAGCTGGGCCGCCTGCTCATGGAGCGGTGGCCGGGCCTCGACCGCCAGGCGCTGCTCAACATCGTCCGCACCCACCTGCCGCTCGTGCAGGTGCCGCCCCGCGCCGTCTGGGGCAAGAGCGGCCGGCCGACGGTCACCACGGCCGAGGCCTGGCTCGGCCGGCCGATGGCGGCGTCGGCGGCTCCCGACGCGATGGTCCTGCGCTACCTCTCGGCCTTCGGGCCGGCGACGGTGGCCGACGTGCAGAAGTGGTCGGGCCTCACCCGCCTGCAGGAGGTCGTCGACCGGCTGGGGCCCGCGCTGCGGGTGTTCCGCGACGAGCGCGGGGCCACGCTGTACGACCTGCCGGACGCCCCGCGCCCCGATCCCGGGGTCCCCGCGCCGGTGCGGTTCCTGCCCGAGTTCGACAACCTGCTGCTGTCCTACGCCGACGGCTCCCGGGTCGTGGCGGCCGAGCACCGTCCCGCGCTGTTCACCGTCAACGGCATCATCCGGGCGAGCGTCCTGGTCGACGGCGTGGCACGGGCCTCCTGGAAGATCACCGAGTCCAGGGCCGGCAAGGGCGCGAGGGGCATGGCCCGGCTGGTCGTCCAGCCGTTCACCCGGCTGTCCGCCGGCGAGGTCTCCGCCGTCCAGGACGAGGGCGCCCGGCTGCTCGCCTTCTCCGCCCCCGACGCCCCGCACGAGATCGAACTGGCCCCACCCCCATGACCTCCTAGACCGTGGACCTCCGCGCACCGGCCCGTCCCCGGCCCTGCCGTCTGGTCGGGCCGGAGCGTTCAGGACGTCAGAGGGCGCCGGGCGGCGTCGCGGGGGCCGGGTCAGGCTCCGATGGCGTCGAGGGCGGTGAGGGTGTCTTCGGTGAGGACGAGGTCGGCGGCGGCGATGTTCTCGCGCAGGTGGTCCGGTGAGGACGTCCCGGGGATCACCGTCATGGTGGCCGAGCGCCGCAGCAGCCAGGCGAGCGCCACCTGCTGGGGCGTCGCGCCGATCCGCGCGGCCGCCTGGTCCAGGGCGTCCGACTGCAGGGGCGTGAACCCGCCGAGCGGGAAGAACGGCTGGAAGGCGATGCCCTCCCGCGCGCACCGGTCCACCAGCGCGTCGTCGCCGCGCTGGGCGATGTTGTAGAGGTTCTGCACGGTCACCACCGGGGCGACGCCCTGCGCCTCGGTGAGCTGGGCCGAGGTGACGCCGCTCACGCCGAGATGCCTGATCAGGCCCTGCCGCCGCAGTTCGGCGAGTACGCCGAACGACTCGGCCAGCGGCTCCTCGGTGGGCTCGGTGTGGCCGCCGACGCGCAGGTTGACCACGTCGAGCGCCTCGACGCCGAGGTGGGTGAGGTTGGCGTGCACCTGGTCGATGAGGTCCTGCCGCGAGCGGGCCATGATCCACGACCCGTCGCCGCCTCGGGTGGCGCCCACCTTGGTGACGATCCTGAGGTCGTCCGGATAGGGGTGCAGGGCCTGCCTGATCAGCTCATTGACGACGGCGGGGCCGTAAAAGTCGGCGGTGTCGATGTGGGTGACGCCGAGCCGTACGGCCTCGCGGAGCACCGCCACGGCCTGGTCGCGGTCCTTCGGCGGGCCGAACACCCCGGGTCCGGCCAGCTGCATCGCGCCGTAGCCCATCCGGCTCAGTGTGAGATCCTCGGCGAGGGTCAGGCTGCCGCCGGGAGTCGTGGTGGTCATGATCTCGTCTTCTTTCCTCAGGTCTCCTTGGAACCGCCGCCGCACGGGGCGCGGTCGGGCCCGGCCCGGGTGGGCGGGGGGCGGGCCGACGGGTGGGGCGTCGCCGAGAGGCGGCGGCCCACGGCACGAGTCTGGGTGACGACTCGGGAGTCAGAGGATGCCGCGCGGTTCCTGGGACTCGCAGGGACAGCCTAATTTCGTCCAGGACTCGTAGGATTTGTGCCGTGGACAGCAAAAACGCGCTCGGCGAGTACCTCCGTGCGCGTCGTGAACTGGTGCGTCCCGAGGACGTCGGCCTGGTGCCCGGCGGTCGCCGGCGGGTGCCCGGCCTGCGGCGCGAAGAGCTCGCCCTTCTCTCCGGGATCAGCTCCGACTACTACCTGCGCCTGGAGCAGGGCAGAGATCAGTGTCCCTCCGCCCAGGTGGTGGACGCCCTCGCCTCGGCGCTGCGGCTCGACGCGGACGGCGCCGCCTACCTGCACGAGCTGGCGCGGCCCCGCAAGCGACGCGCCCCCCGCACCCCTCCTGAGCGGGTGCCCGCGGGCGTCGCCATGCTGCTCGGCTCCCTGACCATGCCGGCGTTCGTGCAGGGCAGGTACATGGACGTGCTGGCCGCCAACCCGATCGCCCAGGCGCTCTCGCCGAACTTCCGGCCGGGCGTCAACGTGTTGCGGGCGCTCTTCCTCGACCCGGCCGACCGCGAGCTGCACCAGGACTGGGAGCGGGCGACGAAGGCCGTCGTGGCCGGGCTGCGCGCGAGCGCCGGCCCCGACGCGGCCGGTGATCCGCGGCTGGAGTCGCTGGTGGGCGAGCTGTCGCTGCGCAGTGAGCGTTTCCGCAAGCTGTGGGCGCGGCACGACGTCGAGCGCCGGGCCGGCGGCACGAGTCACATGCTGCATCCGCTGGTGGGCACGCTGCACCTGCGGCGCGAGAAGCTGGCGCTCAACGGCGTGGACGGCCAGCTCCTGGTGGTCTACCACGCCGAGCCTGGGTCGGAGTCCGCCCAGGCGCTGGCGCTGCTCGGCTCCTACGCCGCCACCACAGAAGCCGGCGACCCCGGCTCGCCGCTCTACTCCTCCGGGGCGGAGGGCAGGTAGCGCTGTTGGACGGCGTGGGCCATGCGGAGCAGGTACCTGCCGCCGGGCAGGCGCGTGAGGGTCCTGGCCAGCGACGAGCGCTTCGGGAGCAGCCTTCCGGGTTCCGCGCCGGCCTCGACGCGCACCCGGCCTCCTCTGGCCATCTCCAGGACGAACCGCAGGTCGGCCTCCTTGCCGTCGACGCGCAGGCGCGGCGCCCACACCCCCGGCCCGATGTGCCCCTCGCCGGCGAACCGGCGCGTGGCGACCTTGGCGACGAGCTGCCCCGGATAGCGTCCGGGCACTCCGGGCTCGACCAGCGCCGGCACGCTGACGACGCGCCCGCGGTTGACCAGGTGGCGCAGCACCAGTTCGGCCGGCGGGCCGCCGCTCGGCGGGACGTACGGGACGGGCAGGACGACGAAGACGCTCCCGTCCCGGTGGGTGACCGCGGCCGCCGGCGAGACGAGCACGATCGACTCGGCGAAGGATCTGGGCTCGACGCAGACGCTGAGCTCGCGCTGCTCCGACCAGCAGGGGATGACCAGCCTGCTCGGCCGCCCGGCCAGGACGCCGACGCAGCTGAGCTGGGCGCCGCGGTGCCCGGCGACCCGGGTGCGGGCATGGTCGACGCCGGTGTGCATGCGGACGTGCACTTCCCACTCGCCGGGGCGCAGCGGGCGGCCGAGCGCGGCGGTGCCCACGTCCATCCGGGCCCGTCCGACGGCCCACAGGCGCACCCGGTCGCCCTCCTGGGACCGGCACATCTCGCCGGACACCGGCAGGAAGAAGATCAGCCCGTGGTCGGCGTGGCGGACGTAGACCTCCATGCGGGCCCGTTCCACCGACTCGGTGACGTCGGCCAGCCGCGGCGGGAGGGTGAACCCGTCCAGCGGCGGCGTCCACAGCAGCCGGTCGCCGTCCGCGCGGAAGGCGATGGGCGTCCCCTCGGCGTCGACGATCTCCACGGCCAGGTCGAGCAGCAGGACGTCGTCGTCCCAGCGCACCTCGCGTAGCTCGGCGCGCAGGGAGATGCCCCTGGAAGCCTCGCTGAGGGCCACCAGGCGCCTGAGTTCACCACTTCTGAGCAGAACCGCCCGCGCGCGCAGATGGACCGGCAGACCGGCATCCAGCGCCTCGGGGAAGCGTTCGCGGGTCAGGTCGCGCAGCGCGGCGAACAACGCCGAGCGCTGGTCCGGCCGCGCGGACAGCAGCCGGCGTCCGCCGAGCGGGCGCAGCACGGCCGTGCGGAACAGGTGGGCGTACAGGCGCTCGCGCTGCTCCCCCGGGTCGCTGTGGGCGTCGGCGACGGCCAAGACCGCGCGGACGCCCTCGACGAGCGCCGCCGGGTCGGCCGGGCGCTCGGGCTCGGCGCCCAGGTGGCAGCAGACCTGGTCGGCGAGGATGGTAATGACCTTCGCGGTGAGGTAGGCCGCAAGGACGAACGCCTGCTCCGACAGCTCCGGGTCGACGTCGGCGAAGCGGATCTCGCGGGTGTCCAGGAAGCTCCTGCGGAACAGCTTGTGCGCCGTCGGCAGGGCGAGCAGGCGGTCGCGCAGCACGTCGGCGCGTTCGCGGTTGCGGGAGAAGGCCCGCGGCGGCGGGTTGTCGCCCTGGACGAGCCGGCCGATCAGCACGTCGGCGTCGGTCTCGGCGGCCATGCGGTACATGGCCTCCAGCGCCACCCGCTCGAGGCGGTCGCGCTGGCCGAGCAGGTAGACGTACTCGCCGCGCGCCACGGCCAGTCCGACGTTGCGTCCGCGCACGGGCGAGCCGGTGTGTTCGAGGTGCAGCACCCGGACGTTGGGCCGCACGGCCGCGACGGCGTCGAGGCGCTCGCGCGTGCCGTCGTCCGACCTGTCGTCCGCGAAGATCACTTCGTACTCGTCCGACGGCATCGTCTGCTCCAGCAGCGAACGCACGCACGCGTCGAACGCGTCATCGTCCGGGCCTGGCTCCGCTACCGGCACCACCACGCTGACCTTCACACCCATGCGGCCAGCGTGCCGCCGCGCATCGCCCGCGCGCCCCCAGGCTTGCCGAAACCTCGAACAACCCTGACTAAGAGTTCGCGCGGATCATGACCGGCGCACCGGGCGTGGCGCCCGGCCGCGGGCGGGACCGGCTCGGCGGACGGACCGCCGGGCGGCCGGCCGGTATCGGCTCAGCTCGACCAACGGGAGTGGATCGGTTGCGGCGGACGGACCGCGAGGCGATCAGTACCAGCCGGTGGCCTGGGAGTGCGCCCAGGCGCCGCAGGGGGTCTTGTAGCGGGCGGCGATGTAGCCCAGGCCCCACTTGATCTGGGTGGCGGCGTTAACCTGCCAGTCGCCGCCGGCGCTGGCCATCTTGCTGCCGGGCAGCGCCTGGGGGATGCCGTAGGCGCCGCTGCTGCGGTTCATGGCCCGCTCGTTCCAGTGGCTCTCGCGGTCCCAGAGCTTCTCCAGGCAGCCCCACTCGCCGGCCCAGCCGCGCGCGGCGGCCAGTTCCTGGCCGAGCGCCTTGTTGCTGCCGGGGTTGGGCTGGGAACCGGGCGGGAAGGCGTGCGCGGCGAAGCCGCCACCGCCGGGCGCGGACTTGACGATCTTCACCGAGTCCCACTTGGGCGCCGACTTGCTGCGGGCGGCCTTGATGTCGCGCTCGCGCTGCGCCTGGGCGGCGACGGCCTTGAGGGCGTCGGCCTCGGCGTCCGGCGCGAAGGGGTCGGACATGCGGGTGAGCTCGTTCAGGCTGAGCGGGGTCGCGGGGGTGGCGGCGTTCTCCCGCATCGTCTGAACGGTGAAGACGCCGAGCGCGGCGACCACGGCGAAGGAGAGGCCGATGACCACGACGCGCTTCGGGGTGAACCATGACTTGCGCGCGGGCCGCTGTTCGACACGGCCACGTGGCGGCGCGGCGTCGTCGCCGCCGTCCCGCCTGCTTCGCCTGTCTCTCACCTGCTGACCTGAGCTCACGGCCTATGAGCTTGCCGTGAGTTGGGGGGTGGTCCGCAACCCAAACGTAAAAGTTATTTGACGGTTACGTGGCTAACCGGCGAGTAACGTGCGGTTTCCCCGGCCGATGTGATTTTCGTCACACGGCGCCCCCGGCTGCCGCCGGCCCGCCCTCCAGACCCCCGATCCGGAGGGCGGCGGGGCGATCGTCCGCCCCGGAGGCGCGTCCGCGCGGGCGGACCGGATGCCCGGCCCGCACCGTGCCCGCCCTCGGCGCGCGGGCGCGCGAGACGGGACGGCCGCGGACGCCCTCAGCGTGACGACTTACTGTCGGGTTCCCATGCGGGCCATGTCACAGTTCTGTGACACCTAAGGAGGTAACGGGGTTTCGGCCATAATGTGCGGATGGCCGGCATCCTCCTCGTCGAAGACGACCCCTCGGTCCGGACGGGCCTCGAGCTGGCCCTGACCCGCCAGGGGCACTCCGTGACCGCGTACGCGACCGGCGAGGAGGCCCTGGACCACGTGCGCGCCCGCAGACCCGAGATCGTGATCCTCGACGTCATGCTGCCGGGCATCGACGGGGTCGAGGTGTGCCGCCGCATCCGCAGGCTGGACTCCCTGCCCATCATCCTGCTCACGGCGCGCGGGGACGATCTGGACGTGGTCGTCGGGCTGGAGGCCGGCGCCGACGACTACGTCGTCAAGCCGGTGGAGCCGCGGGTGCTGGACGCCCGCATCCGGGCGGTGCTGCGCCGCCTGGAGTCGGCCTCCGCCGACCGCATCAGCTTCGGCGACCTGGTGGTGGACCGGGGGGCGCTCAAGGTGACCCTGGGGGGACGCGAGGTCCACCTCACCCCCACCGAGCTGCGGTTGCTGCTGGAGCTCGTGCGGCACCCCGGGCAGGTGCTCAACCGCCGCTACCTGCTGCGCGCGGTCTGGGACCACAACCACGTCGCCGACTCCCGGCTGGTGGACGCCTGCGTCCAGCGCATCCGCGCGAAGATCGAGCCCGTTCCCGCCGAACCCGTCTACATCCACACGGTGCGCGGTTTCGGCTACCGGTTCAGCCCGCCGTGAGTCTCGTCCTGCGGCGTCCCACCGGGCTGCGCGGCCGGCTGGTCATCACCTTCGTCCTGGTCGCGGTGACCGCCTCCGCCCTGGTGGCGGGGATCGGCTACCAGCTCGTCCGCCGGGCGCTGCTGGACCGCGCCGAGACCGGCGCCGTCGTGGACGTCCGCGACGTCCTGCAGCGCATCGCGCTGCCGCTCGGCACCAGTGACCTGCTGTGGCCCACCGATGCGGTGGTGACCGACAGCGACCTGACCAACCTGGCCGAGTCCCTCGGCGGGCCGGACCGTCAGGTGATCCTCAAGTACGGCGAGCAGGAACGGCTGAGCACCGGCACGACGTTCGGGCTGGACGACGTCCCGGCGGAGCTGCGCCACCAGGCCGCCGAGCGCATGGTCCGCCAGCGGCTGCTGATCAAGGACGACCCGTGGCTGCTGATCGGCACCCAGGTGCACCGGCGGACCCGCACCGGCGCGGTGCGCCCCACCGGCATGACGATCTACGTGTTCGTGTCGCTGAAGGAGGAGGAGGGCGTCCTGGCGCGGCTGCGCACCGCGCTCGGCCAGGCGTCGGGGATCACGCTGGCGGTCGCGCTCACCGTCGCGCTGGTGTCCGCCCGCAGCGTCCTGCGGCCGGTGCGCAGGCTGGGCGACGCGGCCCGCGCCCTGGGCGCCGGACGCCTGGACACCCGCCTGCCCGTGCACGGCCGCGACGAGCTGGCCGGGCTCACCGCGACGTTCAACGACGCCGCAGGCGCCCTGGAGCAGACGGTGTCCGAGCTGCGCGCCCTGGAGGCCATGTCCCGGCGGTTCGTCGCCGACGTCTCCCACGAGCTGCGCACGCCCCTGACCGCGATGACCGCCGTGACCGACATGCTCACCGAGGAGGCCGCGAACCTGCCGCCCGACGCGGGCAAGGCCGTGGACCTGGTGGTCCGCGAGATCAACCGGCTCAGGGTGCTGGTGGAGCACCTGATCGAGGCCAGCCGGTTCGACTCGGGCGCGGCCGTGCTGACCAGGGAGAACGTCGACGTCGGCATGGCGCTCGCCGACTGCCTGGAGATCAGGGGCTGGACGGGGCGGGTGCGCCTGGACGTGCCGCGCGGCCTGTCGTTCTCGCTGGACCCCCGGCGGTTCGACGTGATCGTGGCCAACCTGATGGGCAACGCCCTGCTCCACGGCGCTCCTCCGGTGAGCGTCGCCGCGCGCGTGCTGCGCAGCGGCCTCGAGGTGAAGGTGCGCGACCGGGGCAAGGGCATCCCGCGTCAGGACCTCCCGCACGTCTTCGACCGCTTCTACAAGGTGGGCGCGGGGCGGGCACGCAGCGAGGGCAGCGGGCTGGGCCTGGCCATCGCCAAGGCCAACGCCGAGCTGCACGGCGGGACGATCAGGGTGGAGCTGTGCGACCCGGGCACGCAGTTCACGGTCTGGATCCCCTCCTCATGAGAGTGCGCCGGAGGATCGCGGCGGCGGCGCTCGGTGCGCTGCTGGCCGGGACGGCGGCCTGCGGGGTGGACCCGACGGGGGTGGTCGACGCCGGCCCGGCCCCGGTGATCAGCGCCAAGGGCGCGATCGCGAACGTCTACCTGCTGCGGGACGGGCGGCTGGCCGCCAAGCAGGTGTCCACGGCCTCCAACGCGGCCGAGGACGTGATCAGGGCGCTGTTCGAGGTGAGCAAGCGGTCCGGGGACGGCCTGGGGTCGGCGCTGTCGTCCTTCACGGTCGAGCAGAGCGTGCTCGGCCGGTACGGGGTGGACAGCGGCGTGCGCAACGACCCGGAGAACCCGGTGGGCCTGCGGCTGCACGTGATCGTCAACGGGCCCGGCCGGCTCGGCAGGACGGCGATGGCCCAGATCACCTGCACCGCGCGGCTGCGCGAGGAGATCTGGGCCGTGAAGATCACCCAGACGACGCCCAAGGGGCCGCTGGCGCTGGGCGAGCACACCTGCCGCGAGTACCACGACCTGGCCGCGCCCGGCGTCAACCTGCCCCCGTGACCGCCCGCCGGCGAACCGCGGGCGGGCGGAGACGGGCGGGCGGCGTCAGGGGGTGATGTCCTCCAGCATCTCGGTCACCAGCGCGGCGATCGGGGAGCGCTCGGAGCGGGTGAGCGTGACGTGCGCGAACAGCGGGTGGCCCTTGAGCTTCTCGACCACGGCGACCACGCCGTCGTGCCGGCCGACCCTGAGGTTGTCGCGCTGGGCGATGTCGTGGGTGAGCACGACCCGCGAGTTGGCGCCGATGCGCGACAGCACGGTCAGCAGGACGCCGCGCTCCAGCGACTGCGCCTCGTCCACGATCACGAACGCGTCGTGCAGGGACCGGCCGCGGATGTGGGTGAGCGGCAGGACCTCCAGCATGCCCCGGTCGAGGACCTCCTCGATGACCTCGGGCGTGGTCACGGCGCCGAGCGTGTCGTACACCGCCTGGGCCCACGGGCCCATCTTCTCGTTCTCGGAGCCGGGCAGGTAGCCGAGCTCCTGGCCGCCGACCGCGTACAGGGGGCGGAAGACGATGACCTTGCGGTGCTGGCGGCGCTCGAGGACCGCCTCCAGGCCCGCGCACAGCGCGAGGGCGGACTTGCCCGTGCCGGCGCGGCCGCCGAGGGAGACGATGCCCACCTCGGGGTCCATGAGCAGGTCCAGGGCGATGCGCTGCTCCGCGGAGCGGCCGTGCAGGCCGAACACCTCGCGGTCGCCGCGCACGAGCCGCACCGACTTGTCGGGCTGCACGCGCCCGAGCGCCGAGCCCCTGCTGGACAGCAGGCGCAGGCCGGTGTGGGTCGGCAGCTCGCGCGCCTCCTCCAGCTCGGCGGTGCCGTGCTCGAACAGCGTCTCGACGTCATCGGTGGTGACCTGGAGCTCGGCCATGCCGGTCCAGCCGGACTCGACCACCAGGTCGGCGCGGTACTCCTCGGCGGACAGGCCGATGGAGGCCGCCTTGACCCGCATCGGCAGGTCCTTGGACACCAGCACCACGTCGTGGCCCTCGGCGGCGAGGGATCGGGCGACGGTCAGGATGCGGGTGTCGTTGTCGCCGAGCCGGAAACCGGCCGGCAGGATCGCGGGGTCGCTGTGGTTCAGTTCGACTCTGATCGTGCCCTCGCCTATCGGCATGGGCTCGTCCAGCCGGCCGTACCGCACACGAAGATCGTCGAGGAAGCGCAACGCCTTGCGGGCGAAGTAACCGAGCTCGGGGTGGTGGCGCTTGGCCTCCAGCTCGGTGATCACGACGATCGGAAGGACGACTTCGTGCTCGGCGAAGCGGCTCATCGCCGCAGGGTCGGCCAGCAGGACAGAGGTGTCCACTATGTACGTGCGCCTCGATGGCGTGAGGCTACTGGAGGTAGTGGACGGGTTGCTCGAGGACACTGCCACGCGTTCTCCCCCGGGCGCCAGGAGTCAGCGCCCTGCCTATGAGGTGGTGAGCGGACCGGGCCCGATCGTGCGCCCCCACCTGCGCGAGGCGACGCCGGATCCCGGCCCTCCTCGTCAAAAGGCGACGCAAGGGCGGACCCTCTCCCGAAGTAGGCCGTATGGACTGCCTACTCCTTACGGTACGTCGTGGACGCCCCCTACCCAACAGCCGGACCAGGGCTGATAGGGGGTGTTCACGGGGTGTTTCAGTTTCCGTACCGCCGGTGCCGCGCGGCATACGACCGCAGCGCCCGCAGGAAGTCGACTCTGCGGAAGTCAGGCCAGTAGGCCTCGCAGAAGTAGAATTCGGAGTGAGCGCTCTGCCAGAGCAGGAATCCTGAGAGTCGCTGCTCTCCCGACGTGCGGATGAGGAGATCCGGGTCGGGGAGGCCGCGCGTGTAGAGATGCTCCGCGATGTGCTCAACATCGAGGACCTCGACGAGTTCCTCGATGCTCGCGCCCTTGCTGGCGTGCTCCTGGAGGAGGGAGCGCACCGCATCAGCGATCTCACGCCTTCCTCCATACCCAACTGCAACGTTCACAATCAGGCCAGGACGGCGTGATGTCACTTCTTTCGCATCTTTAAGGATGCGAGCCGTGCGATCGGGCAAAAGGTCCAGGGCTCCGACCGGGTTCACCCGCCACCCGCCGGCCACCAGGCCCTGCACGGTGTCCTCGATGATCTCCACCAGCGGGTCGAGCTCTTCTTTGGGCCGCGAGAGGTTGTCGTTGGAGAGCAACCACACCGTGACGATCTCCACGCCGGCCTCGCGGCACCACACCAGCAGCTCGGAGATCTTGTCCGCGCCCTTCTGGTGGCCGTGGCTGACGTCGCGCAGCCCCATGGCCCTGGCCCAGCGGCGGTTGCCGTCCACGACGACGCCCACGTGCCGGGGTATCTGGTCGCCGGACAGCTTGGTCTCCAGACGGCGCTCGTACAGCCGGTACACGAGATCGCGCACGCCCATGGAGACCTCCTCTTCGCCGCCCGTCCGCTGTCGGACGTTGACAACAGGCAATTATCACGTGCCCGGACCCGTGCCCGCCCCCCGCTTTGGGTTGCCGTTGCTTCCCGGAACGGGGAACGGGCGGCGAATGGACCACTTCGCCCTTGATCGCGCGCTCGACGGCACCCGGTGGACGCCGGTCGGTCGATGTCGGCCGGTCGATGCCGGTCGCCGGGGCACCGTCGCTCGCGCACCGTCGTCGCTCGCGCGCTGACACCCGCTCACGGCCCGAGCGTCATCCCAGGCGGTCAACCAGGGAGTGGTACTCCTTCCACAGCCCCTTCGGCAGCTGGTCGCCGAAGGTCGCGAAGTACTCGGGGATCAGCGCGGCGTCCTGTTTCCACACCTCCCGGTCGACCGAGAGCAACGTGGCCAGGTCCTCCTCGGCGATGTCGAGGCCCTCGGTGTCCAGCGCGTCGCGCGTCGGCAGCAGCCCGATCGGGGTCTCCACGGCGCCGGCCCGGCCGTTCAGCCGCTCGACGATCCACTTGAGCACCCGGCTGTTCTCCCCGAAGCCCGGCCACAGGAAGCGGCCGGAGGCGTCCTTGCGGAACCAGTTGACGTAGTAGATGCGCGGCAGCCTGCCCGGATCGCCCGTCTGGCCGATCTTGAGCCAGTGGGCGAAGTAGTCGCCCATGTTGTAGCCGCAGAACGGCAGCATCGCGAAGGGGTCGTGGCGCAGCTCGCCGACCCTGCCCTCGGCGGCGGCGGTCTTCTCGGAGGCGACGTTCGCGCCGAGGAAGACGCCGTGGCGCCAGCTGAACGACTCGGTCACCAGCGGCACGGCCGTCGCGCGGCGCCCGCCGAACAGGATGGCCGAGATCGGCACGCCCTTGGGGTCGTTCCACTCGGGAGCCATGGTCGGGCACTGGGAGGCCGGAGTGGTGAACCGCGCGTTCGGGTGGGCGGCCGGCTCGCCCGAGGCGGGCGTCCAGTCGCGTCCCCGCCAGTCGGTCAGGTGCGCCGGCGGCTCGTCGGTGAGCCCCTCCCACCACACGTCGCCGTCGTCGGTCAGGGCCACGTTCGTGAAGATGCTGTTGCCCCAGAGCGTCCTGACGGCGTTGACGTTGGTCGACCGGCCCGTCCCGGGCGCGACGCCGAAGAAGCCGGCCTCGGGGTTGATGGCGTAGAGCCGTCCGTCCTCGCCGAAACGCATCCAGGCGATGTCGTCGCCGACGGTCTCGACCTTCCACCCGGGAATGGTCGGCTGGAGCATCGCCAGGTTGGTCTTGCCGCAGGCCGAGGGGAAGGCGGCCGCGACGTAGCGGGACTCGCCGTCCGGCGGGGTGAGCTTGAGGATCAGCATGTGCTCGGCGAGCCAGCCCTCGTCGCGGGCCATCACGCTCGCGATGCGCAGCGCGTAGCACTTCTTGCCGAGCAGCGCGTTGCCGCCGTAGCCGGAGCCGTAGGACCAGATCTCGCGGGTCTCCGGGAAGTGGCTGATGTACTTGGTGGAGCTGCACGGCCACCGGACGTCCTCCTGGCCGGGCGCCAGCGGGGCGCCGACCGAGTGGACGGCCTTGACGAACTCTCCGCGCTCCTCGATCAGCCGCAGGGCCTGGTCACCCATGCGGGTCATGACGCGCATCGAGACGGCCACGTAGGGCGAGTCGGTGATCTCCACGCCCAACTGGGAGATCTCGCCGCCGAGCGGGCCCATGCAGAACGGCACGACGTACATCGTGCGCCCGCGCATGCAGCCGCGGAACAGCTCGTCGAAGGTGGCGCGCATCTCCTTGGGCGCGATCCAGTTGTTCGTCGGGCCCGCGTCACGCGGGTCCTCCGAGCAGATGAACGTGCGGTCCTCCACCCTGGCGACGTCGCTCGGGTCCGATGTCGCCAGGAAGCTGTTGGGCCGCGCGGCGAGTCGCGTGAGCGTGCCCTGCTTGACGAGAAGGTTCGTCAGGCGCGTCCATTCGGCCTCCGACCCGTCACACCACTCGACGCGGTCGGGGCGGGTGAGCTCGGCGATCTCTCTGACCCAGGCGGCGAGCTCGGCATGGGACGTCGGGGCGGTCATTTCAATGGAAAGTGACACGGAGCCGGCTCCTTACTCTCAGGCCAAACATCATCAACGACGGACCGCGCCGAATCCAATTGGCATAGACCAGTCGTGGAAACAGAGGTTCAAGAGCCCCTCAAAAGAGGAGATCCGGCGCCTGCTATTTCGACTCCGTTCGTGCCGGTGAATTCGGGACAGCCGTCGTCAGCCCTGCGCACTGCCCATCCGAGCGGCGTCATAACGCGCAGGGACCCCGATGGTTTCCCGGGAGTTTAACCATCTTGCCGAAGATTGGAGAGCCGCTTTCCGGCCGGCGGGCCGATCGCCCGCCGGCACCGGAAGGTGTCATTGGTATAAACCACTGGAAATGGTCTAGGCCATTCAAAAGATTGGTTTGCACCAATCTACGTGGTCACGTCAGGGCCTTCCGAGCGCACGCGGTCGACCTGCTGGAGGGCATCGCGCAG
Organism: Sphaerisporangium sp. NPDC005288; assembly: GCF_040607475.1. NCBI lineage: Bacteria > Bacillati > Actinomycetota > Actinomycetes > Streptosporangiales > Streptosporangiaceae > Sphaerisporangium > Sphaerisporangium sp. NPDC005288. Next base: position 58,941 of record NZ_JBEXGT010000015.1, on the reverse strand, counting down.
GTCAGCGAGCCAGGTGTCGGTGTGGCCGCCCACCAGGCGGACGCACCAGGCGAGGGCGTCGCTGCGGCTGCGCGCGACCCCGGCGGCGACCAGGGTGTCCAGCACCCGCCGTTCCTGCTGCCTGAGCCGGGTCATCACCGGGATCGAGAGGGTGGTGAACATCACTGTCCGGTCCTCGCAGGAGACGCCCCAGGAGACCTTGCGGCGGAAGCGGTGCTCGGCCTCGCGTGCGATCTCGATGCGGCGTTCGCGGGTCTCCTCGCGGTAACGCCCGATGTGCCCGTCCAGCAGGGCGGCCCGCTCGGCCCCGGAGGTCGCCTCGGCGGCCTCGGGCACCGGCAGCGTGCCGATGACCGCGATCTCCTCGCGGTCGATCACGAACTCAGGCTGTCCGGTGAACCACTCCTCCGGCAGGCGTCCGATGAACCATGACGTGATCACTGTTTCGTCTGTTTCCATGTAATCAGGATTACACCCCTACTCGATCGCCTCAAGAGGAGGCCCCCGGCCACTGCCATCTCTTGAAGGCGACTATCAGCTATCCCCCGTCGCGCCACTGACCAAGAACGCCAAGGACCTCGCCCCGCCCGTGACCAGCACCCCCGAACAGCCCCACCCCGCCCGACAGGCGAGCGTCCGGCACGGCTGCCCACCCAACGCCCCCACCCCGCAAGCACGTGAGCGGTCCAACACTGCTGCCCACCCAACAAACCCCACCCGCATGCAGGTGGGTGGGCCGGCACGGCTGCCCATCCAACAACCCACCTCGCACCCAGATCAGCGCTCCAGCACTGCTACCCACCACCAGCCCCACCCCGCATACAGGTGAGTGCTCCAGCACTGCTGCCCACCCAACAGCCCCACACCGCACCCAGGTGGGTGGACCGGCACGGGAAGCCCACCCAACAAACCCCACCCGCATGCAGGTGGGTGGGTGGGTCGATACGGCTGCCCATCCAACGGCCCCACCCCGCATGCAGGTGGGTGGGCCAGCACGGGAAGCCCACCCAACAGCCCACCCCCACAGGTGATGGGCCGGTACGGGAAGCCACCCAACAACCCCACCCCGCAAGCACATGAGTGGTCCAACACTGCTGCCCACCCAACAAACCCCACCCGCATGCAGGCGGGCGGGTGGGTGGGTGGGTCGATACGGCTGCCCATCCAACAGCCCCACTCCCCACAGGTGAGTGGGCCGGCACAGGAAGCCCACCCGACAACCCCACCCCCACACAGGTGAGTGGGCCGGTACGGCTGCTCACCCGGATGTTCGTCGCCGACAGTGGAGTGGCGGCCCTGTCGGGCACCCCCTTCGCGGCGACCATCCGATGCCGCCGCCGAGGACGGCCATCCACCGCACCACCCCGGACCACCACAGGCGCCGCGACGGCGGGAAGGGGTACGGCGAAGTCGGCGCCTTGTGCGGCGAAGTCGCCCCTTGTCCGGCGGAGTCGGCCCCTGTGCGGCAGAGTCGACCCTTGTGCGCCGAAGTCGGCGCCTTGGGCGGCGGAGGCCCGGCTCGGTCACGCGAGAATTGGAAGATGAGCTCTCCCGCGAACGCCCAGCAGCGGTATCCCGGCCTCCGCGAGCGCAAGAAGGCCAAGACCCGGCGGACGATCCAGGAGCACGCCATGAGGTTGTTCGTGGAGCAGGGCTACGACAGCACCACGATCGAGCAGATCGCCGAGGCCGCGGAGGTCTCGCCGAGCACGTTCTTCCGCTACTTCCCCACCAAGGAAGACGTGGTGATCCAGGATGACTACGACCCGGTGATCGCCGCCGCGTTCGTCGCCCAGCCAGCGACGCTCACCCCGCTGGCCGCGTTGCGCGCGACGATCCGCCAGGTCTTCGACGAGGTGTTCCCTCAGGAGAAGGACACGATGCTGCGGCGCATCGAACTCGTGTGGTCGATTCCCGCTCTGCGCGCCCGTCAGGTGGAAGGACAGATCGCCACCATGGCGACGCTCAGGAACGCCATCGCCCAGCGCACCGGTGTCCCGGAGGACGATTTCCGGCTGCGCGTCTTCACCGGCGCGGTCATGGGCGCCTGGATGGCCGCCATCGAGCTGTGGATCGAGTCCGAGGGAACCGAACCCCTGGCCGACCTGATGGACCGCGTCCTCGGCCTCCTCGAAGAAGGCCTGCCCCTCTGAGCCGGTCCTACCTGGCCGTGGTCACGATGGACAGGACCATCGCACCAAGCGCCGCCACACCCATGATCATTTGCCGGGGCGGTCGTGGTGTCGTGCACTGGAGTGGCTCCATCGGGCCCAGACGGTCTTGCCGGTGGCGCCGGTCAGCGGGGTGACGCCGTGACCGTGGGCGAGAGCCGCGACGATGGCCAGGCCGCGCCCGTGCGTGGAGTCCAGCCCGAGGTCCAGGCGGTGCGGCCGTCCGGCGCCGTGGTCGGTGACCCACACGAACAGGTCGCCGTCCCCCGCCCACAGCGAGACCCTGATCGGTGGCTCGCCGTAGGAGATCGCGTTCGCCAGCAGTTCCCCGACGACCAGGGTCACGTCGTCCGCGAGACAGGACAGCTGCCACCCGCCGAGAGCCTCCTTCACCATGGCGCGGACCTTGCCCACGACCGAGGCGTCGCCCGGGATCTCCCAGCAGGCGACACGAAGACCGTCCGACATCTCCGGCATCGGCACTCCTTACCGTTGCAGTGACGGTGGGACATTCGGGTAATGGCTCGTATTCGCACGTACAAAACGGACCTAATATCGAGGGATCGACATATCCGGCTGAATGCATTCAGCGCCGAGGACACGGAGAGACCCACACACCGTTCTTCCGTACGACGGAACTCCACAGATTTCCCTTACCCCTTCCCATGTTCCCTACCAGCGTCTTAGGGTCCGGCCGAAGAGGCCGCGTGTACCCCGGAAGGGTGACATCGGCGACGATTCCGTGAACACCTGTGAGGGGCATCGTGAACGGCAACCGCATGACACCGCTCGAATTCTTCGCCAGGGAATTGCGACAGGCCCGCGAGTCCGCCGGCCTCAGCCAGGCTCAACTCGCCACCGCGATCGTCGGCTACTCGCCGTCCTTCGTCGCCATGGTCGAGACGGCCCGCAGAGTCCCCAAGCCCGACTTCGCCGAACGCTGCGACCGCACCCTCGAAACCGGCGGCATCCTCACCCGCCTCGCCCAAGACCTCGTCTGCAAGGCCATGCCCCCCGAATGGCTCGGCAAGTGGCTCCAGATCGAGTCGGCCGCCATCTCACTTCTGTCCTACGAAGCCCTGGTAGTACCCGGCTTGTTGCAGACCGAGTCATACGCCCGAGCGATCATCGCGAGCTCGGGTAGGACATTCGACGTCGATGACCAGGTTGAGGCGCGACTCGCTCGCCAGCGCGTACTCAATACCGACAACCGTCCAATGTTCGTCGCCGTCTTGGACGAAGGTGTTCTGCGGCGGCCCGTGGGTGGCGCCCAGACCATGTACGACCAGCTACTCGATCTCGCCGATCGCGCACAGCGGCCGGACGTCGTCATTCAGATTGTGCCGCTGGAGGCGGGTGCTTATTCTGGCCTGGCCGGGCCCTTCGTCATCGCCACTTTCGATGGAAGGGAGGTTGTCTATGTGGACAATGCGCTCAGCGGTGAAGTCGTTGAGCATGCACCGGACGTGGCGACCATGAAGCGCCTGTGGGAAGCCCTCCGGGCTGAGGCCCTGCCGATGAAGCAGTCCCTCGAGCTGATGAAAAAGGTGGCAGAGACGTGGAAATCGCAAATCTGACTTGGCGCAAGTCGTCCTACAGCAGCGGGAACGGCGGCAACTGCGTGGAGGTCGCGTCCCTCGCTGGTGGCTTGGCGGTGCGCGACAGCAAGAACCCCATAGGGCCTATGCTGCGCTTCTCCTCCGACGATTGGCGCACCTTCATTCGCGGTCTCAAGAGCACCGAACTCGCCGGCGAGTAGCCCCGGGGTGCCAGGGTCGCCGCGAGTGGTGGCGGTGCCGATACAAGAGAACCCGAGGCCGGGGGCCGTTCGGCCCCCGGTGCGGGTTTGTGGATTACGTGCTCAGCTCGGTGTCAGGCCGACCAGCTCGATGTCCCCCGTCATGAAGGCCGTGAGGAAGCGCTCGCGGCCGACGAGCTGGAAGATCTGGTCCGCGTACGCGCCGCTCTCGGCGTAGCCCAGCGTGGTCTTCCTGACCGGGGGGACGAGTTGCCCCTCGACCCCCATCATCAGCCGTTTCGTGGACGACTCGCTCCCGTTGTCGATCATCCAGTTGAACACCTCCCTGGTGACCACCTCGATGAACCCCTCCTTGATCACCATGGGCCTGCGCACCTTGTCCGTCTGCGCGAGGAGGTTCGGGTGGATGAGGTTGTGCACCATCTCGTGGACGATCGTCTCGATGGTCTCCCAGCGCGCCTGCGACTCCGGCCGATCGGTCCTGAACTCGGTGACCAGGCCGACACCGCCGCCGCCCTCCGCACCCGCGTGGGAGTTGGAGCCGATGTGCTGGAAGAAGTAGACCGCGAGCTTGCGCGCCGTGGAGTTGTCGGCGATCCACTGCCCGAGCATCTTGAACAGGAAGACCCTGTCGTCCGAGCGCATGGAGTCATATCCGGCGAGGGTGAAGACCGGCTTACCCGCCGAGGTGTCCTCGCCGACCACATAGGCCCGGTTCATCAGGTGCTTGACGAGGTCCTGCTCGCTCGGCATCGTCCTGGTCTTGTCGTAGATCTTCGAGAAGTAGTCGAACCCCGTGAAGAAGGGACCGTCCTCGCGGGCCGCCGCGTACGGCTGGAGCATCCGCCAGGCCACGGCCTGGGCCAGCCGCGCGATCAGGCCCAGGTCTTCCCACTGCTGGAATCGGGGTTGCTGTCCCGGCTGCCGTCGCCACTGCACGACATGGTTCACCAGGAGGTTCTGCAGCTTCGGCAGGAGCTCCTTGCGGAGAAGGTCCTTGTCGAGCGGCGGCGACTGATCGCTCGGCCCGTTTGAGGCACCGGGCCCGCTCGGGACGTTGGACGGCGGAGGGCTGTAGCAGGCGGCGGCCTGCTGCCGCACCTGGTCGGGAAGCCGGGCCACCTTCGCCTTCAGCGCCGCCCGCAGCCACCCGGTGCGGCCGAGCACGTGGAGCTCGAACTCGGCGTGGTTCGGGGCGGGCATCACCGGCTCGGCGGGGATGTTGCGCACCAGCCACGTCAGCGCCCCCTTGAAATCGAACCCGGGGACGGCCTCGCGGTTCTCCGCCAGCAGGTTGGCCGCGTACAGCAGCCAGAGGCGCAGTTGCGTGTCGGTCAGCTCTTGGGCGAGGGCGGGGGCGTGACCGGCGATCCGGTAGATCCTCGCGAGATGGGTCGTCACATCCTGGTCGCCGAGGCCGAGCATGTCACCATGCTTGACCTTGATCTGGAGCGGCGGGAGATCCAGAGTCCGGTTGACCGGCTGATCTCGCTGGACGACCGCCAGGGCGTCGTCCATGGTGGGGATCTTCGGAGTGGTCACACGTCCTCCTGCCGCCGGCCATTGGTACGTTCCATCAGATCTCACCCCCGCCGAAATCGAGCTAACAATTCGGCGGCACTTACGCGGCCGTCATTTCGACCGTCCGGAAACACTAACCGCGCGAAATCCGGTCTCGACCCCCGAGTATGGATATGTCCGTACAGCGGAGCACGAATAGATAGGCCATTTACGAGGATTTGCACCTTTAGCGACGATCGTCCAGGCGCAGGCCGTTCATGAGGAGGGCGAGCAGGCGGTCGGCCTGGGCCGGGCCGTCCGCGGCGTCCCGGACGGCCCAGGCGATGGCGCCGACCATCTTCAGCACATCCGCTTCGTCCGCATCGGCGGCGATCACGCCCGCCTCACGTGCCCGCGCCAGCAACGCGGTTCCCACCTCGAACATCTCGGCATGCCAGCTCGACACCAGGCCATTCCCGCGGTCGAGCGCCGAGTTCATCACGGCGGCCGCGAGGCCCCGGTAGGTCAAGGAATGCGTGAGGGTGGCGCGCAACCACGTGAACAGCGCGTCGAATCGGTCCTCGGCACTCATCAGTCCGCGACCGAGGTCGACCAACTCGGCGATCTGCTCGCCGAGCACCGCCTCGACGAGGTCGAGCCGCGTGGGGAAATGCCGGTACAGCGTTCCGCTGGCGACCCCTGCCCGCCGGGCGATCTCGTCCAGGGAGGCGTCCACGCCGAACTCGGCGAACGCCCGTCGCGCCTGCTCGACCAACTGCTCGTAGTTGCGCCGGGCGTCCGCACGCTTCGGACGTCCGTCACGCGGCCGCGATTCCTGGTCTGCCAGCGCGATCACCACATCCTTGCTAACCGGGGACACAGTCCGGTAACGTCCTCCGCCTAACCGGACCACGTCTCACCTTAACGACGTGATTCACCTTACGGCATGGAGGGCCGCCCCTATGGCGCTGTCGGAGCAGGACCGAATCGACATCAACGACCTGATCAATCTCCACGGCCACCTCACGGACGCGGGCGAGCTCGATGAAGCGCTTGAGCTGCTCACTCCCGACGTCACCTATGACGTGGGCGACCTCGGCTTAGGGGCGTTGCACGGGACCGCGGCCATACGTGACGCGGCGCTCGCGTTGGGCGACGCCAACCCGGTCGGCCACCACGTCACCAACATCGTGATCACTCAGATCGACGAGCACTCCGCGAGGGCCCGGTCGAAAGGGATCGGCATCAAGGCCGACGGAACCGCCGGCAGCGTCGTCTACGACGACGTCATCACCCGCCGGCCCGACGGCTGGAAGATCCACTACCGCAAGGTGACCGCCAGGCGGGCGCCGCTCGGCGGGCGAAAGCAAGAAGCCGGCCCGCACGAGGTTCTGGAACGTTGGCGCCAAGCCTCCGTCAGCCAGTCGGCCGACGACATGAGCCGTCTGTACGCGGCCGACGCGGTCCACGAGTTCCCGTTCACCGCCCCCGGCCTGCCGTCCCGCCTTGAGGGCCGCGACGCGATCGTGACCTGGATCGCCGCGGGCTGGAAGGACAACCCGCTGAAGTACGAGCGTTACCGCACTCTCGCCGTCCACGACACCGGCGATCCAAAAACGATCATCGTCGAGCAGGAGGCCTTTGGGACCAGCGCCTCCACCGGCGAGTTCACCCTCCCCAACATCGTCGTCCTCACCGTGCGCGAGGGACAGATCGCACGCCTGCGCGACTACGTCAACATCCCAGCGGCCACAGCCGCCCTGGGCCGCGAAGTGTGACGCCGCCACCATCCTGAACGTACGCCGCTCCGCGAACGGAACGAGCGTCCACCCCGGCGGGCGTTGCACGCCGCCACCAGGGGCGTCAGAAAGGGCTCCTGTCAGCGCGGCCGGCAGCCTGACCTTCTGGAGTCCCAGGCGACGATTCCCCGGACGATTCCGTTGCGTCTCATTACCGTGGCCGCGTGCTGAGCAGCTATCAGGAGATCCGCGATCGGATCTACAAGCTTGCCCGCGAATCCTCGCTGCGTGTCGAGTGGGCTGAGACGGGCCGGTCCGTTCGCCTACTCTTGCTCTATGACCGGGCTCAGATCGTGGTCGGCCGTGCCATCGTCCCCGTCCGCGATCTTCGGTCCACAGTGCTCGTCAACCTCGAACGCGATCTGGAGCACGTGTTCGGAGAGGGCTGGTTGCGATGACCGCGAGTGTGCCGACTCCTCGCCGCGTGCAGTTCCGAGTCACCCTCGAAAAGACGGTCGACACGGGTATCACTGTTTGGGGGGCCGATCCCGTCGACGGCTCCATCCGCTCCGGAGTGAGCGGCCGCACACTCGCGGAGCTCTTCGAAGAGGTGGAAGCGGTCAAGCACTTCGTCCTTGACGTGCCTGAAGACGTTCCCGTCTCCGTGGAGTACGTCTACGAGATACCAGGCGTACCACGGGAGCTTTTCGCCTCTTATCAGGAAGAGCGCGCCCATCTTCGCAGGATGGCCGTCGAGGTGGCGACCCGGCTGCGTCAGGCGGGTGTCACCGAAGACGACAGTGCGATGCTCCTCGGTCTGCCGGATCCACGCCGCGGCCACCTTCAGCGGTCCTGAGCTCCCGTCAGCGGACGCGGGCGGCTACGTAGGGGCTGACGCGGACGACGCCGGCCAGGTTTCTGGTGGAGACGGGGGAGAACTTGACGACGTCGCCGGTGCGGGGGGCCTGCAACATCTTGCCGTTGCCCCAGTAGATGGCCACGTGGGAGATGTAGCCAGGGTTCGTCGGGTCGCTGCGCCAGAACAGCAGGTCTCCCGGCTGGGCCTGCGACAGAGGGATCTGCGGTCCTGTCACCCACTGCTGGTGGGTCACCCGCGGCATCCGCACGCCCGCCTGGGCGAAGGCCCACTGCACCAGGCCGGAGCAGTCGAAGGTGTCGGGTCCCTCGGCGCCCCAGACGTACGGGCGGCCGAGCTTGCTCGCCGCGGCGGTCAGGGCGACGCGGAGCTGGTCGGCGGACATGAACGAGCTGGCCGGCCAGTTCGTGCGCGACTGGGTGGGCGGGGTGAGCACCGGGTTGATCAGGGCGACCTGGCTGCCCTTGGGCAGGACCTTGAGCAGCCGCAGGCGCAGCCGGGTCGAGTCGACGCCGGGCGCGCTGACGACCAGCGCGTTGTCCCTGGGGATGCCGAGCGCCGTGGCCACGCCCCGCGAGACGACGGCGTTGATCATGCCCATGCCCATGGTCGCGTACGCGCCGACGCGCAGGCTCCTGCCTCCCCCGTTCACGGTGGAGCCCAGGGCCACCCCTCCGTCGCTGCCCAGGGTGAAGGAGACCGCCACGTCTCCCGCGGCGACGCTGTTCCACAGGACGTCGGAGCGGGCGGTGGCACGGGGGGTGTAGGCGCGGAAGGTCGAGGGGTCGACCCCCATGGTCTGCACGCGCTTGCCGTCCATCATGACGTCGGCGGCGTCCACGACCTCCACCGCCCTGACGCCCTTGCTCGCCTTGACCCTGCGGACGCTCGCCGCCGACAGGGAGCGCGGCGCGACGACGAACAGGTGCGGCCTGCGCAGGACGGCGAGCGGCGCGACCTGGGTGTTCGTGGCCGTCTGCGGCGGGTCGCCGGCGGGGAGCTTACGCGAGCCGGACGAGCCGTCGGCGGAGGTAGAACCGGTGGAGCCCTCGGCGGAGGTGGAGCCGTTCGCCGCCGGAGCTCCGGCCGTTGGCGCGGTGGCGGGACCGCCCCCGGCACCCGTGGCGCCGGGGGCGCGGGTCGTCGCGGGGGCACGGGTGACGGTGAGGCCGCGGGCGGCGGGGAGGTAGCCGGGAACGCGCTGCCCGGCCTGCACGCGTGCCGCCGCGGCGCTCCGCGCCTCCCTGGCGCTCAGTTCGCCGAATACCGTGAGGTCGGTGGCGAGCACGGCGACCAGCCCGGTGGCGACGACCGCGACCGTGCGGCGGCGCAGCCTGGCCCTGGCGCGGCGCCGGCGGGGAATGCGCGGGTGGTAGCTGAGGTCCTCGCGGACCTCGGCCAGCGCGCCGCTCAGGTAGCCCTGGACGGACCCCAGGCTGCGGGTGAGGGTCTCTCGGACGGCGGTCGAGCCACGCGGTCGCCGATCGAGCACCTTCTCCCCCTTCTCGCCGTCATCTCTGCCGTCGCTGCCGTGGTCACCGTCGTTGCCGTGGTCACCGTGGTCCGGATGCCGAAGCCGTCGCCGGCCACCGAAGCCGTGTCGTGCGGGCACCAAAGAGCGTGCCGCATGTCCGCCGGAACGTCCAGGTGGTTCCGGAGGGTCGCGCCTAAGTCGTCCCGTCAATGCCCGATTGTCCCTGACCCCGGGCCGGGTGTCCGGCGTTTCGCCGCCAAGCCCTGCGGTGGCCCGCAGGCCCGACAGCGGCGATCCGCCGGAGCCGGGCTCCGGCGGATCTGGATGGACGATGGATCAGGGCGCGGACGCCCGTGCGCCCGCCGGACGCGGCCGGCAGGCTGCCTTCGGGCGAGAACCCCGCCTGACCGGCCACCGGACGCGGACCGTCCGGCGCTCGGACGCGGGATGCGGGCCGACCGGCCGGCCGGTGCGGGACGGGTCAGTTGCCGATGTAGGGGACGGCTTCGAGGATCTCCACGGTGTTCTGCCGGCCGTTGGGGAGGGTGTAGGTGGCCCTCTCGCCGATCTTCTTGCCGTTGATGGCCGCGCCGAGCGGGGAGCGGGGCGAGTAGACGTCGATCGGGGCGCCGCTCTCCTCGCGGGATGCCAGCAGGAAGGTGACCTCGTCGTCGTCGCCGTCGAACCGGATGGTCACGGTCATGCCGGGACCGACGACGCCTTCGGCGCGGGGGGCCTCGCCCACCCTCGCCTGGTCGAGCAGCTGGCGGAGCTGGAGGATGCGACCCTCCATCTTGCCCTGCTCCTCCTTCGCGGCGTGGTATCCGCCGTTCTCCTTGAGGTCGCCCTCTTCGCGGGCGGCTTCGATCTTCTTGGCGATGTCGACGCGCCCGGGCCCGGAGAGATGCTCAAACTCCGCCTTCAGGCGGTCGTACGCCTCCTGCGTCAGCCAGGTGACGTTCTCTTGGCGGGAGTCGACCACGGGTTCTCCTTGCGTACTCGTGAGAGTTGCGAGCGTCCGAATTCCGGGAGACTAACAAATTAACCCGGTCGGACGCTTTCCCAAAAGTCTCATTGTACGAGATAGCAGTACTGCACGCTGCCCGAAGTGGCGCGCGAGCTGGTGTCGACGCGTTCGGTCAGCCGGACGTCCTCCTCCCCGGGGGGGATCGTGACGTCGCGGGCGCCCACCTCCACATGATCCACGTCGGTGGCCCGCAGGCGGCAGACGGACGTGCGGTCGGCGGGCTTGTGCGCCTGGAAGGTTATCGTCACCGAGTTCGGGCCGTCGACCGTGAAAGCGATCGTGAGCACGTCGGGATTACCCCGCGCGGTCATCATGACGTACCCCCAGCCGCCCATCGCGATCGCGATAAAGATCCCGATGATGACGAAGGCAATGGTTCGCCCGGCGCGTCCGGAAGTGGGCCGACGCTCCGGAAAGGAGTCTGGGGTCCCCAGGATCGGCTGGTCCACGTGCGAACCGACGGGTCTATCGGTCATGGTGGAATCTCCCAGCGGTCCCTTGTCGTTGCACGAGACAATTGTCCCCTGCGGAGGCTCCGCTCTACGCGCCGCCCCCAGAAGAGCCCCACTGGGGGAGCCCGGCCCGGACACTTGAGGAGAAACCGACCCGTGAGTGCACCACTGCGATTGATGGCCGTACACGCCCACCCTGACGACGAGTCCAGCAAGGGCGCCGCCACGATGGCGCGCTATGTGGCTGAAGGCGCTGATGTGCTGGTCTGCACCCTGACCGGCGGTGAGCGCGGTTCGATCTTGAATCCGAAGATGGAGCTGCCGGACATCCTTGAGAACATCACCGAGGTGCGCCGCCAGGAGATGGAGCGGGCACGCGAGATCCTGGGCGTGCGGCAGAGCTTCCTGGGCTTCATCGACTCCGGTCTGCCGGACGACGAGAGCGAGCCGCTGCCCGAGGGATGCTTCGCGTTGCAGCCGCTGGAGGTGGCCTCCGCCCCGCTCGTCGCGGCCGTCCGCGAGTTCCGGCCGCATGTGATCCTGACCTATGACGACGACGGCGGCTACCCGCACCCCGATCACATCATGACCAACAAGGTGTCGGTGGAGGCGTTCGAGGCCGCGGGCGACCCCGACCGTTATGTCGGCCTCGGCGAGCCGTGGCAGCCGCTCAAGCTCTACTACCACATGGGATTCACCCGGGCGCGTTTCGAGGCCCTGCACCAGGCGATGACCGAGCGCGGCATCGGCTCGCCCTACGGCGACTGGATCGCCCGCTGGGAGGACCGCCCGCAGAAGTGGGAGGTCACCACGCGGGTGCCGTGCGGGGAGTACTTCGAGACCCGCGACAGGGCGCTGCTGGCCCACGCCACCCAGGTGGACCCGGACGGCTTCTGGTTCGTGTGCCCGCGCGACCTGCAGGAGGAGATCTGGCCGACCGAGGACTACCACCTGGCCCGGTCGCTGGTGGACACCGACCTGCCGGAGGAGGACCTGTTCACCGGAATCCGCGCGGAAGAGGTGGCCCACGCCGACCACTGAGGTCACGCGCCGGCCATTGAGGTGACGCGCGGGCCACTGAGGTCGCGCGGGCCACTGAGGTCGCGCGCCGGCCGTTGAGCTGACGCGCGCCGGCCGTTCGGCTACGGCAAGACCGGGCCGTGCGGCCGGCGCGCCGACCGCTGAGGAGGGGGCGGCCCCCGGGTGGCAGACTTGAGGTGTGACTGATATCGCCGCACACGCAGCCGCCGCACAGGGGGCCGCCCCCCCGCCGGTCGGCCCCGGGCTCATCGGCTTCCTCGTCGTGGCCGCGATCGGTGTCGCGCTGTACTTCCTGGTGAAGTCGATGAACAAGCAGATCTCCAAGATCGAGGTTCCGCGCCAAGCCGATCTGGACAAGGCCGACCGTGCCGAGACGACGGAGACCGAGCCGCGGCCCAACGGCTCGCGCTGACCGTCGTCGTCGTCCGAGAGGAAGCTCCAGTTGACCTTCTCCCCCTGCTGAAGGAGGGATTCCCACGGTCGCCCGTGAGGTTTCCTGCTTCACTGCCGGTCGCCCGCCCGAGAGGACTCTCGTTGAGGTCTTACACCGGCTCCACAGGCGTTTCAGCTCTCCGCCAGCCCGGCGGCGAGCACGTTCTTGGCCGCGTTGACGTCCCGGTCGTGGACCGCGCCGCAGGCACAGGTCCACTCCCGGACATTCAGCGGCATCGCCTGTTGCGGGGTTCCGCAGGCCGAGCACAGCTTGGAGGAGGGGAACCAGCGGTCTACGACCACCAGTGTGCGCCCGTACCAGGCCGCCTTGTACTCCAGCATGCCCCGCAACTCCCGCCAGGAGGCGTCGCTGATGGCGCGTGCCAGCGAACGGTTTTTGACCATGGTGCGAACGGTCAGGTCTTCCACGGCGATCACTTGATTCTCGCGAACAAGCCGTGTGGTCACCTTGTGCAGATGATCCCGGCGCCGGTCGGCGATCCGGGCATACACCTTCGCCACCCGCAGCCGGGCCTTGGCCCGGTTGCCCGATCCCTTCTGTTTACGGGCAAGCGCCCGTTGCGCCTTGGCCAGCCTGCGCCGGTCGGCCCGCTCATGCCGAGGGTTGACGATCTTCTCCCCGGTCGACAGCGTGACCAGCGCCGTGATGCCCGCGTCCACACCCACCGACGCCTCGATCGGCGGCAGTGGCGCCATCTTCTCCTCCACCAGGAGGGACACAAACCACCGCCCCGCCGCATCCCGGCAGACCGTGACCGTCGACGGCTCGGCCTCCTGCGGCAACGGGCGCGACCACACGATCTCCAGCGGCGCGTCCATCTTCGCCAGCGTCAACCGGCCCTGGCGCCAACGGAACGCCGAGCGGGTGTACTCGGCCGACAGCCGCGACTTCTTGCGGGACTTGAACGTCGGGTACTTGGCCCGGTGGGCGAAGAAGTTCGCGAACGCCGCCTGCAGGTGGCGCAGCGCCTGCTGCAACGGCACCGACGACACCTGCGACAAAAAGTCGTACTCGTCGCTGTGTTTCCACTCGGTCAGGCGCGCCGAGGACTCCACATAGGAGACACCGCGGCCTTCCTGGGTGTAGGCGCGGGTGCGTTCCTCCAGGGCCTTGTTATAGACCAAGCGCACGCACCCGAACGTCCGCGTGAGCTGTTCGGCCTGCTCAGCGGTGGGGTAGAAGCGGTACTTGTAGGCCCGCTTCACGATCTGCACCACGCCGCACACCCTACCGCGCCACCAGCCCACAATCGCGCGTTTGTTCGATACGGGCGTTCGCCTCATGGCGAACTTCCTACCCCTGTCCTGCTCCCAGGGGTCCGATTCCTCCCCCGCCTGAACGCGGGGGGTCTCTTCGGAGGTCTTCAATGAATGAGACGGTCGAGGTGACCGACAACCCGGACGCCGGCCGCTATGAGGTCACGGTGGGCGGCCGGCTCGCCGGCTTCGCCGAGTACCGCCACAGGGGCGGCCGGCTGGTGTTCACCCACACCGAGATCAAGGACGAGTTCGAGGGGCAGGGGCTTGGCAGCCGCCTGGTGCGCGGCGCGCTGGACGCCGCGCGTGCGGCCGGGGTCCCCGTCGTGCCGCTGTGCCCGTTCGTGGCCCGTTACATCGAGCGCCACCCCGAGTACGGCGACCTGGTCGCCAGGGCCGCCTCCGCCGAGCCCGTAGACCCCGCACAGCCCGTGGAACCCTCCCACTGACCTTCAGCGCGACAAAGGCTATTCGGGGGACCAGGCGCGTTCGAGGGACTTGGGGAGGCCCCACCAGCCGAGGGGGGTCAGGACGGCCCTGTCGTCCACGATGCCGAGTTCCCGCCACAGCGGTGTGACCGTGGTGAACAGCGTCTCGGTGGTCTCCAGGTCCTCCGGGTCGTCCATGTCGACGTCGATGTCGTCGGACTCGGCGACCAGCCGGGCGATGCGCTCGGGTGAGGCGAGCACCCCGGGGCCGCGCCGGGCGAGGGCGGCGACGGTGGCGAGCCAGTCGGCGTGGTGGATGGTGCACAGGGCGGCCAGCGCGGCGTCCTCCTGGCTCAGCTCGCCCTCCAGGTCCCAGAACTGGTGCTCGTCCTCGTCCTGCAGGTCGGAGACGGGTGAGGCGACCCCGGCGGCGACCATGAGCCACAGCTCGGTGTCGTCCTCGGGCAGCGGCTCGCCTTCCAGGCCGGAGCACGCGCGCAGGACGTTGCCGGGGTATCCGGGCTCGGCCAGCAGGGCGCGCAACCGCCGGGCCGCGGCCGCCAGCTCGCCGGAGGGCAGGTCGGGCTCGGGCAGGTCGGCGAGCACCCGGCGCAGCTCGCCGAGGGCGAAGGCCTCCTCCTCGTCCCAGGTGGCGAACAGCTCCTCGTCCACCTCCTCGCCGACCGCGCTGCTCGGCACCCGGCCGTCGGGCAGGGGCGTGGCGAGCCAGTGGTCCTGGACCCGCTCGTAGACCTCGCGGGCCTCGGCGTCGCCGGCCACCAGGCGGTCGGGGTCGATCTCGCCGATCCTGACGTGCTCCTCCAGGTGGGCGACCAGCCGTTCGTGCAGCTCGGTCGCCACCGGGCCGCGCTCGCCCTCCTCGGGCCACACGAAGTAGCCGCGGGTGATCAGGATGGGCTCGGTGCCGGTGGCCTCCAGCCATCTCTGGACGTCGCCGACCGTCGCCACGCCGTTCTCGATGCCGGCGAGCGTGGCCTTGGCGGAGTCCCAGAACGCGGCCGAGAGGGGGTTGCCCGCCGCCAGCATCGCGCGGCGGAGGTCGGGGACGGCCACCAGCGCCTGGCCGCTCGGTACGGCGAGCAGGGCCCGGGCGACGTCCCGCCGGGTGAGGTGGGCCGCGGGTCTACCTGCGTATTCGCTGACGAAGCCCAGATCGACTGTCACGTCCCGTGAGCCTACGCCCCCGGGCCGGACGGCGACAGCGGGACCGTTCTGCCAGGCCGGACGCGTGGCGCGCACGGGTCGACCCAACCAAATGAATAGGACAACAAGCACTGATGGTGACGAAAGGCCCTGGTGAGTGCCGCTGAAGTGGGCAAAGGGTGAAAAGAGGAGCTGAATTCCGACCCGAGGAGGGGGCCATGACAGTGAGCCAGACGTCGCGAGAAAGCCGGGGCGCGCCATCGGGATCCACGTCCAACGGCGATCTCATCCAGCTGGACACACCCGTGGTCAGCCTCCACGTCCACCGCCCGCACATGCCGAGGATGCCACGCATGCCCGGGATGTCGCGTCCGTCCGGCGCGCGCGGGCAGGAGATGAACCGGGCCGTGGAAACGGCCAGGACCTTCCTGCCGCCGCCGGAGCGCCTGATGTACTACGGCGGTCTCGGCCTGCTCGCGGCCCTCGGGCTGGTGGAGTGGCCGATCGCCGTGGTCGTCGGCGCCAGCACCGCCATCGCGTCACGGGCGATGCGGCACCAGGGCGGCATGGGCGAGCAAGGCGGCATGATGCAGGGCCGGATGCAGGGCCGGGCCGCGCAGGACACCACGGCCGAGCAGCCGGCGACGCCCCGGGCCACGCGGGCGCGCGCCGGCACCGCCTCCGGCCGCACGGCGACCCCCTCCACCCGCAGCCGCGCCACGGGCACCGCACGGACGTCCACGCGCTCCACGCGTACGGCGGCGCAGAAGTCCACGGGCGGCCCGCAGCCGGGCACCGCCTGACACCCGCCTCCAGCGGGTCCCCGCCGCGCGCTTCGCCACGAAATCGCAAAGCGCCGCAGAGAGGGTTCAACCGCCTGACCTGGGCATACTTAGGGTCGAACGATCAGGCCGCGCGCAAGGGCGGCCTGATCGGCGTGTTGGCACGGGGGCCCTGGAGGCGTTGTGTTCCTGCTTCGTGAGCTGAGGGGGCCGATAGGGCTGCTGGCGTCGCTGCTGCCGGAGACGGTGCGCGGGGCGCTGCCCTTCCCCCGGCAGGTCCACGAGTGCCCGGGGGGCCTGCGCATCGAGCTGCGCAACCTCGGCGCCCCGGGCACCTCCCAGGAGGCCGGGCTGCTCGAGGAGCGCCTCTGCGAGATCGCCGGCGCCGGACGGGCCGAGGTCAACGGCGCCCTCGGCTTCGTCTACATCGCCTGCGAGCGCGACGGCGCCGACGTCGGCAAGCTCCTGTCCATCATCGACGAGCACGACGTCCCCCGGCGCGGCGGCGACGGCCGGAAGGGCCGGCACGCGGTGGAGAACCAGGCCCGCGCGGTCCTGGAGCTCGGCGCGGGGCTGCTCGGCGCCGGCGTGACCCTCGTCGGCCAGGTGACGCACGTCGCCCGGGTGCCCTCCGCGCTGCCGGCCCTGCTCCAGCTCGTGGAGTCCACCCCCCGCGTCCGGCACGAGCTCGAACGCCGCGTCGGGCGGCCGACCGCCGACGTGATCTGGGCCTACACCCGCTTCACCGCCCAGACGCTCGCCCTGCGCCCCGTCGGGCTGTTCATCGACTCGCTGTCCGCGGCCGGCCGCCTGGCCGAGGCCGTGGCCGGCCGGCGGGCGTGGCGGGTCAGGGAAGAGGAGTTCGCCCAGCACAAGGGCGCCTACGAGCACATCAGGAGCGAGCTGTCCCTGCGCCCCGTCCCCATGCCCTACGGGCCGATCGAGCGGTACGCGGACGGGCTGAGCGTGGGCGCGCTGGCCTCCTACGGGGTCACCTCGGTCATCAGCCGCGACCAGGAGCGCGCGCTGGCGATGCTGATCGCCCAGACCCCCAAGGCCGCGCGGCTGGGACGCGACGCCTTCGTCAGCGCGATCGGGCGGGCCGTCGCCCACCGCGGCGGGCTGGTCCTGCACCGGGAGGCCGTGCGGGCCATGGACCGCGTCGACACGGTCGTGTTCGACGCGCGGACCCTGACGATGCCCTCCTGGACCATCCACGAGGTGATCACACTCGCCTCCGGCGCCGGCGTGCCCGCCGACGAGCTGCACGCCCGCGTCTACATGCTGCTCGAAGGCGCGGACGTCACGGTGCGTCGTGAGCAGGGCGACTGGGCGGCCGAACCGGCCGCGGCGCCGCCGGCGCGAGCGTCGGACTGGCAGGAGGGCGGCATCCGCCCCGTCTCGGTGACCTGTCGCGGCGAAACGGTCGCCGTGGTCGGCATGGTGCCCGAGACCCATCCCTACGCCGAGGCGCTCATCGACGCCGCGCAAAGGTGCGAGGTCGTCCTCGCCGGGGACGACGCCGGGCTGGCCGCGCGCCTGGGCGTCCGGCGGCAGGTGGAGGGCGGCCACCGGCTGGCCGCGTCCATCAGGGAGCTGCAGGTGGAGGGGCACGGCGTCGCCCTTGTGAGCGGGCGGTCGCGGCGCGGCCTGGGCGAGGCCGATCTGGGCATCGGCGTGCTGGCCTCCGGGGGGCGGCCTCCGTGGGACGCGGACGTGATCGGCGGGCCGGACGTCGCGCACCTGCTGCTGCGGTCGCTGCGCGTGGCCAGGACGACCAGCGGCCGCAGCGTGAAGGTCTCCGCCGGCGGGGCCGCCCTCGGCACCGGGCTCACCGTCGTCGGCTCGGCCGCGGGGTCGGTGCGCCGTGTGCAGCTCGTCAGCGACTGCACCTCGCTCGCGTCCCTGGTCATGGGCGTGTGGTCGGCCCGCAACCTCGGCCGGGGCGGGCTGCCCATGCGGGTGGACCGCACCCCGTGGCACGCTCTGCCCGCGCAGGACGTGCTGGCACGGCTGTCCTCGACCCCGTCCGGGCTCTCGGAGGCCGAGTCCGCGCGCCGCCGCAACGGTCCGAGCCGCAAGGAGACCGCCGCGGCGCCGTCGCTGCTGCGCGCGACCGCCGAGGAGCTGGCCAACCCGCTGACCCCGGTGCTCGCCGCCGCGGCGGGCCTGTCCGCCGCCGTGGGCTCGGCGCTGGACGCCGTGCTCATCGCCGGAGTGCTCGGCGTCAACGGGCTGATCGGCGGCGCGCAGCGCACCAACGCCGACCGGGCGCTGACCCGGCTGACCGACGCCACGGCGGTCCCGGTGCGGCTGCGCCGCCCGCAGGGGCCGGTGGACGCCACCGCCGACGACCTGGTGCGGGGCGACGTCATCGAGCTGCGGGCGGGCGACGCCGTGCCCGCCGACTGCCGGGTGATCAAGGCGCGCGGCCTGGAGGTGGACGAGGCGCCGCTCACCGGCGAGTCCCAGCTGGTGACCAAGTCGGTGGCGCCGACAGCCGCGCTGGCCGTGGCCGACCGCAGCTCCATGGTGTACGAGGGCACCACGGTCGCCGCCGGGTACTGCCTGGCGGTGGTGGTGTCCACCGGCACGGCCACCGAGGCCGGGCGCACGGCGGAGATGGGCGCGGAGGAGGCCCCGCCGACCGGGGTGGAGCTGCGGCTGCGGGCGCTGAGCCGCCAGATCATGCCGGCCGCGCTCGGGTCCGGCGTCGTGCTGATGGCCACCAACCTGCTGCGCCGCACGCCGCTGGCCGCCGCCGTCGCGCCCGCGGTGAGCCTGGCCGTGGCCGCCGTCCCCGAAGGGCTGCCGTTCATCGCCACCGTCGCCGAACTGGCCGCGGCGCGGCGGCTGTCCACCCGCGAGACGCTGGTGCGCAACCCCTCGACCATCGAGGCGCTCGGCCGGGTCGACGTGCTGTGCTTCGACAAGACCGGCACCCTCACCGAGGGGCACATCACCCTGGGCCGCGTCTCCGACGGCCGCGTGGAGCACCCCGTGGACGAGCTGCCGCCGGAGTTCCGGCGGATCCTCGCGGCGGCGCTGCGCGCGGGCCCGCAGATCGACGGCGAGCGCGCCGTCCCGCACCTCACCGACCGCGCCGTGCAGGAGGGGGCGAGGAAGGCGGGCGTTCTGCCGGCCGAGGGGCTGGCGGCCTGGCAGCGCATCGACGAGCTGCCGTTCGAGCCGGCCAGGGGCTTCCACGCCGTGCTGGGCACCACCGACCCGGCGGGAGGCTCCCGCCTGCTCAGCGTCAAGGGCGCCCCCGAGGTGGTGCTCACGCGGTGTGGCACGCTGCTCACCGACGGCGCGGTGCTGCCCCTGGACGAGGAGGCGGCGCAGTCGCTGATCAAGGAGGTCGACCAGCTCGCCCAGCAGGGGTACCGCGTGCTGGCCGTGGCCGAGCGACGCGCCGGCGACCTGCGCGAGCTGGACGAGGCCTCCGTCGGCGAGCTGTGCTTCCTGGGGTTCCTCGGGCTGGCCGACCCGGTGCGGCCGACCGCCGCGCGCAGCGTCGACCGGCTGACGCGCGCGGGCGTCCGGGTCGTCATGATCACCGGGGACCACCCGAGCACCGCCGAGGCCATCGCCGCCGAGCTGAACCTGCTGGGCGGCCTGCACATCATGACCGGCCCGGAGCTGGACCGCATCGACGACGAGGCGCTCGCCGAGGCGCTGCCGGGTGTGTCGGTCTTCGCGCGGGTCACCCCCGCGCACAAGGCGCGCATCGTCGCCGGGCTGCAGAAGGCGGGCAAGGTGGTGGCGGTCACCGGGGACGGCGCCAACGACGCTCCGGCCATCCGGCTCGCCGACGTCGGCGTGGCGCTCGGCTCGCGGGCCACCCCGGCCGCGCGCGCCGCCGCCGACGTGGTGGTGACCGACGACCGCATCGAGACGATCGTCGAGGCCATCGTCGAGGGCCGCGCCATGTGGAGCTCGGTGCGCGACGCGCTCGGCATCCTGCTCGGCGGCAACCTCGGGGAGATCGTCTTCACCGTCGGGTCGAACCTGATCGCCGGGCGCAACACCCTGAACGCCCGTCAGTTGCTGCTGGTCAACCTGCTCACCGACATGCTGCCGGCCCTGGCGATCGCCATCAGGCCGCCGAGCGCGACCAGCCCCGAGAAGCTGCTGGAGGAGGGTCCCGAGGCGTCGCTGGGCGCGGCGCTCACCCGCGACATCTACGCCCGCGCCGTGACGACCGCGGCGGCGGCCACCGCGGCCTGGCTGTTCGCGCGCTCCACCGGCTCGCAGGGGCGGGCCGACACCGTGGGGCTCATCGGCCTGGTGTCGGCGCAGCTCGTGCAGACCCTGGCCGTGGGCGGGCGCGACCGCACGGTCATGCTGGCCACCTCGGCCTCAATGGCGTGCCTGGTCCTGGCCGTCTCGACGCCCGGGGTCAGCCGGTTGTTCGGCTGCCGGCCGGTGGGCCCGTTCGGATGGGCGATCGGCCTGGGCAGCGGGGTCGCCGCGGGGCTGGTGGGACGCCTGGTGGAACCGTCTCGCTACTTCGGCGACGCTGGTCACTGAACGTTCATCTTTCGTACACTCACAGACGGACATCTAGCTACATAGATGCGTAATCCTGTATAAAGCACTCGAAGTCCCCTTCCTGTGAGGTTATGGTGTACAACTTCCTTGCCACGGTGCTCGCCAAGGCGGCCGTGATCCTCGTCGAGGCCCTGGTCATCCGCCTGGTCCAGAGCTGGGTGGACAAGGCGCTTCCCGAAGCCGCCTGACCCCGCCCTGACCGGTCCCGGCCGGTCTCGACCGGTCCGGCCGGTCCGGCCGGTCTCGACCGGTCCCGCGCCGGTCCGCCCGCCTCCCGCTCACCCGTCACCGCGCGACCCGCCATGATTGAGGCGTGGAGACGCACAGTGGGTGAGCGGCCCTACGTCCTGCTGTCGGTGGCGATGTCGATCGACGGCTTCATCGACGACGCCTCCGGCGCGCCGCTCGCCCTGTCCAACGAGGCCGACTTCGACCGCGTGGACGAGGTGCGCGCCGGCTGCGACGCGATCCTCGTCGGCGCCGGCACCATCCGCGCCGACGACCCGCGGCTCGTCGTGCGATCCGCGGCCCGCCGCGCCGAACGGGTGCGGCGCGGGCTCACCGAGACCCCGGTCAAGGTCACGCTGACCGGCCGCGGCGACCTGGACCCCGCACGCCGCTTCTTCGCACTCGGCGACGCCGAGAAGATCGTGTACGTCACGGGCCCGTCCGCCGGGCGGGTCCGCCGCACCCTCTCCGGCGTGGCCACCGTCGTCGACGCCGGCGACCCGCTCGACCTTCCCGGCGTGCTCGCCGACCTGGCCGCGCGCGGGGTCGGCCGGCTCATGGTCGAGGGCGGCACCGCCGTCCACACGCTCTTCCTGGCCCACGGGCTGGTGGACGAGCTGCACCTGGTCGTCGCCCCGTTCCTGGTCGGCGACCCCGCCGCTCCCCGCTTCGTCGGCGGCGCGTCCTTCCCCTACGGCCACGACCGGCCGATGCGGCTCGCCGAGGCGCGCCCCATCGGCGACGTCGTCCTCCTCCGCTACCTGCCTCCGGAGCCCTCCGATGCCTGACGCCCCGGCCACCCCCGCCCCCGAGGACGACCGGCGGTGGCTGGAGCGCACCATCGAGCTCTCGCGCCGCTGCCCGGTCTCCACCACCGCCTTCGCCGTGGGAGCCGTCGTCGTGGCCGGTGACGGCACCGTCCTGGCCACCGGCCACTCCCGCGAGGGCGACCCGCACGACCACGCCGAGGAGGCCGCCCTGGCCAAAATCGTCCCCGGCGACCCCCGGCTCGCCTCGGCGACCCTCTACAGCTCGCTCGAACCGTGCACCAGGCGCGCCTCGCGTCCCCGCACCTGCACCGAGCTGATCATCGCCGCGGGCGTTCCCCGCGTCGTCTTCGCCTGGCGCGAGCCCGACGTGTTCGTCGACTGCACCGGCGCCGAGACCCTCCGCGACGCCGGCGTCGAGGTCGTCGAGCACCCCGGCCTCGCCGCCGCGGCCCGCGAGGTCAACGCCCACCTGTTCACCCGCTGACCGCGGGCGGCCCTCACCAGGGAACCGTCGGGTACCACCCGTAGCCGAACATGGCGGGCAGGCGGACGTCCCAGTAGATGACGGTGAAGGCGCCGGCGACCAGGAAGGCCGCGGCGGTCACCGTCACCAGGCGGCTGGGCTCGGCCACCAGCCAGCGGGCGAACCGGCCCCGGCCCGCCAGCGTGAGCAGCGTGAACAGCACCGCCATCACCACGATGTTGCCCAGCGACTGCAGGACGAACACGGCCGCGCCGTACAGCGGGTTGTGGGTCTGCGCGGCGTAGGTGAACAGCTTGTGGAACAGCGGGAACGGGCGGCCGATGAGGAAGCCGCCCACCAGCGCGCCCAGCACGACCAGGCGCGCGCCCGGGAAGCGGCGCTCCAGGCCCGCCAGCGGGTCGGGCACCAGCCGCAGCGCGGCCAGGCCGAGCCAGACGAACACCAGCCCGATGACGCCGAAGACCACCGACGCCTGGATCAGCCGCACGGGCAGCCCGTTGCCCACGGTCGCGGTCGACAACTGCGGCAGCCGCTCGCCGAGCAGGGCGCCCACGGCGCCGTACAGGCCGCTCACCACGACCATGCCGATCGCGAGGCGGCCGAGCGGGCGCAGCGTCGCGCCCAGCCGGTCGCGCCAGGACGCGCCCTCGCGCACCAGCGGCACCACCGCCCCGAACGCCGCGACGTTGCAGGCGGTGAACGTGCCGGCCAGGCCCGAGACGAACGCGAAGACCGCGCCCGCGACCACGCCGGTGATCGCGGTGCCCTTGGCGTCGTGACCGAGCAGCGTGTTGGCGACGTTGTCCCCGATCACGCTGTCGACGAAGTGGAAGGACCACAGAGCGGCGAGGGCCGCTCCGGCGAGCACGCTCAGCACGACCAGGCGGGCTCGGTGGGCGGGCGGTTCGTCGGCCGGGGCCAGGGGGCCGCCGCGCGCGGACTCGGCAAGCGTCATGACACATCCTCATGGCAGGGGGGACGGCGGGAGACGTGCACGCTGATCAGTGGCCACTGATCACGACTGTGAATCCCTTGTCGCCTCTCGTCAAGGCACCGTCCACCCCGTGGAGAGCAGAGGCGCGGGAGGGTGGGCCGATATCCGTGCCCGGGGGTCGGAGCTCGCGTATTGTCCGGTTAAGCTGCACGGCGGGCCATTCACGGCACACCCGATCATCCCCAGGGAGAGGAAGACGCATGTACAAGGAATTCGCGATCGAGGCCGTGATGTGGCTGATCCCGATCGTGGTGCTTCTGGGCATCGCCCTGCTGGTCACCGCCACCGCCTGAGCCGCCCCTTTCACGGACGGCGGCCGGCGAGCGCGCGAGCGAGGTGTCACCGTGCTCGAGGTCCTCGGGGTCGACCACTGGGGCGAGGAAGCGTACCTGGCACTGATCGACGGCAACCCGCTCACCGCCGACGAGCTCGCCGGGGTCACCACCGTCGACCGGGAGGTGATGGGCGCGGTGCTCCAGCGCCTGGAGGACCGCGGGCTGATCTCCCGGGTGCCCGGCCAGCCGGTGCGCTACGCGGCGCTGCCCCCGCAGACCGCCATCGAGGTGCTGCTGCTGTCGCGTGAGCGCGACATCAAGCGTGTGCGCGCGCTCGCGCACCACCTGGGCGAGCGCCACCGCAGGGCCCGCTTCGGAGGGGACGCCTCCGAGCTGATCGAGGTCATCTCCGGCCCCGAGGCGGTGGCGAGGTCGGGACAGCAGTTGCTGCGCCGGGCCCAGAAGGTCGTCCGCGGCATCGACGCCCCGCCGTACGCGCGGGCCATCGGCGGTGAACGGGTCTCCTCGCGGGTGAACGTGCTGGAGCACACGGTGCGGCGGCGCTTCATCCACGAGCACGGCACCCTGCGGACCGCCGGGCAGGCCCGCCACCTGGAGGAGGGCGTCGCCGCCGGGGAGGAGATCCGCGTCCTGGCGAACGTGCCGATGAAGATGATCCTCGCCGACGACGACCTCGGGCTGATCCCCCTGCGGGCGACGCCCCGCGTCCTCGACTCGTGCATTCTGGTGCATCCCTCCTCGCTGCTGGACGCCCTGTCCACCCTGTTCGAGATGCTGTGGCGCCAGTCGCAGCCGTTCCTGCCGGGCCAGGCCACCGCGAACGGGGACCCGGCGGGCGCGCCCGGCGATCCGCCGCTCAGCGAGGAGGAGCGGCGCATCGTCTCGCTGCTGGCCCTCGGCCTGCCGGACGAGGCGATCGCCCGGCAGCTCGACATGGGCCACCGCACCGTCCAGCGCCGCATCCAGGCGCTCATGGTTCGGCTGTCGGCCACCAGTCGCTTCCAGGCCGGCGTCCTGGCCGCCCGGCGCGGCTGGTGGGACCCCGACGCGCCCGGGTGAGACGTCGTAACGGCACGGACGGCCGCCGCCCGCGGCGACGGCACAACGCGTTCGTCCTCGCGGTGAGGTGATAGCGGGCCCGAGCCGGGAAGTGAGAACAGGTGAGCGGGGAAGGACGCGCGGTGGGCACGCCCCCCGTGGCGGCCGTCGAGCGCCCGTCTACTGTGAGACGGATCGCGCGGGAGGATGACCAGGCACGCCGTCCGGCCGGCCCCGCGCAGGACGCACGCTCCGCCGACGCAGGAGAGGTCCCATGAACCGGCTGAAGGACGCCACGAGCCCGTACCTGCTGCAGCATGCGGACAATCCCGTCCACTGGCATCAATGGGGCGAGGACGCCTTCGCCGAGGCCCGCGAGCGCGACGTGCCGCTGCTGATCTCCGTCGGCTACTCGGCCTGCCACTGGTGCCACGTCATGGCCCACGAGTCCTTCGAGGACGCCGAGACGGCCAAGATGATGAACGAGCTGTTCGTGAACGTCAAGGTCGACCGCGAGGAGCGTCCCGACGTGGACGCCGTCTACATGAGCGCCACCACCGCGATGACCGGCCAGGGCGGCTGGCCGATGACCGTGTTCGCCACCCCCGACGGCCATCCCTTCTACGCCGGCACCTACTTCCCTCGACGGCGCTTCCAGCAACTGCTGGCCGGGGTGTCGCAGGCGTGGACCGGGCAGCGCGACGCCGTGCTCGCCCAGGGGTCCCAGGTGGTCGACGCGCTGAGCCAGGGGGCGGAGCTGCCGCGCGGGTCCACGCCGACGCGCGAGGTGCTCGACGGGGCGGTGCAGGACCTCTCCCGCACCTTCGACCCGGCCCGCGGTGGGTTCGGCGGCGCGCCCAAGTTCCCGCCGTCGATGGTGCTGGAGTTCCTGCTCAGGCACGGCACCCCCCGCGCGGTGTCGATGGCCGAGAAGACGCTGGACGCGATGGCGCGCGGCGGCATGTACGACCAGCTCGCCGGGGGCTTCGCCCGTTACAGCGTCGACGCCGGCTGGGTGGTCCCGCACTTCGAGAAGATGCTGTACGACAACGCCCTGCTGATGCGGGTGTACGCCCACTGGTGGCGCGCCTCGGGCTCCCCGCTGGCCAGGCGCGTCGCGCTGGAGACCGCCGAGTGGCTGCTGCGCGAGCTGGGCACCCAGGAGGGCGGCTTCGCCTCGGCCCTGGACGCCGACAGCGAGGGCGAGGAGGGCAGGTTCTACGTCTGGACGCCCGGGCAGTTGCGGGAGGCGCTGGGCGAGGAGCGCGGCGCCTGGGCCGCCTCGGTGTTCTCGGTGACCGAGGAGGGCACCTTCGAGCACGGCTCCTCGGTGCTGCAACTGCTGTCGGACCCGGTCGACCAGGCGATGCTGACCGACGTCCGCAAAGCACTGCTCAAAGCCCGCTCGGCCCGGGTGCGGCCCGGCCGCGACGACAAGGTGGTGGCCGCCTGGAACGGGCTCGCCATCGCCGCCCTGGCCGAGGTCGGCGCGCTGTTCGACCGGCGCGACCTGGTGGGGGCGGCGCGCGCCGCCGCCGAGCTGCTCGTCCGCGTGCACCTGCACGGCTCACGCCTGGCCCGCACCTCGCGGGACGGCCGGGTGGGCGCCAACGCGGGAGTGCTGGAGGACTACGCCGACGTCGCCGAGGGGTTCCTCGCCCTGTACGGGGTCACCGGAGAGTCGCGGTGGTTCCGGGAGGCGGGCGCCCTGCTGGACACGGTGCTCGACCGGTTCCCCGACGGGCGCGGCGGGTTCTACGACACCGCCGACGACGGCGAGCGGCTGTTCCAGCGGCCCCAGGACCCGACCGACGGGGCGACGCCATCCGGGCAGTTCGCCGCGGCCGGGGCCCTGCTGACGTACGCGGCGCTCACCGGGTCGGAACGTCACAGAGAGGCCGCCGAGGCCGCCCTGGGCACGGTCACGACGCTCGCCGACCGGCACGCGCGCTTCGCCGGATGGGGGCTGGCCGTGGCCGAGGCCGCCCTGGCCGGGCCGGTCGAGGTCGCGATCACCGGCGCCCTCGACGACCCGCGCACCTCCGCGCTGCACCGCGCCGCGCTCATGGCGGGCGTCCCGGGCACGGTGATCGCTCTCGGCGACGCCGGGGTGCCGCTGATGGAGGGCCGCGGCCTGATCGACGGCGGGCCTGCCGCGTACGTCTGCCGCAACTTCGCCTGCCGCATGCCGGTGACCACCCCCGCCGACCTGTCCAAGGAACTGCGCACCATCTCCTGACGCGGGCCACCGTTCACCAGGCCGCCCGGCACCTCCGCCTTCGGCGTGCCCGCGACGCTCGACGACGCCTCGTTCTCCGCGCACCCGGCAGAACCGACACGGATCCCAAGTGGAAGGACAGGATCGCGGCCGATCATGGCCGGCCCGGGAGGGCCCTCGGTAGACCTGGAACACCGAGCGGGCCGTGCCGCCGCCGACGTCGAGAGCGCGCACGGCACGCCGGATCTGCGACGGAGAAGGAGGCCATAGGAATGCGGATGAACAGACTGATCGCGACGACCGTCTCGGCGATGGCCGGCGCGGCGCTGCTCACGAGCCCGGCGGCGGCCGGGGCGAGCACCGCGGCGCCCGCCGGGCCCAGCGCCCTCGTGACCAGTACCGCCGGGAGCAGCACCACCCAGACCAGTGCCGGGACCAGTGCCGCCACGGCACCCGCCGGAGCCGTCACCGCGTCCGTGATGAGCACCTGGAACTACGTGGGAGATTTCGGCACCCTCGCGAAATGCCAGCTCGACAAGGCGGTGAAGCGGGCGAAGGGGTATCCCGTCGACCCGGTCGACGCCTGCTACCGAAACGGTGGCGGCTACTACTACCTCTACTGGGCCTGACGGACCTCCGGGCCCTTGGACGGCAGGCAAGTCCCGCGTCACGCCGGCTCGGCACGAGTGCGAGCCGCGCGGCCGTTCAGCGACCGACAGGCGCCGGAAGGCGTCTCATTCGCATCGATCGAGAGGATGTACCGTGCGCATCGCGTACAGCGTCATCGGCAACGCCCTGGTTCTCGGAGGCCTGATGGGAGCGGTTCTCGCTCCCTCAGCGGCCACCGCGTCGTCCGCCCTGCCCGCGGCCGGTGCCCGTGCCGCCACCGTTCCCACCGGCGCGGCGGCCGTGGGCGAGGACGTCCGGGCCGGGGTGGCCCGGGCCTGCGCCACCCCGTGCAGCTGGGTCTCCGCGCCGGTCTCGACCCAGATCCTCGCCCTGAAGGCGGCGGAGCTGAAGGCGCAGCAGCTCGCCCAGGTGGGCTACACGATCCTGACCACCGCCGCGAAGGCGGAGCAGGACGCCGCCACGTGGAGAGGGCACGTGACGTACCGCTGACAGGCCGATCCCGTCCTTGAGCCCCGGGGCAGTGGGCCGGATGCACCCGGCGCCCCGGCCGCCCCGGCCCTCGCGGGTCGTGAGGGGTCGTGGGGCTGCGGCGATCTCCCCGGGTGACACCGGGCCGAAGACCGGGCTGAGCCGGAGGTGTGACAGTCTCACCTCCCGCTCAGCTCTCTTGCGCGATCGTTATCTCAGATCGTGCGGTTCTGGTCCCTGGTCACGGCCGGGCGATCAGGCGGCCTGGAACTTCTCCCAGTCGCTGACGGTCGTCGAGCGCGCCCGCAGCATCCCGTAGTCGGCGCCGGTGTACCCCACCTCGGCGGACACGTACTTGTTGTTGAACAGGGACTTTATGGTGCAGTAGGACTGGGTGCAATCGACCCAGAACTTCTCCCAGTCGTTGACGTTGAGCCCGCGCGCCCGGAGAAGGCCCGTGAAGCGGCCCGTGTAGCCCATCTCGGCGGTCACATAACGCTTGGCGGCCAACGAATAGATCGTCCAATACTTGCCTTCGTTGCAGATTCTGAACTTCTCCCAGTCACCGGTGGAGCCGGACCGGGCGCGAAGCACGTTGTTGGTGTCCCCCTCGTACTTCAGTTCGGCGGTGACCCGAAGGAAGCCGGCGCCGATGGAGGCCAGGCCCCCCTCCGAGCAGTTGCCGGCGACCTTGGCACTCGCGCCGTCGCGCTGCGCCGCGAGCTGGGCGAGGTTGATGACCTTGCCGCCCGCCGGGGCCGACGCCGCGGCCGTGCCGGCGAGCCCCGCGGGCGCTGCGGCCAGCACGACCGCTCCCGCCGCCACGGCCATGCCGCACACGCGGAAGGCATTGGTGAATCTCACGTTTCCTCTTTCCCACGATCTTCTGTGAACTGCCGCCGCGATCAAGCGGCCGCCGGAAACGGTACGGGCGGGCGGACCTGCGCCTCGATGAACAAATACCGCCACCATGTGCGTACTTCTCCCTTACCAGGAGCAGGTCGTGGTCTGCCGGGGCAGGGGGCGACGGCCGGCTCGCGAGGCGGCGGTGACGGGGCGTCCGATCAGCGAAAGACCGGGGCCGAAGGTGCCGTGATCAGCGGAAGGCCGCGGCCGGAGGCGCCGTGATCGGCCGTGGGGGCCGTCCGGGGGTGAAGGTCGTACGGCGGCGTCAGCCGGGTGGGACGTCCGCGGGGAGGTCGTCGGGCCCCTGCTGGTCGGGCGGGTTGGGCGGGTTGGGGCCGCCGTCCGGGCCGCCCTCGGGACCGCCGCCGTTCGGGTCTCCGTCGGGGGCGTTCCGCGCGTCGGGACGGTCGCCGTCCGGGCCGCCCGGGTCATGGGTCGGCGGGGTCGCGTCCGGCAGGCCGTTCGGGCCGTTCGGGCCGTTCGGCCCGTCCGGGCCCGCCGTCGGCTGGTCGGTGGGCGGGGAGCCGGTGTCGCGGTCGGCGTTCCAGCCGGTGTCGCCCCAGCCGCCCCAGCCGTCGCGGCCGTAGGGGTCGTAGGAGGCCGAGCCGGGGAAGTCCTCCACCGGCTTGCCGGCCATCGCCTCGGACATGAACGCCCGCCACACCTGCGCGGGCAGCGACCCGCCGAACAGGGCGCCGTACCCGGGGACGCTCACGGTCTTGTTGTCGTCGCGGAACATGTTCACCGCGGCGGACAGTTGCGGGGTGTACCCCACGAACCACACCGCGCTGGAGGAGTCGCTGGTGCCGGTCTTGCCCGCCACCGGACGGTCGTACAGGCGGGCCGCGGTGCCGGTGCCGCTCTGGACGACCTGCTGCATCGCGTAGGTGGCGTCGGCGGCGGTGGCCTCGCTGAAGGCACGCACCCCCGGGACGGTGAACTTCCTGGTCTTGCCCTTGGCGGCGGTCACCGAGCGGATGACGTGCGCCTCCTTGTGGACGCCGCCCGCGGCGAACGTGGCGAACCCCGACGCCTGCTGGACGGCGCTCACCGACGCCGTGCCGAGGGGGAAGGTCGGGAAGTCCTTCTGCTTGGCGATCTGCTCGGCCGGGATGCCCGCCGCCTCGGCGGCCGCGGCGACCTTCCTCAGCCCGACCTTCTGCGCGAGGTCGACGAAGGCGGTGTTCACCGAGTTGCGGGTGGCCTCCACCAGGTCGATGGCCGAGCCGTAGGAGGCGCCGCCGGAGTTCGGGATGGGCTGCTTGGCCGAGGCCACCCTGATCGGGGAGTTGCCCTCCACCCGGGTGTTGAGGTCAAGGCCGTCCTCCAGCGCGGCGGCCAGCGTGTACGGCTTGAAGGTGGACCCGGCCTGCACCTTGGCCGAGAAGGCGTTGTCGTACTGGTTGGCGGCGTAGTCCCTGCCGCCGTAGAAGGCGACGACCTCACCGGTGCCGGGCGCGACGGCCGCGAGCCCGGTGCGCACCTTCTTGGAGGTGTCCTCGGGCAGGGTCTCCTCGACGGCGCGCTCGGCGGCGGCCATGAGCTTCTTGTCGAAGGTCGTGGTGATCTTCAGGCCGCCCTGCTGGATGTCCTCGTCGGACAGGCCCCTGCGGTTCAGCTCGGCCCGCACCTGGGCCAGGACGTACCCCTTCTGCCCGTTGAGCGAGAGCGGGTTCTTCAGCTTGGCGAGCGTGGGGAAGCTCAGCGAGGCCGCCTCGGCGGGGTCGAGCGCACGCGTCTCGACCATGGCCTTGACCACCGCCTGCCAGCGGGCCCGGGCGGCGGAAAGGTCGGCGCCGCGAGGGGCGGCGAAACGTGACGGCTGCTGGATCACCGCCGCCAGGTAGGCCCCCTGGGCGGCGGTCAGCTTGTCGACGTCCTTGCCGAAATAGGCCTGCGCGGCGGCCTGGACGCCGTACGCGCCCCGGCCGAAGTAGATGGTGTTGAGGTACTGCTCCAGCACCCAGGACTTGGACCTCGACTGGTCGACCTTGAGCGCGATCATGATCTCTTTGAGCTTGCGCACGGCCGACCGCTCCTGGCTCAGCCCGCTGTAGTAGTTGCGGACGAGCTGCTGGGTGATCGTCGAGCCGCCCTGGATCTGGTTGCCGGTTACCGTCGACCACATGGCGCGGGCCGTGCCCTCGATCGACACGCCCTGGTCCTGGTAGAACGTGCGGTTCTCGACGGCGATGACCGCGTCGCGGACCACCTGGGGCACCTTGTCGATGTCTACGTTCTTGCGGTTGACGCCCTGCCGGGCGAGCACGGTCTTGCCGTCGCGGTAGTAGATCAGCGAACCCTGCGCGGTCGCGTCCTTCTGGGTGGTGTCCGGGATCGGCGTGAGCACCCAGGCCACGGCGAACAGGGCGGCCAGGCAGAGCACGACGATGCCACCGGCGATCACGAAGCGGCGGAGGAGACGCCGCCTGAAACGACGCTTCCTGTCTGCGTCCCGCACGGCGCAACCCCCGATCTACTGCTCAGCAAACCCCCGTAAGCTGGGCGGATCGTCCTACGGTAAACGATACGTAACGGTGCGCCGTCCGTCGAGCGGCGGGTCCGTTCAACGGTCGCGGCGGCGTGGGACCTCCGCCACCAGGGGCAGCACCCGGTAGGCGACCGGCGTGTCCAGCGCGATCACCGACGACGTGCGCACCACCCCCTCGACGTCCACGATCAGGTCGATGACCCGTTGCAGGTCGGCGTTACTCCGCGCGACCACACGGCACAGCATGTCACCACCGCCCGTGATCGTGTGGACCTCCAGCACTTCCGGTATGGAGGCGAGCAGCCCCGCGACGGGCTCGTGGCCGCTGACCTGTCTGATCTGGAGGGTGACGAACGCGGTCACCTGGTAGCCGAGCGCGGCAGGGTCCACGTCCGGGCCGAACCCGGTGATCACGCCGCTCGCCGTCAGGCGGTCCATCCTCGCCTGCACCGTGCCGCGCGCCACCCCGAGCCTGCGCGACGCCTCCAGGATGCCCACGCGCGGCTCGGCGGCGAGCAGCGCGATCAAACGGGCGTCCAGCTCATCGATCGTCATGGTGTACAGGATTACCGGCGCTTCCGGCTCTCCGCTAGGCAATCTGCCCACCATTTCGGGTAACACTTGCGCATTCCAGCCATCCGGCCGGAAAGTGGCCCCATGAGCGATGTATTTCCCGTACACGGCATGGACTCGGTGGTGTTCGCCGTGGGCAACGCCAAGCAGGCGGCCCACTACTACTCCTCGGCCTTCGGTATGCGCCTGATCGCGTACAAGGGCCCCGAGACGGGAAGCCGGGACGAGGTGGCGTACGTGCTCACCTCCGGCAGCGCGCGCTTCGAACTGCGCGGCTCGGTGCGCCCCGGCACCGAGATCGCCCGGCACGTGACCGAGCACGGAGACGGTGTCATCGACCTGGCGCTGGACGTGCCCGACGTCGAGGCCGCCTACGCGCACGCGGTCGCCGCCGGCGCCCGCGGCCTGGCCGAGCCGCACGTCGTCGAGGACGAGCACGGCAAGGTCGTCATGGCCGCCATCGCCACCTACGGCCAGACCCGCCACACCCTGGTCGACCGCGCCAACTACAGCGGCGTCTACCTGCCCGGCTACGTCGCCGCCGCTCCGCTGGTCGAGCCGCCGGACAAGCGGTACTTCCAGGCCATCGACCACTGCGTGGGCAACGTCGAGCTCGGCCGGATGGACGAGTGGGTGGAGTTCTACAAGCGCGTCATGGGCTTCACCAACATGGCCGAGTTCATCGGCGACGACATCGCCACCGAGTACTCCGCGCTGATGTCCAAGGTCGTCGCGAACGGCACGCGCAAGGTCAAGTTCCCGCTGAACGAGCCGGCGGTCAGCCGCAAGAAGTCCCAGATCGACGAGTACCTGGAGTTCTACGGCGGGCCCGGCGTCCAGCACATCGCCCTGGCCACCAACGACATCGTGCGCACCGTTGAGCGGATGCGCGCCGCCGGGGTGGAGTTCCTGGACACGCCCGACTCCTACTACGACGACCCCGCGCTGCGAGCCCGCATCGGCGAGGTCCGCGCGCCGATCGAGGAGCTGAAGCGGCACCGCATCCTGGTGGACCGCGACGAGGACGGCTACCTGCTGCAGATCTTCACCAAGCCGGTGCAGGACCGTCCCACGGTGTTCTTCGAGTTCATCGAGCGGCACGGCTCCCTCGGCTTCGGCAAGGGCAACTTCAAGGCGCTGTTCGAGGCCATCGAGCGCGAGCAGGCCAGGCGCGGCAACCTCTGACCCTCCCCGCGCGGCCATGCCCTCCCATGGCCGCGCCTTCCCTGCGGCCATGACCCCCCACGTGGCCGTGCACCCAAAGCGGCCATGACCCCCCACATGGCCGTGCACCACATGCGGCCATGCCCCCCCGACATGGCCGTGCACCACGCACGGCCGCGCCGCGCGCGCGGCCGTGGACGGCGCCGAACCGGGGCACGCCCCCGCCCCGGTTTGGCGCCACCGCTTCCCGGCGATCAGTCACCCATGAGATCACCAGGAGGCGGACCGTACGACGGCCCCCCGGACGAGCCGCACGAGCCGCACGGGGGGCCGCCGTATGGGACCCCGGAGATCCCCTACGGCCCCGCGGGGCCGTCCGGCGCGCGCCCCTGGGAGGGGTACGACCAGGGCGGACCGCCGTACGGGCCCTGGGGCGCCCCGCTCGGCGGGCGCTGGCGCCGGCTGTTCGCCGGGCTGCTGGACATCGTGATCGTGAGCGTGCTGACCTCGCCGTTCTCCACGACCCTGACCGTGCGGGCCGCCGACGGCAGCCTGGAGGCCGTCCGCACCGTCAACGGACTGGGCGTCGCGGTCGTCTGGTTCCTGTACTACTGGCTGCTCACGGCCTTCTGGAACGGCCAGACCGTCGGCAAGAGGCTGTTTCGCCTGCGGGTCGCGCAGTTCCCCACCCAAGAGCGGGTCTCGGCCGGGCAGGTGGCGGTCCGCGAGATCGTCTACGGGATCTTCGGCGTGGTGTGCTGCCTGGGCCTGGTCGACCTGCTGTGGATCCTGTTCGACGGAAAAAAGCAGGCCCTGCACGACAAAGCCGCCTCCACCATTGTCGTAGACGCCTGATGACCTGCGGTTCTTCACGTAGGCTGCCTGACATGCAGCTCAAGGGTCCACGGCGGATGACCACCGCCCTGCTGTCGGCCGGGGTCGTCGTGCTGAACGCCTGCGCGCCCTCGAACGGGGCGACCGCGCCCCGCGAGGCGCCCGACGCCCGGTCGTCGAAGGACGGCACGATCGGCGCGGCCGGCATCGGCGACGCCGACTTCCCCACCGACGGCAACGGCGGCTACGACGTCGAGCACTACGGGCTGCGGCTCTCCTACGACCCGGCGGTGAAGAACCTCTCGGGCACCGCGGAGGTCAGGGCCCGCGCCACGCAGGGTCTGTCCCGCTTCGACCTCGACCTGCACGGCTTCACCGTCCACAAGGTCAGCGTGGACGGACGGCCCGCCACCTTCACCCGCAAGGGCGACGAACTGGTCATCGACCCGGCCGCCATGCTGGCCAAGGGCGCGGTGTTCACGGTCGCCGTCGACTACGGCGGCCGGCCCGACCCCGTCCGCAACTCCTCCAACCTGGGCACCTACGGCTTCATCCCCACCAAGGACGGCGCGTTCGTCACCAGCGAGCCCAACGGCGCCAGGACCTGGTTCCCGTGCAACGACCACCCCGCCGACAAGGCGACCTACGACTTCGACGTCACGGTGCCGAGCGGCATCACGGTCGTCGCCAACGGCGAGATGCGCGGCGCCCCGGTCACCTCGGGCGGGCGCTCCAGCTTCTCCTGGAGCGAGACGCACCCGATGGCGAGCTACCTGGCGACGATCACGCTCGGCAAGTTCGACGTCAAGACCGGCCGCTCGCCCGGCGGCATCCCGGTGTACGCCGCCACCGACCCGGCCTTCCGCGACGACCTCGGCTTCCTGTTCAAGACCTCGGGCAAGGTCACCGACTACTGGTCCACGGTGTTCGGGCCCTACCCGTTCTCCTCGACCGGCGGGGTCATCGACGACTTCTCGGCCGGCTACGCGCTGGAGAACCAGACCAAGCCCATGTACGGCGGCTTCCAGCCCGACCAGGGCATCATCGCCCACGAACTGGCCCACCAGTGGTTCGGCGACAGCCTGAGCATCACCCGGTGGAAGGACCTGTGGCTGAACGAGGGCTTCGCCACCTACGCCGAGTGGCTGTGGAGCGAGCACAACGGCGGCACCACCGCCGACAAGACCTTCCAGGACTACTACTCGGCCAAGGAAGCGCCGATGTGGAAGTACCCCCCGGGCGCCGCCCAGCGCGATGACCTGTTCAACAACTCGGTCTACGTCCGCGGCGCCATGACCCTGCAGGCCCTGCGCCGCCAGATCGGCGACGAGACCTTCTTCAAGCTCCTGCGCACCTGGACCGACGAGCACCGCTACGGCGGCGTCACCACCGCCGACTTCGTCACCCTCGCCGAAAAACTCAGCGGCAAGCCCCTCACCAGCCTCTTCGACGCCTGGCTCTACAAACCCACCCGCCCCACCCTCCAGTAGCCGCCGGTCGGCGGCCTCGTGTATCGATCACAAAGAGTGATCGTCCTCCACGGAGAGATTCTCTTCCGAGCGTTCCGCGAAATCGGGCTCCGCCTCAAGCAACCCGACGAACGGCAGGTCACGAACGATCAGCCGCTCGGCGGACGAGTCGCCGGCGGTGATCTCGGCGTTTCTGAGTTCGAGCCTCCAGCGGGCCCAGACGGTCTTGCCGTGGCGACCGGCGAGCGGAGTGATGCCGTGATCGTGTGCGAGGGCGGCGACGATGGCGAGGCCGCGTCCGTGGAGGGCATCGAGGCCAAGGTCCAGGTGACGCGGCCGGTCGGGGCCGTGATCGGTAACGCGGACGCAGAACTCTCCCGGCACGGCCCACAAGGAGAGCCGGATCGGGGCCTCTCCGTAGGTCACCGCGTTCGCCAGCAATTCACTGACGACCAGAACGATGTCATCCGCGAGATCCCGAAGGTCCCAGGCGTTCAGGGTGTCGACGACGATGCGACGGACCTTGCCGACCATCGACAGATCGTGCGGCAGGTCCCAGCAGACGGTGCGAAGACCGTGAGGCGTCTCTGGCATCAAGGCTCCTTGCCGAGTGCGTGACGTTTGCAGCGGTGGGCGAGTCGTCCGACTGGAGCGGTCGGCCACGAGCGAGGAAACGCCGGCTTCGCCGCCCAGCCACGTGATCTGTTCGGCTTCGCGCATCAGCCGACGCAGTTCGTCCGTGTCCCGCGCCTGAACGATCACCGCCTCAGGGGCAGGCCAGGTGGCGAGGGCGTAGAAGCGGCGCGTACCCACGCCGTACAGGACCGTCCATCCGGGCTCCAACAGGTCCAACTGGTGGGCGGCGGCTCGTTCCGCCAGATCCCACTGCCGCCGGACGACCTGCTCGAACCCCGCCCCCTGCCGATGACGCCCCTTCTGCCGCACCTGGTGTCCGTACCTGGTCAAACCATCACTCCTTTCCGGCTCAGCTCGGGGCTCGCGCTTGTGCTACCGGACATTTCGGTTCGCGTATTACGCGTTTGAGTCAGATTGGCAATTCAGACATTCACTGTGACTTTCAACGCTCTCGCAGCAAAGCAACACAACACCCAAAGTGGTCGCAATGCACCACCACTGGATGAACGCCGCCCGGATTGCCGTCACAACACGTTCACTCTTTGCGACGAGTCGTGCGACCATAGTGAAGGCGCAGCCCTCAACTTGCAAGACGTAATTTAAGTTACGGGCAATTGACCGATTAGAGCTTCACATTCCATTCGTCGCCATACGCCGGGAGAACCATGTCCAACAGCCCTACCGTCAAGCGGCGACGGCTTTCCGCCGCCCTACGACAGCTTCGTGTCGAATCCGGGCTCACCGCAGCAGAGGTGGCCAAGCAGTTGGACTGGGACCCCTCGAAGATCACGCGGATGGAACGCGACGAATGGAAGCGGCCCGCTCCGCACGACATTCGAGGACTGCTGGATCTCTACGGAGTGACGGACGAGCGTCGGCGAGATGCACTGCTCGCTCTGGCCCGCGAGTCACGCCAGCGGGGTTGGTGGGCCGACTATCAGGACGTCTTCCGGACTTCGCTCCCCGACTTCGAGGCCGGCTCATCCATGATCCGAACCTATGAGGCCGTGGTCATCCCCGGCCTGCTCCAGACCGCGGACTACATGATGGCGATCTTCCGAGGTGGGCAGGTGCTACACGAAACAGTCTTTGAGCGGCACGTCCAAGCCAGACTCACGCGGCAGGAGATCCTCAGGCGCCAGGACCCGCCCACACTGGTAGCGGTCATCGACGAGGCGGCACTCCTGAAAATGATCGGCGGTCGTGATGTCATGCGCGACCAGGTACGCCACCTGCTGGAGCTGGCA
This sequence comes from Sphaerisporangium sp. NPDC005288, assembly GCF_040607475.1. Classification (NCBI taxonomy): domain Bacteria; kingdom Bacillati; phylum Actinomycetota; class Actinomycetes; order Streptosporangiales; family Streptosporangiaceae; genus Sphaerisporangium; species Sphaerisporangium sp. NPDC005288. Next base: position 21,817 of record NZ_JBEXGT010000015.1, on the reverse strand, counting down.
CGACAACCCAACATCACCATCCAGGTGTTGCCGAACTCTGTGGGCGCTCACTCCGCGCTGGACGGCCCATTCGTTATCCTGGATTTCCCGTCCCCCGACGATCCGAGCCTGATCCATCTGGCTACGTTGACCGACAGTCTCTGGCTGGAGACCCCCGAGGAGATCCAGCGCTACACCCTCACCTTCAGCCAGGCACAGGCGTCGGCATTGCCACCTGGCGAGTCAGTACGGTACCTGTCGGAACTTCACGAGCGACTACAACAGGAATAGAGGCGAAACAGTGGACCGCAGCGCCCCGCTCGCCTGGCACAAGAGTTCTCGGAGCACGTCGAACGACAACTGCGTGGAAGTGGCGCTTCTTCCCGAGGGCGGAACAGCCGTCCGGGACAGCAAGAACCCCGGCGGACCAGTGCTGCGATTCAACGTCGCCGAGTGGCGAGCTTTCATCAGTGACACGAAGACCGGCCGGTTCGCCACCCCGTAGCGTTCAGGGGTGGGCCAGGCGAGATAGGCGGAGCATGGATCTCTGCCCTCACCGACGCGCAGTAGGGGCTGATCAAGGCTTCCGACAGTCACTTAATCCGGAATCCGGACTGCATTATGGGACATCTCGCCCACCTCATCGGCATTGGTACGTTGCGTGCTGGCATGTTGCGTAGAGTTGTGCGTACCATCCCAGCGTCAGCGGAAGGCACCATGGCGGAGAACGGTCCGGTTGTGAGCCGGTCGAAGGACTTCTTCATCACTTACAACGGGAAGGATGAGGGCTGGGCGACGTGGATCGCCGGAGCACTTGAGACCGCCGGGTACACCATTACCATTCAGGCATGGGATTTCCGCCCTGGCGATAACTTCATGGCAGAGATGGACCACGCTCTGGCGACCTGTCGGCGCACTCTGGGTGTGCTCTCGCCCAACTATCTCGCTTCTCTCTTCACCCGAGCGGAGTGGACGGCGGCCTATCGCCAGACGTTGCTCGGTGAACCTCGGCGGTTCATTCCGGTGAGGGTCGCCGAATGTGACGTCGCCCCATTGCTCGGACCGTTGGTCTACATCGACCTAGTAGGCGTAGCGGAGAACGAGGCCCGCGATCGGCTGCTGACCGGCGTCGCCGACACGGTGAGCCGAGTACCTCGTGACCCGCGATTCCCTGGCGCTTCGGCCCCTTGATCCACCCGGTAGAAGCAGGTCAGACGGCGGAGCCGAGGAGATTCTGTGTCGGATACCGAATACACCGCGGAGTTCTTCGTCAGTCACGCGGACACCGACGTGCAGTGGGCGGAGTGGATCGCGGCTGAACTGGAAAGCGCCGGATACGGGGTGATCCTCAAGGCGTGGGACATCCGGCCCGGGGACAACCGCCTCGACAAGATCGATGAGGCGCTGTCCACCTGCCGCCACACCCTCTACGTCATGTCCGCCGAGCATGACACGGAGGTGGCCGCCCGTACCGCCGCCCAGTACAAAGGCCTCCAGGGCAAGGAACGAGCCCTGATCCCCATCCGGGTGGACGAGGGCGACGACGACATCCCGCCGACGATAGCGGCGCTCGTGCCGATCGACCTGTGCAGCGTGGACGACGAGGAAGAGGCCCGGCGCCGACTGCTGGCCGGGGTGGCCGAGCGCGCGGAGCGGGTCGCACGAGATGGCTTCCCCAACAGGTCCGCGAAGCGGGTTCGATTTCCTGGTACCGAGCACGAGGTGTACGAACTTCGCGGGCACCGTCCGGATCCGCGTTTCATCGGACGCGATGACACGCTGGCCGATCTGTACCGTGCCCTGCGGGCGAACCGCCCGACCTCCGCCGTCCAGGCGATCATCGGCCTGGGTGGGCTGGGTAAGACCCAGGTCGCCGTCGAATACGCCTTTCGGCACGGCGTCGCGTACGACCTGGTGTGGTGGGTGCGGGCCGAGGACCCGGCCACTTTGCGGGGAGACTACGCCGAACTCGCCACCGAACTGGGCCTGCCGTTTGAGAAGGACGACCAGGCGATAGCGGCGCTTCGCCAGACACTGCGCCGCCGCAAGAACTGGCTGCTGATCTTCGACAACGCGGAGGATCCCGCCGAGCTCCTACCACTGCTTCCTGAGAAGCATACAGGGCATGTGCTCATCACCTCCCGGCGGCCGGAATGGCCCCATGCGGAACTCCGGCACCTCGACGTCCTCCCCGTCCCCGCCGCGGTGGAATATCTGCGGCACTGGGGAGGGATATCGAGCGCCGACACGGCACGGGACTTGGCGGAGGCCCTGGGCTGTCTGCCGCTGGCGCTGGCACAGGCGGCGAGCGTCATCGCCGACGGAATGTCCGCCACGGACTACCTCGACCAACTCCACAAGCAGTCGCCGGAACTGTTCACGCAGGGACGAACCAGCAGCCACCAAGCGACGATCGCGTCCACATGGCGAGTGTCCTTCGACCGCCTGGCCGACCGATCCCCGGCCGCCGTAGCCCTGTTTCGCCTCGCCGCATTCCTTGGGGCCGAAGCGATTCCGCTGGACCGGCTCGTTCCGGTACCAGGCATGCCTACCGAGCTGGCCGAGGCGTTGACCGACCCGTTCCGCCGCACCGAGGCCACTCAGGCCCTCCGGGAGTACTCCCTGGCCAAGACCGGTGACGGCCTCATGTCGATCCATCGCATGGTGCAGGCCGTCACTCGCGCCGAACTCGCCGCGGACGAGTCGCGCTGGGCAGGGTTCACGCTCGCGACAATGAGCACCGCGTTTCCCAGTGAGGTACGTGATCCCGCGTCGTGGCCGACCTGCGAACCGCTGCTCGCCCACGCTCTCTCAAGCGCACAACACGCCCGACGGCTCCACATCGACATCACGGAAACCATCGACCTGCTAGACCGGGTCGCGCGCTATCTCCTGACCCGGGGAAGGTCGGACCGGGCGGCTGCGGTCGTCGAGGACGCGCTAACGTCGGCCAAGCAGCTTCCCACCGACGCCCTTGAATATCTTCGCTGCCGCAACACCCAAGGGCTGATCCTGCTGAGCCAAGGCCATCATCACGGGGCGCGGCAGGCCCAGGAGGAGGTCTATCAGGCCAGAATCCGAAGGCTCGGCGAGGACGACGTGGACACCCTGCGCGCCGGCCGAGATTTCGTTGAGGCCCTATATGTCCAAGGTCACTGGACAGAGGCCACTCAATTGCAGGATCGGCTCGTCGAGATGTTCACCTCGGTCCTCGGCGCGGAGGACCTCGAAACCGTCACCGCTTCGGCCTACCAGGCGACTCTCCTCCGTAGCGCCGGACAGTACCGACGCGCTCGCATCCTGGAGGAGCGGGTGCTGGAAGTACGTCGCCGTGTCCTCGGCGCCGAACACCTCGACACCCTCACAGCGATTGGCAACCTCGCAACCACTCTCCACGCACAAGGCAAATACGACCACGCCCAAACCATGACAGAACAGGTACTCGACGCCTACCGCCGACTCCTCGGCGACGAACACCCACACACCCTCAACGCGACCGCCAGCCTCGCCACCACCCTCCACGCACAAGGCAAATACGACCACGCCCAAACCATGACAGAACAGGTACTCGACGCCTACCGCCGACTCCTCGGCGACGAACACCCACACACC